>CAYVMO010000003.1:154970-221270 GCA_964452645.1 uncultured Ignavibacteriaceae bacterium
TATGCCATAGCCTACGTCATCATCCCCTCCCCCGAGATAGGTGCTGTAAATTAAAGCATTGCCCGCGCTGCTCAACTTGGTCACAAAGGCATCCCAGCCTCCCTGATCTGTCTGGTATGGATTTTCAGTGGGGAAATCGGTAGAATATGTATAACCAGTCACATACGCATTGCCTGAAGCGTCCAAAGATATGCCATAGCCAAAGTCATCACTCCCTCCCCCGAGATAGGTGCTGTAAATTAAAGCATTGCCCGCGCTGCTCAGCTTGGTCACAAAGGCGTCCACGCTACCCTGATATGTCTGGTATGGATTTTCAGTGGGGAAATCGGTAGAATATGTATAACCTGTCACATACGCATTGCCTGAAGCGTCCACAGATATGCCATAGCCTATGTCATCATCCCCTCCCCCGAGATAGGTGCTGTATGATAGCACCGGGTCAATCACCAGTGGTAAGACGGGATTATATTCATCGCCAAGCGAAAAGCCGAAGGAGTTGGCACCAGTCAGCAGATACTCACCTTCAATTGAGTTCTTTACTCCATTCTGTAACTGATAAACAACCGGACGCTTTTCAACAACTTTACCCCATTCAGTTTCAACAATTAACTCACCATCGGCATTGACAGATAAGGATTTAGAGCCGTCATATTGAATGCTAATCTGCGAAGGATCAACACCGGGTGAGACAATAAAGTCATATTCCATCTGTTTACCATTACCGTAGTATTTCAAGTCAATACCGGGATAGATTTCTTCGTAGATAATCTCATTATAGTTTGGAACATCAGTGTGCCACTTATCGGGGTCATTTCCGATGAAGTAATTGCATTTGTATTCCATCATATCTGAGCCGACCATCTGCGGATTGGGATTGGCACCCCCAAACGATGCCCTGATAGCGATTGACTCAATGCTATCAGGCTCATGGTCACGAAAATGACTCATGGGATTCATAGGATCAACAAGACCTGTATCATCTTTCGGAATACGGCGTGTAAACTGATATGTGGCGCCATCCCTGGTGAACCACATGGTAGCCCCACCGGCATTAGCCCGAAATTGGACTTTTTCATCCCATTGCCCCTGGTTTTCAGTGAAAGCCATGGACATAGATGAAAGATTTCTCATAACCTGAATATTTTGATCAGGATTTGAAAAAACCTGGCTCGCCGCAATTAATAATATGGGCGCAATAAGCCAGGTAATTCTTGATAGCATGAATGCTCTTCTCATCTTAAACCTCCTTCAAGATTTTTTCTTTCGGGAAAATATATATTTGGACAAAACGCCTTAGAATAGTCTTTAAAATTTTCGCCCAAGACTTTGCCTTTTCCTCTCCGCTGCGGCAATAATGCCCATTTGCGAGAAAATAATCAGATATTTATTGTTTTACCTCAGATTTCCAAATCAACCAAAAAGATACTGAAAAAGCCGAAATTGTCAATTAAAAAGGAGGGACCTTTGACTTAAATATTCCGTCAGGAAAGATTCCTGACGACGATTTAGAAGCGGATTTTGTCAAGATTGAAATGTCAATATCCAGGGAGAGAACTGATCGATGTTCGCCTGCCGTCAGTATCGATATTTATCCTGATAAGATCAAGCCAGGGGAATTAATACCGGACTATTTTTACCGGGACCGTAATCAGAACCGGTTCCGGTTCCGCATTAAACTTGATGCGAAAACTGCTGTGAAAAGTACCTTTGTTAAGCTTGTCGCTTGGAATGACTTCGATCATCACATCTTTTTTGCTTTCCAATTTCCCGCTGACTTTATCAAGCGAGAAAAACGAATCGGGTTCGGATTCCAGCGTAAATTCCAGGTCGTCGTCGGAGAGGTTTGAAAGTTTAAGCGTTTTTGATGTATTTCCTCTAAGAAAAAACAGGGAACGCGGCTCGACTTGGTAAAATTTGGGGAAAATCCCGATATTGGATGAATATTCAAGATCAACGGTCGGATTTTCAGGGTCATCCGAATGCACCGTCACCATCCTGTTATTCTGCCCGTAATAATTTTTGGTATCGAAAACTATTTTTATATTAATCGCCGAATCAGGTTTAATCAGAGTGTCGCTGGAAATCGCAATCGTGCAATCGCAATTCGGTATCATTTTGGTAATATGTAAATCGCCGTCGCCCTCGTTTTTTATTTTATAAATATGAATGAGCTTGTAATCGATAGGGACATAACCGAAATCCCAGGTGCTGTCTTCGACCATTATTTTACCATGTTTGCCTACCCCGCTCCACACGGGTGATACCGTTAAAACCGTCAATAACCACAAGAGTATAAAATTCAATATCAGTTTATTTCTCATTTAGAAACCTCCGCCTTTTTATCATATGCTTCATCATTTAGAAATCCTTCTTCTCTCATCCAGACATCATTAAAGCACTTGCTTAAGTATCTTAGCCCGGAGTCCGGGAATATAACGACAACAATTGCCTTCTCATCAAGGTTTCGGGCCACCTTGCGCGCCGCCCAGAGGGCCGAACCGGACGAACCTCCGGCCGAAATGCCCTCTTCGCGCGCCAGGCGGCGGGCAACTTCAAAAGAATCTTTATCCGAAACAGAAATTACTTCGTCGATATAATCCGGCCATAAGGCGGCCGTGATGCAATCAGTTCCGATTCCCTCGACTTTATATGCCATCGGCCGCGGTAAATCGCGGCCATTAAGGTAATCCGCGAAGATCGACCCGATGGGATCGACGGCGATTATTTTTACCGCCGGATTTTTTTCTTTGAGAAATTTGGCGCAGCCGGATAAGGTTCCGCCCGTGCCGATACCGGCTACCAGATGAGTTATTTTACCGTCGGTATCCCGCCAGATTTCCGGCCCGGTCGTCAAATAATGAGCCTCGGGATTATCAGGATTATGGTACTGGTTGATATGAAAATAGCCGTGTTCCTTGGCAAGATTGACCGCCTTGAGATAATAGCCCTCCGGATCGTCATGATCCGCATCGGTCGGCGTAATTACCACTTCCGCACCGTAAGATTTTATCAGATCGACCTTTTCCTTGCTCGTTTTGGCAGGAGTCGTCAGAATCGTTTTAAGGCCGAGCATCGTCCCGACCATCGCCAGAGCAACACCCATATTTCCCGACGTGTTATCGATGATAGTGTCACCCGGCTTTATCTTACCATCCTGCAAAGCCTTACGAAGAATATATAATGCTATTCTGTCCTTGACTGACCCTCCCGGATTGTAATACTCTAATTTGGCGAGCATCAATGGTCCGCCTTTCAGCAGGCCATTTTTGATTTCTACCATTGGTGTGTTACCGATTAAATCGAGTATATTGGATGCTTTGTTCATTCCATTTCCCTTGCTTTTTTATAACATTTTAGTCAACAAATGTTTCAAATACAATGTTTTTGTTATTTGTTAACGGATGTATTTTAAATATGTTTATACCGGAAATCGGCAATAAATCCAAAATCATTATCAAATAAAAAATCCCGTTTCCTTTCGAAAACGGGATTCAAAATTGGATTTAATTCTTAAAATTCCACGCAATTCGGGGCCGGACCAGAAATATATAAATACGAGATTAAATAAGTGATATCAAAAATGTTGATTACCGTATCGCCGTTGACATCGGCCGCCCAATCATCAACCGGTGGGGTACCTTCCATATAGAGAAATGAAATAAGGCCCGTAATATCAAAAATATTAACTGTCTCATCGCCGTTAACATCGCCGCACTGGATATCGCAGACATCGCCGATACCGTCACCGTCAGAATCAGCCTGGTCTTCATTATCATGAAGCGGGCAGTTATCACAAACGTCGCCATGACTGTCATTATCCGAATTCTGCTGATCCTGATTGGTCGAATCGGGACAATTGTCACATTCGTCGCCGAATGTATCACCATCATTATTTATCTGCTCCGGATTATCCTTGTTCGGGCAATTATCGCACGCGTCGCCGAAGCCGTCGCCATCAGTGTCAGTCTGATCCAAATTAAAAAGATCGGGACAATTATCGTCAGGGCAATCATTAGACGGATTCCCTGGATCGCCGAAGCCGTCACCGTCGGAATCAATACAGGAATAATCGCCGACCGTGAATGAGCCTACATTCGAATAATCCGATGAATCCCCGGTTGACAGCTTAAAAGCCTTCACCCGCCAGTAATAAAGGTCGTTGGACAGCGCATTAGTCGACGAAACCAATCCGGCCGAATCGGAATATTCTACAAAAGCCACATTGATAAACTGATTATCGGTGGCCACTTCAACGCGATAATTATCATCGCCAGCTTTCCAGCTAGTCGCCCAGTTAAAATGAGGATATGGCCCGGCTACATTCTCACCATTAATGGGCGCTATCAAACGCGGCTCCAATAACGGCGTCGCCCAGTTGGCGCCCCAGACTTCCTGATTGTTATTGCGGCCATCCGTCCAGACGGCATTGATATGATCGTAATAAGCCGTGACCCCAACGTATTCGCCAATCTTTCCGGCCTTGGAGTCGCCGTCTTTGGTCAATTTCATGTTATTGGGATCCGATGAAACCTCGGTAATCCGCTGATTACTCGTAAATGTTTCGCCCCCGTCGAAGGAATAGGCTGCATAAAGGTCAAAGCTGGTATGATTAAGCGTATCCTGTCTTTGATCATAAAAAACGATAAATAATGTCCCCTCCTGATTACAGAACAGCCACGGCATAAACTGGTCGTACTTGCTACCCGGCCCATGACCGTCATCGTTTATAAAGATCGGTTCCGACCAAGTCGAGCCGCCATCAGTCGATTTTATAAATTCAATATTAAAATCCATAAAATCATGGTTGGCCGTGTCACTATTGGCATACGAGATATAAATATTTCCATCATATAGGCCGCCGGAAATATCGGTGCATCCGGATGGGCCGACAGGGATAGCGACGTTTCCGTCAATGGTCGGCCACCAGTCCGTATTTAGACGTCGTATTTTGGTCGGCACCGTCATTGATGATCCGCCGTCGGTTGATTTGACCATCCCGAGGTAAGTATGCAGAATACAGGTGCTGCTGTCCATTTCATGGCCGGTGTAAAATACATAAACCGAACCATCACTGCCGACCAGAGGCTGCGCCCACTGGCTTACATATCGATTGGATGAGCCGCAAAAATCGAAGTTGGGATTAGGCACAACGGCATATATGGCATCGAAATTAAAGTTATCCTCCGGCAAGCGCGCAAACATAATAGTGTCATTCGAAAATGTCGGATCGTTATTCGGATATCGCGCCCAGGCCATATAAAGAGCGCCGTCATTTGGCCCGCCGGTTCGATCCACGGTGATAAATACTTTATCTTCAGCGGCTGTATAATTGGCCGGCAGAGTCGCCATATATGGCCAACTTAAGCCCATATCGTATGATTTTATGACTGTAACCGTATAAGCCGAACTCGTCGCATCCCAATCCAAAAAGCAGGCGAAAAAATTCCCACTGGCATCGATATCGAGGCAGGGGTCCGATTGATAAGAAAACCTGGTCGCTGAAACAAGCGAATCAGTCCAGGTATTGCCCGCATCGGTTGACCGGCCGATACCTATCTGACGATATCCAAGCCGGAAATCGCGCCAGACGGCAATAATAATATTACTATCAGTTGGACAAACCCACATTTGCTCTTCATTCTGAAGATTCGGAAATGGTGTGCAAATCCGATAATTGACCGGCGGTGGCGGCATCGCCCTGCCGCTGAAAACAGCCAAGAACGTTATCAGCGCCAGAAGAAATCCAATAGCTGATTTTTTCATTTGTTCCTCCTCGCTTTTCCTTTTGCTTTTCTTGTTAGCTCTGTTGCATGTCGTCCGTTTTTATTTACGGTTATTGCCGGCATAAAGGTTCGGCGTTATTAACCCCCGGATAATTCGCCTCTGACAAATATCAGGACAAAGAAAAGAAAAATGATTCGACGCCTCATTATTTGCCCGAAAATCGATCATTTTGCCTTACCGTAAGACATCGTGAAGACTATGCCGTAAATTAATTTTCAAATGGCGGTGGCGGGAGGCGGGGACATTTTTTTTATCGCAAGAAATCAAATACTTGCATTTAAATATAGCAAAAAGAGTTGTTTTGTCAATTAAAATCCGGAGGCGACATTATTTCAGGTACGATAATAATACTCTAATTCCGAAAAATCGCTTTAAGCATTGCGAAATTCCGACGCCTAAAATGTCTAAAGTTGCCGATGAATGGCCGGTCTCTGAAAAAAAGATTTTTCGACAGCCTGATAGATTAATTGTCTTTTGACTTGACAAGTATGTTTTCAATGCGCAATTATTAAACAAGATGGAAGGAGGAAATATGAAAAAAGTATATCTACCGATATTGATCCTGCCGATTTTGATGCTCTTCTGCGTCTGCAGCAAGGATAAGGATGTTGAAAAGCTGGAAAAGGAAACTATGAAAGCCGAAACGTCCGAATATCAAACTGATTCCACCACCGGTGAAAAGGAGGTGACGGAGGAAATGGATACAACCTCAACCCAGTACGCCATGACGCCGGAGACGACTCCCAAAGAAGAACCTGCTGAGGAGCCTACTTCCGATTACAGCGGCATGGGCGGATATACCGTTCAGATTGCTTCGGGAACCGATTATAACAATGTTCAATATTTGTTGCAGAAATATCTGGATCGCGGTTATGATGCTTTTATTTCCCAGGCCAATGTCAATGATGAACTGGTGTATCGTTTGCGTATCGGCAATTTCGCAAATTACGCTGATGCCAAAACGCTGGCTATGGAGCTGAAGGATAAGTATTCAGTAAAATTCTGGATTGCGGTAAATGATTAGCATATTGGCCGGTTAGATTAAGAAGATGACCGGCCATTAATTACTTCAATGTACCGATTCCTTCCCCGGATTGGACGGGAAAGCGAACCGGCGCTTTTTACTTTTTCAAATATTTGTCAAAAAACTCGACCATTTTGCGGTATTGTACAAGTCGATTCGATAACTTGCCGAAACCATGACCTTCATCCGGGAATATCAAAGAATCAATAACGCCGCCCGACTCGTGAATTGCCCTTATAATCTGCCGCGCCTCACCGATCGGGACGCGCGGATCATTCTCGCCGTGCATGACCAGAAGCGGCGTTTTTATCTCTGAGGCCTTATTAAGGGGGGAGATGCTCTCGAGAAATAGGCTGTCCGATAGCGGTCCATATTCGGCTTCACGAAGATTACGTCGATAGTCCCGAGTATTTTCCAGAAAAGTGACGAAATTGGCGATTCCATACATATCGACCGCCGCCGAGAATAAATCCGGAAATTCGGTAAGACAGGCGAGAACCATGTATCCTCCGTAACTGCCGCCTTTTATACCAATTTTTCCCGGTGCGGAATAACCATTTTCGATTAAATATTCAACGCCTGCTTTTATATCTTTGACCGAATTTAGACGATTTTTATAATTGTCAAGATTAACGTATTTTTTCCCGTAACCGGTCGAACCCCTGATATTTGGCGCCAAAATGCCATAGCCGTTCAAAAGAAGATACTGGAAATGGCGCTGGAAATAAGGGCGGAACTGGTCTTCCGGCCCGCCATGAACATGAATAAGAAATGGTGCCGGCTTTCCGTCATAATCCGGCGGAAGATACAAAAAGGCGGGGATTTCAAGGCCGTCAAAAGATTTATATTTTATTAAAGTCGGCTCGACAAATAGGTTTGAATCGATTCCGGCGTATATCGAATGCGTCAGCTTTGTAAGTTGTTTTGATCTGAAATCCCACTGCCAAATATCCAGGGTTTGTCTGGAATTCGTATATTCGAATAAAAGCAAACCGCTATCGGTTAGGAATGGCGACAAAGCATAACCCGAAATATCCGGTCCGGGAAGGGAACTATCTCCCTTCATATCCCACATATATATTTTTGAATACCCGTCTTCATTATTAAACCAGGCCATATATTTTCGATTGGGCGAGAACGAAAGCCCATCGACCGGCCATTTGGATTCCGGTTCGAGATATTTTAATTGTTTTGTTTTGATATCGAGAATCGCACGCGTTAAAAGGCCATCCTCGTTATCGTTGCAGATAAGATAAACCGTCTTGTCGTCAGGCATCAGTCCGGGAGTGTCGTACAGCACATCTTCTTTATCCGGCGTTATCATCTCATATTCGCCGCTGACCAAATCCAGCCGATATAAAATATCACCGACCGAGGAATAAGTATGATAGATCAAAAGATATTTTTCATCGTTAGAAAGGTCGGCGACCGAATTGGTCCCCTCCATATCGAATATTTTATCACTCTGACCGGTTTTCAGATCGAAGATATAAATCTTGAAATCTTTACCATTTTCGACATTCGATCGATAATAAAAACCGCTGCCGTCTTTTTTCCAGACAACCGTACCATAGCGGGTTCCGGGATTATCAGTAAGCTGCTCGACCCGCCCGGTTCTGGAATCCATCAAATATAGTTGGGCATCCTCCGAGCCGCCGACCGAAGCTCCGACGATGGCTTTGTCTCCGGCGTATGATAATTTATACCAGTCGATTCCGTCGTCGAAAAGCGTCAATTGATAGGGCCAGCCATTGGGCATCAGCCTATAAACCTGATTTACTCCACTCATGGCGGTGGTGAAAAATAATTCGCCGGTGCTATGCGCTATCGATGGTGATTGAGCCCGCCCGATTTTCATAAAAGTGCCGATATCGGGAATGTATTTTTTCTCTGGACTGACTCCCCCGACTCCGATTGCAAAAAGCGCTGGAATCAGAGCAAGCGACAGAATTGGTCTGAATTGTCTAATATGCAAGAGCTTCATTTTGTCTCCCCAAATTATATCCCCATAAGGTCACTATTAATATAATACATCCTGAAGACAAAATCATGGCCAATATTTTTTACGAAAAGATTTTTTTTGGATGTAGAAAAGGTTTTAATCAGGAAAGAGCCGTTTTCAGGTCTTCAGGCGTGCTATCGCCTATATTCACGACTACCTTTCTGTCTTCTTCGCTTTGAACGCGCTGAAAAAACGCACAATGATAACACGACAGCCGGTTATTACGGCAGATAAACGGCTCGGCCTGTGTGCCGGAATTCATGACCATCCAGCAGGCCCGACCGGCGCCGCGACCACTGTTCACGCCGTCAAATTTCATCATTTTCGGGACCGGGCATGGACCGTATATGTCCGCAAAGATACCGCCGGGCTCCATTCCGCAATTCCGGAATTCCCAGCAATTTATCTTGCCGCACATAAATATTCACCTGTTTTCTTCTTTGATCAATCTCAGGACTGGTTCGTATCGGCTGGAAGATTTGAATTCGGCCAACTGCGCCGGATCGGCGACAGCCTTGAATTCAGCATATATTTCTCTGACTTTTTTTATATCGTCACGGGCCAGATAATTCAACATCATATACTGATACAACTCCGGATCAGAGGCGTTAAGTTGATACGCCGCTTTGAAGTATTTTTCCGCTTTTTTATGTTCGCCCATCTTAAAATAACATTTGGCCATGCCATACTGGGCCGAATATTGGCTTATGTCATTCCTGAGGGCGGCGTCGAAATCTTCCATTGCCCCTCGATAATCGCCTTTATCCAATCTTGCCCCGCCGCGACCGATCAAAGCGCTGTTATTATCTTCGGAAAGCTCCAACGCAGATGTAAAGAAGCCGATTGCCTCATTATATTCTTTCTTAAACCGCTGTATTTCTCCGGCCCTGATATAATCCGAGACAGCTTTATTGTTTTCACCTGTTTTTATGTACGCCTTCGCCCTGGAATCATAAGCTGTAACCAGATTGGGCGAACGCTTAATCGCCTCAGTCAGATTATTGATTGCATTCGGGTAATTTTTGGCCGCCAGAGCATCTTTTCCCAGACTCAAGTAATCTTTTCCTGTTAGACTGGCCGGTTCCTCCGGCGATAGGTTGGCTGTAATCGTGGCGGTTTTTCCTTCCATCACATTAGTCATTTCTGTGTAGTCCTTATACCCATCTTTTGTAACCTGAATCTTGCGGTTTCCCGGTTTAATCCTGGTGTACGTATTATTACCGATTCCTAAAATCTGACCATCGACGCTCAAACGCGCGTTTTCCACATTAGCTTTGAGTTTTATCTTTCCGTATTTGCTGCTGATTTTTTTGCCGGAATCGGAGACATCTCCGTTTTCAGTTCCGCTTGATTTTGTATCTGCTTTTGATATCTTTTTTGGTTCAACCCTATTTTTTGAGCTGGTTGAACTGCTGGCGGCTGACTCCCGATCAGATGCCACCGGTTCCAAATCACTAAAGGCCATAAGAGTAAGTTGGTTAGAGGTAACCGTGGCATTGCCCCGGTATAAAACACCATCACCTAATTCGAATATAAGCTCATAAGTCCCGGTCGGGATTTTCTGAAACCGGAAAAAGCCCTGTGCATTGCTGGTCGTAGACTTGTTCAAGTAAGGAATCATCACTCGTGCCTGTTCCAGAAAGGGGCGTCCACTGTCGTCGATTATCATTCCGACGATTTCCCCATCTCCGGAAAGAGTCCCGTTACTTGTAAGCTGAATCGCGATTATCGACAAGATTATTATCAGAAATGCCGCCGCGGCGCCAAAGATAATCCGTTTATCCATTTTTCTGGGCCGCAGAATATACGGCTTATCATTGAAAACAATTTCATCGCCTTCATGAAGAAACGGATTTCCCACGATTTTTATAGAATTTCCGCGGAAGAGGGCAAGACCTCTTACTTTTTGAGCTTTTTTTATGTTAAGATTTGCTTTGGCCGGGTCCTCTATCGGGCGAACACCGCCTTCATTCATTTTCTTCATGTTTTCCGGCGGTTTTATCGGCTCGGCCGCTTTCTTTTCCGATTTGACCCCGGGGCCGTAAAGGTTTTTCTTCACGGCGGCGATTTCCTCCTCCGAGAGTCTTCCGGGTATCGTGTCGGGATCTTTGTTTACCTCCGGCTCCTTTTGAGCCTCCATCGGCTCGGGAACGATTTCGGGTAAGTCAGGTTTTTTAATGTCCTTATCCGGATCGACACCCAGATCAATTTCTCCGGTCGATGAATTTTCAAGGAGATTCGCCTCGGGGGTAATCTCAAGTTTATCACCACTCTCGGCAGGACCTTTCGGTTTGCCGTCACCACTCCCGCCTAAGAGGTCCGGAGCATGTGCCCCGGTTGTTTCGGTAACGACGAATTCAAGGTCATCATCCTGTTTGGAATCGAGGTTGGTGTCTCTTACTGATAATTTGGTCCCGCATTTTTGACAGAAATCGGCGCTGTCAACGGGATTCTCTGTTTTGCAGTTTGGGCAAATTTTCAACGTTAACTCCGAAAAATGATAGAAATTATTTACTCTAATTATCGACTTCAGACGTCATTTCTTTAGAATGTGAACCATAATAGAGAAAAGTACGCTTTAAAGATAAGAGAATTTGTAAATTAAGGCTTGACAGGCGGTTCTCCAGAAAGTATAATCGCTTGATAGTTTAAAATTGCCGGCCTTTAAGGAGGAGAATATAGTATGCTCGGGCATTATAAACACGCTTTTGCCATTACTTTAATCCTGATCGTATCCATACTGATCATGGGTTGCACACAGCCTGAAGATGTCACGGCGCCAATATCCGTAACTGAAATATATATATCACCTGTTCAATTACCGACCACCCCGGAGGGTTATAGCTATGAATTATGGGCGGTCGATACGGCCGAAAATTATTATCCAATCGGTAATTTCTTATGGAATAATTACCTCTATCGTTTTTATGATCTGGATTCCAATCGCCTCGATACCGTTTGGTCGGTACCCTATGATCTCCTCAATCCTTTCTACGAGTATCTGGCGGTAACGGTTGAAACCGTTCCGGATTTGGACCCCGATTCAGCCGGGCCGGTTATGCTGAGAGACACCATTGTCGATCCCGATGTATCGCCGATGCTTCTGGTCTTTCCGGTTGATTATAGTTTTGCTCGAGTGACATTCGCAATGGAAACGCCGACCGATAAGGATTCGCATTCTCAGGACGCGAGCGGCGTCTGGTTCGCCTTTTACGATTATCGAGTCAATGTTCTTATGGACACTACCAATGTCACTTCGTCAACATTAAGAACCGACCGCCGGTTGTATTATGATACAACTTACTGGGATTGTGCCGGGGTCGATGCCCAATTGAATTGCGTACGATGGGTGAATGTAACCGGCATTGTGGCCGTAAATCCGTCATATCCGTATGACACGCTGATTGTGGATGTTACTCCCAAACTTGTGGACACTTCCTATTGGAACTGCGGCGGCGAGGATGCATTCGGAAATTGTACCGATTGGATTGATATAAGTGATCAATTTCACTGGTTTGATACCGCTATCAGTCCTCTTGCCTATGATACCGTTATTTACGACACGCTTCTGGATACGCTGGCAATATCGTGTGTGACGGTCGATACGAATTTTAATTATGTCCCCGATACGCTCCTGATAGATACTTTTACCCATATAAGCGTGACATATGAAAATATCGCCTTTCCGGTCAATTTCGATACGGCGACAGTGCATACGTTTGCCGTCGACCCCTGTAAGGGAACCAGCACTTCTGTGGACATCAAGCCCTTATCGGAATACGATCTCAGGCTGAATTACACGTCGTTTATAAGAAGAACCGATACGCTCGATTATTTCAGTGCCAGTTTTGAGGAAACGGCGGATTTAACCGGTACCGGTTGGCATTACAAAGGCTGGGTGATTTCACCCTATCTGGCGCCGCCGTATCAGCCGGTCGATTGTGACGAACTTGGTCGGCTGACCAAACCGGCCTGGCTTCCATTCACTATCGAAGATATTTTCGATGAGCCGGATAAATGGCCGATAATCTCTACCGGTTCCTTCAAGAGTTTTGCGAGGGCCGACTATACGCCCAATATATATTCGGATAACAAACGTGTTCCGAATTTCCCGGGTGAAGATTTTATACGGAATCTTCCCTGCGGAGCCGATGATTATTATTTTGCCGATAAGAATTCCCTTAATTCCAGAAGGGGGGATATTTTTATCACTCTGGAACCTGATAATTTCGACAGGAATACCAATTTTCCGTTTTTCCTGTTTATCACCCGGTCGGTGACGCCATCTTATAATATGGTTCATAGTCTGATGCCGGACGGTTCCGGTACCGAACAGCAGCGCGGAGATGACTTCGATATGAAACTCCTGGATCAACGAGTCGAAGGAGATAATTTCGGCTCTCCGGGGATAAAGGTTCATCTGGTCCGAGAATAAATGATATAATAGAAATTATTTTGAGCCGGCCGCTTGGGGCCGGCTTTTTTTCAAAATAATTGATTTATTCGAATATTTATATAGCTTAAATCGTATATAAAAAAATCGGAGAAATAAGGGAACTTTGTAAAAAATAGGGAGTCCAAAATGGAAGATGAGAAAATGTCCCCGCCGACGGAAGGAGAGATCCGGGGAAATCAGATGAGTGCGTCATCCAAAGTTTTCGGCGTTTTTTACGAGCCGTCAAGAGTATTCGGGTCACTCCACAAAAAAACCGAGTGGCTATTACCGTTCCTGATTACAGTGATAATCGGTTTCGCGGTGTATTATATCACATTGCCGATTACTTCGCGGGACATGAAAGAAACCGTCACGAAAAATATTGAGAAATACCGGGACTATATGCCTGCCGATCGATACGATGAAACAATGAATAGGATCGAAGAACAATTTGCCCATCCCTTCAAATGGTATTCGCCGCTGGTTATTATTTTCATGACGTTTATATCATTAATTATAATAGCTGTAATTTCTCTCATCAGCGGCAATTTTGTTTTTGGCGGTAAAGCGAACTTTTGGATGATAATGGGTGCCGTCGCTTTTGCTGCCTTAATCGGGCTTCTCGGAGACGTTGGTCGCGGTCTTTTGATACTGGCCAAGGGAGAAATGGGTGTATACACCGGACTCGGCCTATTGAAACCTATCGATGACAGTTCTTTTCTTTTCTACCTTTTTCGTCAGATCGATGCCTTTACAATCTGGAGGATTATAGTAACCGCAATCGGATTAGGCATTATATATAATATGAAACCAAAAAAGTTTGCATACGTATTATTCCCCGTATGGTTAATTTTTATAGCCCTTGTAGCCGTAGCTAATTTGTTTACCGGAGGTTCCATCGTCTATTAAAAAAGGAGAAATCATATGAGCCCGCTTTATAGGAAGATATTAGTTCTCTCAATTGTAATGCTTATAACATGCAGCACCGGTTTTGCAAAAGTGCTGACCCTTGATGATTGTATCGAACTGGCCCTGAAAAATAATCAGGATGTAATCCGCGCCCGGGGTAATGCCCGTATCGCCAGCGGTAATGTCTGGCAGGCCTTTGGCGCCTTCCTGCCTAATCTTTATGCCAGCGCCAATATGTCCGAAAATCATTCCGCAAAATATACCGTCTATGCCACGGTTTATGATATGATTGGCGACTCGACGTTTCAAAGGCCTTTTGGTGAGGCCGGCGGCATCAGCAAATCATATAACCTGGGCATCTCGTCCGGATTAACCGTCTTTAATGGCGGGAGTAATATTTTTAACTATTTCGGAGCCAGGGCGGATAAAAAATACTATGATTATTCCGTTAAGGCATCCGAGGATGATATAATTTATAGTGTCAAGCTAAGTTATTTCGCTTATCTGAAAGCGATTGAAAAGCAGAAAATCAGCGAAAAAGCGGTTAAGAGGGGGGAGGAGCAGTTCAAACTGGCCGATTCGAAGTACAAAGTGGGATCGGCTTCTCGATCCGATGTTTTGAAAGCGACCGTGCAGTATGGCAATGATAAACTCGATTTGATTGCGGCGCAGAATGTCGTTAAGGTGGCCCATGCCGATCTGGCCTATTTGATCGGTATCGATATTGATTCCGATGTCGAGTTTTCGCAGGAATATAAAGCGAGAAAATATGATGGTACGGAAGCTGATGCCATGAAATTCGGGCTGGCGAATCATCCCGGATTGATCTCGTATGAATATAATCTGAAAGCCGCCAAATATGATGTCAAATCGACTTTTGGTCAATATCTTCCATTATTAAGTGTCAATGTAAATCGGGATTGGACTAATAGATTCTGGAACGAGGTGACAAAATTTCATAGCGCGGACGCCCAATGGACCATAAGTACCAATTTAAGCATTCCCATTTTCGAGAACTTCAGCCGTAAACGCGATATGTCGCGGGCGAAGGCGACGCTTAACAACGCTCGGGCCGATTACTACTATGCTAAAAATAAAGTCCTGCATGATATCCGTGAAAGCTATCTCGATATAAATCGAGCCGACGAAGCCCTGAAAGTCGCCCGCGAGAACGTGACGGCGGCGACGGAAGATATGACATTGGTGCAGGAGAGATATAATCTGGGTGCGGCGACGATTCTGGAAGTTCTTGACGCGCAGGTCAGTTTGATCACCGCTGAAAATTCCGAAATCGAGGCTGAATTTGATTATAACCTGGCCGTGGCAAAACTCGAAAATGCCATGGGCGTCAGATAATAAACTGAGTATAAAAAAAGGTTAGGTCTTATGAAGAAAAAATCAAAAAAACTCCTCATTATCGGAGTCATCGTCGTTGTTGTTGTCGTCGTCGTTATGAACATTACCGGCAACAGAAAAAAAATGACACCCGTCCAGGCCGAGGAGGTCACTATTACGGACCTTACCGAAGAAGTCTCGGCTTCAGGTTGGGTACAGCCGGAGACAAGAGTCAATATTACTTCGCAGGTTACCGCTGAAATCATTGAAATACCGGTCAAGGAGGGGCAGAATGTTCAAAAAGGCGATTTACTGGTCCTGCTGGATACGGTTCAGCTTCAGAAAGACGTCGAACAATATGAATTTTCGCTGAACGAAATGGAGTCTCGCACGGAAGGCGCGCGGGTTCTTAATCAGCAGTCCGAAGAAGAGTACCAGCGACAGAAGAAATTATTCGAGGGCGACCTTACTGCACAGAGCGTCTATGACCAGGCCCAGTATACATACTTAAATAATAAATATTCTTACGAGGCCATGCTCAGCCAGACCAAACAGGCCCGGGCCCGTTATGAAAAAGCGGTCGATAATCTAAGCCGAACTCGCATTCTCGCTCCGATGAACGGTATCGTCACCTTCCTTGATGCTGAGGTCGGTGAAATCGCCGCCGCGCAGACCGCGTTTACTCAGGGGAAAACCTTAATGACCATTTCCAATCTGGCAACATTCGAGGTCGAGGTCGATGTTGATGAAACGGAGATCATAAAGGTCAAGAAAGGTCAAAGGACTAAAATCGAGGTCGATGCCTACCCCGATACCACGTTTAACGGCGAGGTGGTAGAGGTTGGCAATACTGCCGTCGTCAGCGGACGCGGCACCACCGATCAATCAACCAATTTTCAGGTCAAAGTTCTCTTTATGGACAGTAATGTGGATATCAAACCGGGTATGTCGGCCACGGTCGATATTGTGACCAATGAAAAGAAAAATATTCCGACCGTCCCTTATGGCGCTATCGTTATGCGGTCGCTTGATCCCGATTCGCTGGAGAAGGCCATGCATGAACCGGAAAAGGGTGTCGCTTATGCCGCTGAATCATCCTCTATTGACAATAATAGTACATTGGTTAACTCTGAAACGGAAACGGAAGCTGATTCGACCAAAGAATTGAATAAAGAGGAGAAAAAAGAAAAGAAAGAGATAAAAGGTGTCTTTATCGTTAAGGATGGCAAAGCCGAATTCGTTCCGGTCGAAACCGGCATCGCCAATCAAAAACAAATCGAGATTTTGTCCGGTGTTACCGAGGGGAAAACCGTAATAACCGGCCCGTATAAGACCCTTCGAACTATCAAACAGGGCGATAATGTCGAAGTCACCAAAAAAGAGAAACCCGGGAATACCTGATGCCGCTGATTGAAACTAAAGATATCTGGAAAACTTATGATATGGGGAGCGTTCAGGTGCATGCTCTCCAGGGCGTAACGATAACGATTGAAAAAGGGGATTACGTGGCCATCATGGGTCCTTCCGGTTCCGGTAAATCAACTTTGATGAACCTGATCGGCTGTCTGGATACACCGAGCCAGGGCGAATATTTTTTTGCAGGCAAAAAGGTGAGTCGGATGGAAGATGACGAACTGGCCATCATTCGCAACAAAGAAATCGGTTTTGTTTTTCAAACCTTTAATCTGATGCCGCGCTCAACCGCCCTGCATAACGTTGAGCTGCCTCTGATATATAACGGCACGCCCCGAAGTGAACGGGAAGCCAAGGCCAAAAAAGCGCTTGAAGTCGTCGATTTAACCGACCGTATGACACATCGCCCCAATGAACTTTCGGGAGGACAACGGCAAAGAGTTGCCATCGCCCGCGCTCTGGTCAACGAGCCTTCTCTGATTCTGGCCGATGAACCGACCGGTAACCTCGATACCAAAACCGGCCTGGAGATTATGCAACTATTTTCCAATCTGCATGGAAACGGCAATACAATCATTATCGTTACTCACGAGGCCGATATCGCCAGCTACGCCGATCGCATATTGCATATCCGCGACGGTCGGATCGAAAAAGATCAGAGGGTCACGCAAGAAGACAGAATTGCCAACGGGACGACGCTGCTATGATGATTTTCTGGGAAATTTTCCGGATGGCAATCCATGCTCTGGGCGTCAACAGATTACGTTCGGGACTGACTCTTCTCGGTGTCATTATCGGCGTTACATCGGTTATTACCATAATATCCGCGCTCGAAGGTTTAACTCAATCGATTAAGACTGAAATCGATCGCCTCGGTCCGACGACATTTATCGTTTCCAAGTGGGGCATAATAACCAGCGAAGAAGGTTTCTGGGAGGCCCTGAAACGTAAACCTCTGAAATTCGAATATGTAAAAGCTATCGAAGACGGATGTGACGACTGTGAACTTGTCACGGTCCGTGTCCGCGATGAGATGGAAGTGAAATATCGTAATAAAAAAATAAGTCGCTGCTTTGTCGCCGGCGCGACTTCCGAGATTATCGATATAGTTGATTTTGAAGTCGGCCAGGGGAGATTTCATTCTCACGAAGAAGACGTCACTCGCCGGCGCGTTGCCTTTATCGGCACCGGAGTCCAGGACGAGTTATACCCCTTTGTCGATCCTATCGGAAAGACCATAAAAATCGCCGGCATGAAATATGAGATTACCGGCATCGCTAAAAAAAGAGGGTCCTCATTCGGAAATAACATGGATAATTTTGTCATGATCCCCTTTTCCACTTATGTAAAAGATTTCGGCACCCCGCAAAATTCGCTCGATATTTTGGTTAAAGCGAGGTCGCTGGAGGTGATGGATCAGGCTATGGATCAAACCCGTGTTATTCTACGCGCCTACCGACATGTTCCCTACGATAAGGAAGATGATTTTGCGATGCTGACGGCCGATTCAATTATGGCCGCCCTGAACAATATTACCAAGTATCTGCGGCTCGGATTGGTTGGTGTCTCTTCCATCAGTCTGATTGTCGGCGGCATTATTATTATGAATATTATGATGGTCTCGGTTACTGAGAGGACTCGCGAGATCGGAATCAGGAAATCGATCGGCGCCCGCCAGAAAGATATTTTATGGCAATTCCTGTTCGAATCATTGGTTCTCTCGTTAGGGGGCGGCCTGGTTGGAATTGCGGCCGGCGTCATATTGGGTAAGGTCTTGATCGGACTGATCAATATGAATATGTCGCCGTCATTATATGCCATTATGCTGGGACTTATTATATCATCCGGCGTCGGGCTCTTCTTCGGTATCTATCCGGCGATGAAAGCCGCCCGTTTGCAGCCGGTCAAAGCTTTAAGTTTCGAGTAGGAAAATGACTTTGGTTGAAATGAAAGACGGTGTCATTCTGGCGCTGGGCTCGATCTGGGGCAATAAATTCCGATCTTCTTTGACGATTCTCGGCGTGCTGATTGGTGTCTGGTCGGTAATTGCCATGACATCGCTTATCAAGGGTCTGGACAATGCCGTCCAGGGTTCGATCGATGAACTCGGAAGCAATGTTATTTTTGTCGATCGATTTCCGCCGGAAACCAATTATGATGATCTTACCGATGAGGAGCGTAATCGGAAATATATGACCATTGAAGAAGCCAATGCTATTCGAGAAAACTGTCCGGCCGTGGCGGCTGTTTCTCCGGAAAATCACTACTGGGCACCAGGAGGAAACGTCGTCAAGTATAAAGGCAAGCAGGCCAACCGACCGGCGATAGTAGGTGTGGTCCCGGATTATCAGAAAGTAAATAATGCGACGGTCAGCTCGGGCCGTTTTATCTCGGATATCGATAATGATTTTCGTGCCCGGGTCTGTGTTCTGGGCACAACCGTTAAAGATGCCCTTTTTCCCGAAGAGGACCCGATCGGCAAACAGATACGTGTCAATAATTATCGCTTCACCGTAATCGGTGTTCGGGAAAAACAGGAAAATTTATTCGATAACGGCGAGAACAATAAGGTCGCTATCCCTCTTGAGACTTTTATGAAAATGTATCCGTCGGACGAGGCCTTGACGCTTGTTGTCAGCGCCAGATCGATGGCCCAAATCGAGGAGGCCAAAGAACAGATAATTGTCACCCTGCGAAAAGTCCGGCAGGTTCCGTATGATAAGGAAAATGATTTCGCCGTTTTCGGTCAGGAAAACCTCCGGGAAATGGTTGGAAATATCACGCAATATATCTATATCGCCATGATTGTCATATCATCGATCGGCCTGATGGTCGGTGGAGTCGGTGTCATGAATATAATGCTCGTTTCCGTGACGGAAAGAACGCGCGAAATCGGTGTCCGCAAAGCGATCGGAGCAAGGCGGAATAATATCCTCTGGCAGTTTTTAATAGAGGCCATGACGCTCTCCGGTTCGGGCGGGATATTGGGCATTTTGGCCGGTATTGGAACCGCACTTTTAATCGGGCTGGCAACGCCGCTTCCGTTCGGCATCTCACTCTTGTTCATCACGCTTGGTTTTGTCGTGGCGGTCTCGGTCGGTCTGGTAGCCGGAATGTACCCCGCTTACCGCGCGGCACGGGTCGACCCCATCGAATCTCTTCACTACGAATAATGATAAAAGCTATTGCCAATCGTCTGCATTCTGCGTAAATTCTAGTGGGAAGGCGGAAAAAGGCGGGAAAGTTATGCTGGTTAAACGAGCCCTTATTTTTTTGATTTTGCTGATTTTGGCAGCCTTTCCCGTAACTGATTGCTACGGTCAGGATATTATGTCGATCGGCAATTATTCGGGCAAAGGCAGTTTTTTTATCGACTACACCCAGTTTAGAACGGATCGGGAAGGATTTGACCGCCTCGAAGTATTCTACAAAATATTCAACAATAGCTTACAGTTTATTAAACGAGGAAACGAATATCGAGCCGCTTATGAATTGAATCTGACCGTTTATGATCGCGACGGACGACAGGTTACCGCTGCCAGCCGCGATCGGACCCTTACCGTTCCAGAGTATAAAAATACGATTTCCCCCGATGATTTTCGGGTTAGTATGTTCGATCTATTATTACCGCAGGGAAAATACAAAATCGAATTGCATATGCTCGATAAAAATACGGGGGCTGATGTTTCCCGGGATTTGAAGGCCGAACTTGAACAATACGATAATCGTGAGCCGATGTTGTCCGGCATTGAGTTTGCTCAGGTAATTGATTCCGGCGGTGTTGATTCGCTGTTTGCCAAGGGTGATTTGACGGTTATTCCTTCGGTGACCAGGATCTATGAGGGTGATTCGACCGCTTTCCTGAAGTATTACTACGAGATCTATCGTGGTTCCGCGGATCGTAAAGAGGTTATTATTGAAACACAGATACTCAACGACAAAATGGAGATAGTTTTTCGCGATAGTCTTACAGCCAAATTTGCCGAGGGCGATAGTGTCATCAGGCGGGC
Source organism: uncultured Ignavibacteriaceae bacterium (assembly GCA_964452645.1). Lineage (GTDB taxonomy): Bacteria > Zixibacteria > MSB-5A5 > GN15 > PGXB01 > CAYXTW01. The sequence continues at coordinate 175,883 of CAYVMO010000003.1, forward strand.
CCGTGATTTATCTCTCTGGGATTTCAAGTCCGGCGATTATACGCTGGAAATCTCCCTGCGCGGATGGCGTCAGCGAGTCGTGGCACAGGCCAAGGGCAAATTCTCGATTTACTGGTCACCCGAAGCGATGGTTTTGCACGATTATGAAAAGGCAGTCAAGCAGTTGAAGTATGTTGCGAATAAAGAGGAGATGGATAAGCTCGAGGCCGCCACGACGCCCGAAGCTCGATTGAAATATTGGAATGAATTCTGGGCTACCCGCGATCCTTCACCGGGAACGGCAGAAAATGAAGCCAAGCAAGGTTATTATAACCGGATCGAATATGCCAATCGATATTTCAGCATAATGCGAACCGAGGGATGGCGCACCGATAGGGGTATGATCTTGATACAATTCGGCCTGCCCGACCATGTCGAGGATTATCCTTTCGAGTTGGACTCAAAAGCTTACGTGATCTGGTACTATTATCGCCTTAAGGATCCGCGCAGGTTTTTATTCGTTGATGAATGGGGTGATGGTGATTATCAACTCCAGTACCCTTATGATGGTAAAATGTAACGGAAATAAGAAGATGAAAAAATCAAAAACTAAAATCAGAAACATTGTTTTCTTTCCGATGCTGGTCGCGTCGGTAATATGTCTGGCGTCAGCGGCAATCGGCTCGAGCCGGATCAACATTCAGGGCGGAATTTCTCTCTATCCCGATCCCAGGACCGGTCCAGATGTCTATGTCGAATTTCCCTTCGCCGTTCATCGTAATCAATTCACTCTTTTACCCGGCAAGAATTCCGGCGACGGTTTAATCGGCGGTATTTATGCGGAAGTAATATTAAGCGATAGTTCGGCCAAGGCGGTCGATTCTTCAAACATGACTTTTTATATCTCCGCGAAAGATTCCCTTGACGCCCAGGATGAGAATATCCGGATTTTTGACCGTTTGTCTTTAATGGTCACCCCCGGAGTTTATTCGGCGAGATTGACCGTAATCGATGTTGTCGGCAAGGGTGAAGGTTCCTTTCTTTATGATAGGCTGGAAATCGATCCGATCGTCAACGAATTACTTGACCTTAGCAGTATTGAACTGGCTTATCGCATCAGGTCCACTGATGATTCCGATGCTCAGTATAACGAACGGTTGATAAAAAATGAGCGGGAAGTCATCCCTAATCCGATGGGCATATTTTCGGAAAATGATACCAGTCTTTATGTGTACGCCGAGTTATATAATCTTGCCTACAAAGGGACGGCCGTCGATTCCTTCAGCCTGAATTATCATATCTTTGACGGAAAGGGCAATTCATATTTCGATTTCGGAGATTTGCATCAGGCCAAACCCGGCTCTTCGGCTGTTATTTCCGACATCCTGAATATCACCGGTTTCGAACCGGATCGATATAGCCTAAGGCTTATTGCCCGCGATATGAACTCCGGTCAGGCCGACACGGCGTCGTCACGCTTTATTATTTTCCCGAGGACCGGTGCCGCTGAATTTGAGCCGGTTATTACTGTTAAATACCCTTACGACACTGCCAGCCTGGAAACCAAACGGCATCTGGTTAAATATCTGATGGCGCCGCAGCAACTGGCCATGTTGCAAACGTTAAACGATTCGGGTAAGGTTCGCTTTATAAATCAATTTTTTAGAGATAAGGATCCCGATCCGACCACCGAGGCCAATGAATTTCTCGATGATTTATTTAACCGATATGCCTATGCCAACGATCATTTTTCGACCATGCGGGGAAAGAATGACGGGTGGAGTACTGATCGCGGAAGGGTCCTTATTCAATATAATGCCTGGGACGATCGTGAGGATGCTATCGCACCCGCGATGGGAAGGCCGTGGGAGCTATGGTCTTATTATTCGTTGCAGGGCGGTGTCGTATTCGTCTTCCAGGATATCAACGGCTACGGCGATTACAGGTTGGTACATTCTAACGCCAAGGGGGAAATTTTCGATCCGGATTGGGATCAGTATTTGAAACAATACGATCCCAAAATATTTAAGGAAGGTTATACCTTACCTGATAACGAGGCGGAATAATCGTATCGGTATAAAAAAAGACCCGGCGGTTTAGGCCGGGCTTTTTTATTATAACTACTCGTTTTATTATTTATTCGAATGCTCTTCCGGTTTTTGCCCCGGAATTCTGATTGTCCGTTCGACCGGGATCGTGAACCGTGTTGTCGCCTTATCGGTCAATTGGATAGTTATCGACTTTTTGAATTCCTGTGGGATATAATCATCCAATATCTCAATACTGCCTTCCTCGGATTTTCCTGCTTTCACTTTGTTCGGCAACTTCAATTTGAACATATCCTGCGGCATATCAATGAGGTTTATGTCAACATCTTCATCGGAGATATTGGTTATTTTAAATCCCATTTTTTTCCGTTCTTTCTCTCCGAATTGAGAAATATTAAACTTATATGGTTTAATTATTATAGGGAAAGTAGAATCCGGATTGGTAACAATATCGGCATCGATTTCGACCCTTTTCATATCCGGCCCTTCATTGGTCTGAATCGACGGTTTTTTGACCCGGCGGCCGCGGTAAGATTTAGTTGAGAAGATTATTTCCAGTCTTGTGCTGTCCCCGACAGCAAGCTCCTGTTTCTCAAGCGGAGCTTTTGTGCAGCCTCAGCCAGGCGAGACTTTAATTATTTTAAGACTATCGGTTCCGGTTGAATGAAGCCAAAAAACATGACTTATGGTCGAATTCTGAGGTGCGTATCCGAAATCGAATGACGCTTCAGGAATCGAAAGCTGGGGTTCAGCGTAAGCGAAACTCCATGAAATTGCGATCGCAACCAATAGAAACAAACTCAATCTTCCAATCTTCATATTTATTCCTCCAAATACCGCAAAACAAGTTATATTATCGTCATTTGTAAGCGCTATCTTAGCAATATGTTATAATCTAATTAAAATACGTTTTCTGTCAAGCTCATTATTGATTTTTTCCCTTACTTCCTTCCGTCTGGCCTGAAAATCTTTCTTCTGACCGGAATGGAATAATGTTTTTCCTCCGATTTTTCGTCAATATACTCAAAGGTTATCGATTTTTCAAATTCCGAAGCGATACCTTTTTCATTCAAAGTTATTTTTCCGACGGCCGTATCATGAGGGAGAATATAAAGGGGAAAATCAAGGTCATAAAATTCATCATCGTTGTAAATAAGTCTAAGCGGGACCGTTTCGGAAGTCACATTTATAATATATATCGGAAATTCACGCTGCACCGAATCGCCGAATTGCGAGGCCACAACGCTGTGGGGATCCACATAAATCGGTTTTAGTTTCCGATGATCAAGGACAATGTCGGCGATGACCCTGATATATTTTTCTCTCTCCGGCCCGTTGTAATAAAAATGAGGCCGCCATTCATGATGGGATGAATATGAAGCGGAAGAAAATGCCATTTCCGCGACCAGGCTGTCTCCGGGCAATATAGTCGCTTCATTAAATGGCACAAGGATGCAGTCACAATAAGAGTCGACCTTGTGGATTCTGACCGGCGTATCCCCGGTCGATTTCAGGACGATTTTCCGATAATACTTCGTATATTGAGGAACTCTTCCGAAGTCCAGTTTATTCGGAATTATTTCCAGCTTGGCGCCGGCAAAAGCAGTCATATCGCCGGCCAATAACAGGATCAGTAAAAGCTGCAAAATACGCATAACCATACCCTCATTGATAACATTATAAAACACTAAGTATATTTGGTTCCCAAAAAAAGGCAACCTTTTTTGAGCAAAATGACTCGGGAGCGGTTGATTTTTTAGTCGCCAATGCGTACCTTCCCGCAATGATTATTTTTGCCAATATCAAAATCGCGAATTTTAACCCGATTCGGGAAATTAAGTGAGGAGCCTTATGACGCCGGGAAAATATTTAGATGAGCACAAAAAACAAAGACTTCATGAATTAATTGAATTCCTGAAATTCCCCTCCATATCGGCCAGGAGCGAGCACAATAAGGATTTACAGGCCTGTGCCGAATGGCTGGCGAATCATCTCAATTCGATTGGAATTAAGTCAAGAATTTATCCAACCGAGGCTCATCCTGCGGTTTTCGGAAGTAAAATCAGCTCGCCGGGTAAATTGACCGTACTGTACTATGGACATTATGACGTCCAGCCGGTGGAGCCGCTTGATTTGTGGCATTCGCCGCCGTTTGAGCCGGTCATCAAGGATGGCCGTATTATCGCCCGAGGCGCGACCGACGACAAGGGTCAACTTATGACACATGTCAAGGCGCTGGAGGCCTACATGAAAACCGGTACCGAGTTGCCAATCAATATCAAGATGATATTCGAGGGGGATGAGGAATCGGGTGCCGAGGCCCTGGGCGAATTTATTAAAAATAATGCCGAATTGCTGAAGGCTGATATAATCGTCGTTTCCGACAGCTCGCAGTTCGGAAAAGGTCAGCCGGCCGTGACGTATGGGCTCCGCGGGATTGCGGCTGTCGAAGTAAAGATTACCGGGCCCGATCATGATTTGCATTCCGGCAGTTACGGGGGTTCGGTTCCCAACCCGGTTAATGTCCTGGCTAAAATTATTGCCGGGATGCATGATAACGACGGTCGTATTTTGATTGACGGTTTTTATGATAATGTCATTCCGATAACCGATTGGGAACGAGAGCAGTTTGCGAAACTGCCGTTTGATCGTGATAGATTCCTGGCTGAAGTCGGCTCCCGAGAGCTGCACGGTGAAAAGGATTATTCCATTTATGAGCAGCTCTGGTCACGGCCGACACTGGATGTTAACGGAATCACCGGCGGCTATCAGGGGGAAGGCGGGAAAACCATTATTCCCTCCTGGGCTTCGGCCAAAATAACGATGCGGCTGGTTCCGAATCAAAAGCCGGATGAGATTCTTGAGAAATTCGAAAGCTATTTTCGAAAAATTTGTCCTGGTTATGTAGATTGCGAAATCAATATTCACGGTGGCGCCGCCGCCGTTGTCGTGCCGACCGACGGACCCTGGCTGGAAGCGGCCGGAAAGGCAATCAAGAGAGGTTTCGAGGTCAATCCGGTTTTTATTAAAGAAGGCGGTTCGATTCCGGTTGTCGGGACATTCAAAAAAGTTCTCGGTCTCGACACGCTTCTTTTAGGCTGGGGGCAGCATGACGATAACGCCCATTCACCCAATGAACGTTTTTCCATAGATGATTTTGAGCGTGGATGTTATTCGGCCCTGGCTTTAATTGATGAATTATCGAAAGTTAAGGCTTAACTGTGGACTTGAAGATTAAGAATAGAGCCGCACTTATAACCGGAGCCTCAGCCGGTCTTGGTTTTGCCGCGGCGATGGCTCTGGCGGACGAAGGTGTGAAAGTGGCTATCAATTCCCGCTCCGGTGAAAATCTGCAAAAGGCCTCCGAAAAAATCGAGATGAAAACAGGGATTAAACCATTGGCGGTTATTGGAGATATCTCCGAAGCAGGTGTCGCGGAGAAGATTGTCAAGCAATCTGCTGACCGATTGGGATCGATTGACATCCTGGTTTCAAACTGCGGCGGCCCGCCTGCGGGCCTTTTTATGCAGCATGATAAAGAAAGCTGGCAAAAATCCGCAGATTTGACATTATTTTCAGCCATAAATCTTTCCCGAGCGGTACTGCCCGGTATGATTGAGAAAAAATGGGGACGAATTATCTTTATCACTTCCGTGGCGGTGAAACAACCGATCGATAATCTGATAATATCGAATTGCCTCCGGGCCGGAGTGACCGGTTTTGCCAAATCGATTTCGAATGAATATGCCGCTTCGGGGATTACCGTCAATACCGTCTGTCCGGGCTATACCGAGACGGAACGCCTGAAAGATCTGGCGCAACATCAATCGGAAGCGAGCGGCATTAGTATTGACGAAGCATATGCCGGTTGGACTCGAAATGTTCCGGCGGCACGTCTGGGCCGGCCGGAAGAACTGGCGGCATTGATTACGTTTCTGGCATCGGAGAAGGCCTCGTATATTACCGGAACCTCGATTCCCGTTGACGGCGGCTATGCGAAGGGATTACTATAGCGACTTTACGTCGATTATATAAAACGGTAATTGTTTAAATAAAATTGTCAGCTATTATTGATAACTATTCTATTTGAGTAATTCGGACCAAAGACAAAAGCCGCTCTGGTTTCTCTATCTGGTACTCCTCGGTCATCAGGTCGTAACCGCTTTTGCCTTTCCGATGGCCAAGCTGGGCTTAAATGAGATCGAACCATTTACCTATGCTTTCTTAAGATTCGCGCTCGCCTCGGTACTTTATATCCCGGTTCTGTTTCTTCTAAGGAAGAAAAAAACCATCCCGTTTAGGGATCATGTCAGAATTTTTATAGTCGGCATTGTTCTGATACCGTTCAATCAGGTGATATTTCTCGTCGGCCAATCAAAAACCACAGCCGGCCATTCGAGCTTGCTCTTTGCAACCATTCCGATTTTTATTTATGCTCTGGCCGTCATTTTTTTAAAAGAAAAGGCAACTCTTCGACGCACTTTCGGAATATTGATTGCGGCCGTCGGCGTGTATCTTATTCTTTCCGGCGGGCACGTGCAGTTCAGCGGAAGTTATCTGGTCGGCGATTCACTTGTGCTGGTTGCCGTTGTTGCCTGGGCGGTCGCAACTGTAATGGTCAAGCCGCTGGCGGTCAAGTACGGTGCTTTCCGCGTAACCGGCCTGGCGCTGTTGTACGGCTCTCTGTTATATATGCCGTATGGCTTTTATAAATCGTTATCTTTTCGATTAACCGATTTAACCGCCGCCGCCTGGATTTCCATATTATATCTGGCTGTTATTGTATCGGTTCTGGCCTATTTCCTGTGGTACTGGGTTTTGAAATATATGGAGGCCTCGCGCGTGGCGGTGATTCAAAATATCCAGCCGATTATCGCCTCGGCCGTCGCCGTCCCTTTATTAAATGAGACGATCGGACGAAATTTTATTATCGGCGGGATAATTGTTATCACCGGGGTTGTTCTGACAGAATTGGAATAATCGTTATGTTTTTTTCTGACCATTTGTCGATTATTTTGTTATAGTGAAATAAGAACATAATATATTTTGGAGTGATATCTCGATGCATAAATTGAATTCATCAAGCGAAGGGAAAAAAGAGCCCGCCGATCGCGACCTGTGGTCGGTTTTCAGGATTATGTCGGAATTCGTTGAAGGTTTCGATACGCTGCGATATCTTCATCCGGCCGTTTCCATTTTCGGCTCCTCGGCTTTGCCCGAGAAATCGAAATACTATCAACTGGCCCGCGACGTCGCCCGAAAATTGTCCGATGCAGGGTTTTCCATCATTACCGGAGGCGGGCCAAGCATTATGGAGGCCGCCAACCGCGGCGGATATGAAGGGAAATCGAAATCGGTCGGATTGAATATAGAAATCCCTCACGAGCAACAACCCAATAAATATCAGAATATATCACTTCACTTTCGTTATTTCTTCGCCCGCAAGGTGATGTTCGTTAAATACGCCTCGGCTATTGTAATTATGCCGGGCGGATTCGGCACGCTTGACGAACTGTTTGAGATGCTGACTCTGATTCAGACCGAAAAGGTGTTTCATTTTCCGGTTGTGCTGGTCGGCTCGGATTTCTGGGGTGGCTTAATCGATTGGATTGTATCCAGCCCCATCGGCGTCGGGACATTATCAAAAGACGATCTGAAATTATTTTCATTGACCGATGATCCCGACGAGGTCGTTCGGATAATTAAGGAAGGTTACGCCAAGGTTCGTCGCTCGAAAGCTATTTAGCCGGATATATTACATGTCTGCTGTCTGAAACCGTCTTCGGCTTAATTCCACGATCAGAAAAATTATCGCAAGGGAAATATGTATTCCCATGTAAATCCAGTTTCCGTCATGCCAGGCGCGGTATTCGAACTCCGGGAAAAGCAGTTTGGAAATTGAAATTGAAACAGCCAAAAGAATTATTAAAATGGTATGACTTATCCATTTATTATATCTATAGAACACATCTTTAATCTGACTCCCGCGCGTCTTCAGATAGGACAAGACCAGCGGAATCAAAAATATTGCGGGGGGCAGAAACAATCGACTTTCTCGAAAATGACCGTAGATATAGGTCGATACTATACATCCAAGCGTGGTGAGGACCGCCCCGAAACGGATTGGATTTGCATATTGGGAATTGATTTCCGGCTTTTGGAAGAGTTGATAAAATCCGACCACCCAGATAAATCCAAGAGAAACAATAAATGAAAATATGGAATCACTGGTACGGAGCGCGCCGTCGAAATTAAATTGATATCCGTATTCCGGGTGGGGAAAATAAAAACCGACAAGCAATATCCGTCCTCCGAGGAATAGTGCAAGAGTTAACAAACATATTAAAATCGATTTGCCCGGGCCACCATTTTCTTGCCGGTATATTATCGCGCACAATATCGGAATAAAAAATATAGCCGTCTCCCGTGCCACCAGGGCGATTGCCATTGTCAGGGCCGCCAGAATGAATTTATGTCGAATCGCCAATCCCAATGATAGCGGCGCCATTAAATATAGCCAGAAATCCGACCAAGTGAAAATCGGCTCGAAATGCGCCAGAAATACGGGTAACGATAAGGCGAATATAATCATACCGATTATACTTAGGCGATGACTGTACCCTAATTGACTGAAATAAAAATAAAGGGCCGGACACATCAGAAAAAACAACAGGAATTGCAGACCGAAGAATGCAGCTCTGATAGATAAATCGATCTTCTCGTTTAAAAAATTTACTATACCGGTCGTTAAAGGTCGCACCCGAAATACATCCGCTGAAGAATGCAAATCAAGCTTCATTTGCCAGCTTTCTTCGCTATGATTTAAGGTGCTGGGGCTGGTAAAATGAACGATAATAGTCAGGCCTGTTAAGAGTGCCGCCAATAGCCAGACGTGAATCCATTTTCCGGGAGGAGTGGCGACCGCCTTAGGCCAAATCCGCTTTTTCGTAGACTCCGTTCCGTCCGACACTTAATATTTCCCCTCCTTATGAACCCGATTGGTTTTCGGGTTATGCCCGGAGGTTTTCCTCCGAGAATGCTTTCTCCAATTCCGGATCGGTGAAGATGCCGTCTTTGCGAATTAATTTATCATCAAAATATATCTCGCCGCCGCCGTAGTCTTTTCTTTGAATCAACACCAGGTCCCAATGAATGGCCGACTTGTTGCCGTTGGGTGCTTCGTCATAACAGCAGCCGGGTGTCAGGTGTATTGAGCCGCGGATTTTTTCGTCGAAAAGCGTGTCTTTCATCGGATGCAAAACAAAAGGATTTACGCCGAGAGAAAACTCGCCGACATATCGTGCATTTATATCGGTATCCAGGATTTTATTCAATTTGTCTTCAAATGCCGCCGAGGTTGCCTTGATTATTTTGCCGTCTTTGAAGGTAAAACTGATGTCGTTATAGACTACACCTTCATGCAGGGACGGCGCATTATATGTAATCGTACCATTGATCGACTCCCGGACAGGCGCCGTATAAACCTCACCGTCGGGAATATTACGCGTCCCATCACACTTGACAACATTAATATTTTTAATTGAAAAAGTCAGGTCAGTCCCCGGTGACTTAATATGCACTTTATCGGTTTTATTCATCAATTCCACCAGCGGGTCCATCACTTTCGACATCTTGGCATAATCCAAACAGCAGACGTCGTAATAGAAGTCTTCGAATTTTTCCTGTGATGTTTCCGCCAGTTGGGCCATGGCATTGTTGGGAAATCTCAAAACACACCAGTTGGTGTGCTTGACGCGCTGCTCAAGGTGCACCGGTTTGTAAAATATTTTCTGAAAGCGCTCCATCTGCCTCGAATCGATATCGGCCAGATCGAACGGATTGTCGGAACCACGTAATCCGATGTACGCCGACGCCTTTTTCATCATGTCAAGATGGTAATCCGACAATTTTTGCATCTGATCTTCGCCTGCCGTCCGGAGAAACTGGCGTATTAGCGATTCATCATTATAATACCAGAAAGTCACCCCGCCCTTCTCGGTCGCGTACTTGATGATTTCCTTACCCAGTTCAAGCGTCTCGACACCTTTGATTTCAAGATATAAAATCTCACCCGGCTGCAGCCTGACCGAATAGTCAATCAGACTTTTTGCCAATACGGTATTGCGTTTGTCCTTCATGTTAAAAATCCTTTCTTCTTTTTAGGCAAGATACGATATAATGAAATAAATTGCAAGACGCCCGGACATATTTGTATCTATCACAAGATTAGTGAGAGATTTTTTTCCCGATAATTATTAGATTTATACTTGCTTAATTTGTATAAGTTATAAGAAGTGATTAATATCCATATATGGATGGATAGTCCAATTGCTGATTTTTCTTGCTTCGAGATTGTTGAATTGATTATCTTTTTAAAAAAAGGAATAGCATGAAATGGAAATGAAAGGTACGGAACAGCAGAGTTTTGAACAGTTTCTGTGCGTTAAAATCGGCGGACGCTGGCTGGCCGTTGATGCCACACGGATCGTCGAAATCATTAATCCGGCCTCCGCGCAAAGCGTCGGTACGCAGGTCAAGGATGACGGTAAGATTATCGATTACCACGGTGAAATTTTACAGACTATCCGTCTGGCCGATATCCTGCTCGGCTCCCGTTCTCATTATGATACGTCGCAGCGCATTCTGATTTCCGAGGTGGGGGAAAGGATGGCCGGTTTGATTGTCGATTCCGCCGAAGAAATTATCAGAATTCCGAAAGACAAGCTATCGATAATTGAACCTGTCTCTTCTGATATGAATATCGATTCGCTCGAAGGGGCAATTGAGACCGACGAAAAAGTGATTAATATTTTATCTCTTGATAAATTATATCAGTTGGCCGGAGTCGTTTGACGCCGAGATATATTTATTATCTAACTGTCTCGGGCAAATAATGGTGTAATCTTTGGGCCTTGTTCATCGGCATTTGTTGACATTTTAACTATCCATTTCATTTTCCGACCTATATTGTAATTTTAGTCGCTTATAACTATATTCCCCGAAAACATTTAAACGGTATTGAAACCGGGATGAACAAAAAACGGCAGCTTAATATATTATATACCGATATCGGTCGAGGGCATCCACATTATCTCGACGGTGTCATCGAATGCATGCGAACAAAATATCCCGATCAAATACATTTGAATACCATCGATGTTTTTGCATTATCTCACGGTTTGTCTTTAAAATTATGGTGTTTTGTTCGGTGGTTGTACCGAGTCGGGAGTCAGGGGGGAATCATCGGTCGGCTGTATGGGGCCATCAGAAAAGGTAGAAATCCGGGTCGATACGGTCTGCTGGAAAAATATCTGGCGCGCGATATCAGGAAATATTTGAAAAAAGAAAAATATCCGACGCTGGTGGCGCATCCGATTTTAATTCGGATGATATCGGATATTGTCGAGGTCTACTACCAGCACGGTGAGATTGCGGTGCCTGATGAAGCAGTCGTTAAAGGTCCTCGAAGTACCTTCGTACCGCTTGTGATATCAAAGGAAAAATTCTTAAGGGCCGGATCACCTGAAATTAATATTGGAGTCACCGGATTATGTATCGAAAATCAACTGGCCAAAAAAGCATCCGACTATTTCGAGTGTCGGCTGTCGAGAATAAATGGCGGCGGGCGGTTATGCGGCGGCTTTTTTTCCTCCGGCGCCGAACCGATTCAACATATCGATAAAATCATTCTGGCCCTTGATTCATTAAAGAGGAATGGTGGACAGGCTTGCGTTTTCTGCAAGAAGGATGGTATTCTTGAAAAGGCGATTTCGGATCGACTGAAAATCAGGACTATCGATAATTTCAATCAGGCAGGGAATATCGGCAGTCTTTTAAAATCGGCAAATATTCTGGCCTTTTCTTATGAAAACCGACAGGAAGAGAATATCTGCACTATACATTTGTTTGAGTTTCTTGATTATTTTGTGGCGCCATCGCACGAACGTACCGGTTGGGCCGTCGGATTAGGATTGCCGATGTTTATTCTGCATCCTGTTATAGGTACATTCTCGCCGCTCAACCGAGAGTTTTTATTGAAGCAGGGAGTTGCAGTCGATCTTGACACTAACCATGAAGCGAAGAATTTCGGAGAAATGCTATCCGGCCTCGTTAATGATGATTCTTTTTTGAAAATGGTCCAAAACGGCTACGGTAAATTCGATATTAATGGTTTTGATACAGTTGCGGATTTCCTGAAAGATGAGTTGATATAATATGGCCGCTATTTATCGGTACTTCAAAAAATACGACAGTCGTCTCTGGATTCTCGCGCTGGGATGGATCGCTTCGGCCGTCGGTTTCTCGCTGGTTTTTCCTTTTTTGGCCCTCTATTTTCATTCCGAACTCGGTATCTCCATGACCCAAATAGGCTTATTCCTTACTGTCTCCGCTTGCGTCAGGGCTGTTTTTCAGGCCTTTGGAGGGGAGCTCTCGGACAGAATCGGCCGCTATTATCAGATGGTCGGCGCTCAGTTTATACGGACAATCATCTTTGTTTTTCTGTCTTATTCCATATATGCGGGATGGGGTTTTTACGGTATCGGCGCACTGGTAATCGTAAATTCGGTTTTCGGTGCCCTGTTTCAGCCGGCTGCGAACGCCGCCGTTGCCGACATCGTTGATAAAGAACAACGCACCGAAGCTTATTCGATTGCGCGTGTCGCCGGAAATCTGGGCTGGGCCATCGGCCCCGCAGTCGGCGGCTTTCTGGCGGCCAAATCTTACGATATTTTATTTCTCTTTGCCGGAGGGATGACCTTGCTGTCAAGTTCCATTATTGCCATTTTTCTGCGAGGTTTAAAAAGCCACGAACGGTCTCATGAATCGTTTAAATTAAGAGATGTCTTTTCCTACGGCATAAACAAACTCATTTTCAAGCATGCTGCTCTGATGCTGGTTCTTTATCTGGTTATTTCTCAATTGATTACGCCGCTGTCGCTTTATACGGTCGATTTTATGGGCATCTCCAAAAAGCAACTCGGTCTTCTTTTTGCCATGAATGGATTGATGGTTGTTTTACTGCAAATCCCGATAACAAGACTCCTGCGGCCGATTCGATTGACCATTCAGCTGGTGCTGGGATCGATTATTTACGCGATCGGATATTTTTTTGTCGGTCTGGTTTCCACTTTCGGCCTGTTTATTGTGGCCATCATTATTATTACGACCGGTGAGAATTTTGTTTCACCGCCCGCTCTGTCAATCACCGCCAATCTGGCTCCGCCCGGAAGGACCGGAAGGTATATGGGCATTTACGGATTCGCCTCGACTGTCGGATGGTCTCTCGGGCCGGCCGTGGGCGGGACTTTGCTGGATCTCGCCAAGCCTGATTTTATTTATTCCTGGGGAGCGATATCGGCTTTGGCCATCATATCGGCCATCGGTTTTGGCTGGCTTACCGGGCAGATACCGCCCGAAGTTAATCGCCACAAAAAAGATTAATAATTTATTACACGTTTACATAATTATGACGAGTTTTCCGATCTGATTGCCGTACGGCGATTCGACCGTATAATAGTAAATACCTGAAACGACCGGCATCGTATTGCGTGAAATTAAATCCCAGGTGTCATGTGAACTCCCCGGATCCCCTTCAGCGTAATCATGCTCGATAGTCCTGATAAGATCACCGTCAATGCTGAATATTTTTATGGTACATTTATGCGGGAGATTGGCGAAGTGTATGGCACGGGTTCGCTCGCGCGGCAGCGTCGGTTCCTGCCATCCCTCGTAATATTCCCGATAGTCGACGTCTATTCTATACGGATTCGGATAGACATACACTTCCAGTCCCTTTTCACGAACCGTCCGACTGGAGTTCTGGGCGTATTCCATGACGGTTATATTGGTATCGGCGGGATCGGTTTCAATGGGAGCCAGACCATTTTGAGGAACCCCGTGATCGAATGTGGTTACCGAAACGAAATAAGGCACTGATGGGAGGAGATCCCTTAAAACATATTCGTATTCGAAATACTTCAGTTGCCCGTCTTCAGTAACTTCATTGGGATAAAACATATTTGCCGTATCGAGGTTGAGAGTCGACGGATAAGGCTGATCGGGATAAATCTTGTGGATACCCATCGAATCGGTTAAATCGGAACAATTCCATTCATGCCTGCCGAAATAATATTCCTCGGTATTGCCGGTCGCGCTATTGTAATATTCAAAAAGAGTTTCGGTATCATAATATCGGCTCGGATCAAAATCTTCGCCATACATATGCTTGAGATCGGCTAAAGTATACGGCGGCTGTTTGATTCTCCACTCGGTAATATGGATGCCGCGGTTGTTATAACCGGAATAAAATTCATACCTATCGTAATTTTCGATATCGTACGAGGCCATCATCGTATAATCACATTGCTGTCCCGAGTGGGAAATATATACCCGATATCCCTCGAAGTCATCATCCTGACTGAATTGATCGGGAGTTGTCTCGGTCTTTAATCCGTTCCACCGGATAGTCATCCGGCCCAGATTATTGGCATCCAGCTCCGGATAAATTCTCACTTTCGGATTCAACGGCGGCTTGGCTCCGACGAAATCGGGAACACCATCACCGGCGTACCATAGCGTATCTGACCAGCGACAGGACATCACCGTATCAAAAATCGTATCGGCCGGGCCGGTGACAATCGTATCGATTCGCGATATGTACTGATTAAGGCAATATATATGATATTTCCCGCTGTAACCATCACCGTCGGTATCGACCCCCGGATTGTCGTATATCCAGGAAGCCCACAAGGCGTTGTTCTGCAAATCAAGAAAGTTGTAGCCCGGTTGAAAATGCTCGCCGGATACGAAAGCTACCGTCAGGGGTAGTATTTCTCCGCCTTTTAGATTATAAGGTCCGAATGAAATCAGATAACGTATGTCGGCCCCGGAAGCGTACGACGTTGCATACTGGGGAACCGGAAGCCATCCATCCTGAGTATGATTTCGATACATTTCAAGTTGATTATAATCGAATTCCCCGGAGGCCATCATATAGTACTTACTGTTATCCCCGACCGGTGTTCCCAGGCGGCCATAAAACGTCCGAACCGGCTGACCGTCGCTCTTTCTCGGGCCCCAGTCATAATCGGGATCCCAGCTGGAAACCCACCAGTTGAAATCGAACATTTTATCACCCGGCGACCTGAGGACTTTTGTGGCCACCGCCGACGTCGGCGAGCGATAGCCGAAATAGGCGCCCGTGATAGGATCGGGATCACCGTCATTGTCGGCGGCCCAGACCAGATCGAGCGTATCCGTTAATCCCCAGATGTACTGCGAGGGCAGCGTTTTTTGATAACCGCAGATATCATCCCACCCGTAAGCATAATTATTGGTTTTGCCGCAATCATTGTCAACATAAAGACCGATATAAACACTGTCCAAATCCCTCAATTCAATATTGCCGATCTCAAAATCCATGATGACGAAATCTTCGGCGTAAGCATAAGCCCAGGCATAACTTTTTTGCTTGACTTCGATTCTTATCGGATGGTGAAGTTTGCCGGTAAAATCATCGAACCCGGTCAGGTCTTTGTCCGTGATGGTGTCGGTATAGACGGCGATGAAATCCTGTTGTGAGACCGAACTATCGAACTCCGGTGAACACTTATCTTTTGAAGATCGGTATTTGATTTGACCGTCCGGGCAGGGCAGAGGCCACCATTCGTGCACATCTTCCTGGTACGACAAACCCCTCGGGGTCGAGACTATCGTATCCCGTCCGATGACGGTCCCGATCCAGAGTTGCGCTTCTTCGAGATAGTTTAATTCATATCCGGGGGGATATGTCCATGATGGCGCCGGGTCGCCGGTCATCGGATCGACAGCCGGATTATCTCTGGGTAATCCGATAAGACCGTAATTGGAAATAGTCAAACTCATGCGCCCGATATTATGGACGGCTATGCCAGCACAGGGCGGATCATCGATATCGTAATTCGATGAACCGATTTGGGATGTGTACGTACTCCGCGCCATACCGATTCCGACGCATGATATGGTCATAAAGCAAATCACTCCGAATATAGAAATTATTTGTCGAGTCATGATTTAATCAGCTTTCATAAGCTACATAATTATTACAAGTTTACCGATCTGATTGCCGAATTCCGATTCGACAACATAATAATATATTCCGGAAACGACCGCCTGCGTATTGCGGGTGATTAAATCCCATTGCTCATGCATACAGGTCGGATCCTCGGAGGCGCAATCATGATTTATCTCTCTTATCAGGTCCCCGTCAATCGAATAAATTTTTATAGTGCATTTATGTGGCAGATTCGTAAAATGAATCGCTCGAACTCTGTCATCCGGTCGGTCACTGCCCAAACCCTCAAAACCATAGGCCCGATATTGACCGTCTATTCGGTAGGGATTGGGATAAACCATGACCTCCGGTCTTTTTTCTTCAACCAGCGCCACCGCGTTCTGGGGATAGGCGCCGACGGCGTTAATTGTCGGGTTGGTCTCAAGAGCTTTTAGTCCGTGTCCCGGCGATCCGTAATCAAAAGCCGTCACCGAGACATAATATAATCTGGATGGCAGCAAGTCCCGAAGAACATATTCATATTCGAAGTACTTGAGATATCCGTCTTCAGTCAATTCTTCGGGATAATATATTTCGGCCGAGTCCAGGTTTAACGTTGAGGGAAATGGCTCGTCGGGGAATCTTTTATGAATGCCCAGCGTATCGGACAGGTCGCCGGCATTCCAATCCTGTTCCGAAAAATAAAAGACGGAATCCGGATCACCTTCGTTGTGCCTCGGGAAAGGATGATCGGAATCATAATTCATGGGGTCGAAATCTACTCCATATATCTTGCGCAAAGAATCAAGGGTTAATGGCGGGTCCGGCAGGACCCATTTTTCCTTTTGATAGGACCATACCCATCGGTCATAATCTTTTTTATCAAAAGATGCCAGAACGGTAAAATCGGACCTGTTGTCCGTAAGTGATACCAGAGTTCGATAGCCTTCGAAATCGCGCATGTTGCTGAAAATGTCTTTTTCCATTTCACTGCTTAGCCCGTTCCACCGGACCAGTAGCTCGCCACCATCCTGTTTCGTCATCCGGGGGTAAATTCTCAATTCCGGCGGCGTCGGCGGTTGCGCCCCCCGGAAATCCGGAATCCCATCACCCCGATAATAGGTGGTGTCGGCTTTCGTATATGCCCAGTCGCACACCATCGAGTCGGGCGAGATGGAATCGCAGACTAATGTCGATTCAAAGGCGCAAACCCTGAAATCACCCATGTAGCCGTCGCCGTCGCTGTCAAAACCCGGATTATCATAAACCCAGGACGCCCATATTGAATTCTTCGCCAGATCCGAAAAATCCCATGTATCGTAATATCGCTCCGGCTCATTTATGTTAAAATATTTCTCATAATCATCGGGATTCCGGTGAAGTTTTTCGCCCAACACCCAGGCAAAGGAAACCGGCAAAACCTCTCCCGGCGAGATATCGAAGGGTCCGAACGACAACAAATACCGTGCATCGAATCCATCGGCGATATCGGCGGCATTGTCCGGTCGGGGCAGCCAGCCCGCCGCCGAGTGATCTTTCCCGGCAAAGAGTTGATCATAATCGAATTCATTGTGCCTCATAACATAATATTTATTGGCATCACCGTTCGGTGTCCCCAGAATCCCGTTCATATTCCGGAAGGGATCATCAATTGTTCCTGTTCGGCGCGGCCCGAAATCCTGGCTGGGATTGTAATTTGTTGCCCACCAGTTAAATGAATAGTTGAGCGAATCGGATGGCGTTCGGACAACCCTGACGCCGGCCACGCCGGTTGCCGATTTGTTGGTGAATTTTCCGGTCTCGTCCGGGTCACCGTCATTATCTGTTATATATGCTATGTTAATCGTATCCAGAAATTCGCAGGCGCTTCCCGGCGAGGGAAAAGTCCGTAGAAAACCGCACAGGTCATCGCCATAACCTTCAGTCCCGACCTTCGACGAGTGATGGACATCGCCGTCGACATAAATCGCCATATAGACCTTATGCAAATCTTTATTGCCGATGTTTTTAATCGAATAATTGAAGAGAATGAAATCCTGAGCGTATTCATAACTCCAGGCATAACTTTCCTGCTCTACTTCAATATTTAGAGGAATGTGCGGGCGACCATCCGTGGGATCCGTCAAAACATATTGCGGATTGGTCAAAATATCCGAATAATCTGCGATTATATCCTGCTCCGATTTGGCCTCATTGGAAAAAAAAGGATTCGAAGGCTGGATTGATCTTCTTTCAATGACGCTCCGGGAATCAGGCCAGAATTCCACGACGCTGTAATAGTCGTCAACGCCGATCGATACCAGGGTGTCGCGCCCGACAATCGCCCCTATCCAGAAGCCGCCAACATACAGGTAGTTGATATTGGAGCCACCCGGATATTCACAGGAAGGGGCCTTCAATCCGGTTAGCGGATCAACCTGATCTCCCAGATACCCCAGCCCGAACTGGCCAATATTGGTTACCGTTAACCAGACCTCACCGACATTATGAACGGCAATTTCGACATTCGGCTGATCACTAAAGGCAATCTTTGGCAGTTTTACGAGTGCTTTGCCGTCCCGGAAATCTTTGGGGAAACCTATGGCCGAAAGCATCTGGGGAAAGATAATCAGGATAACCATAAGCCATAAATACTTCATACGCCCATTCTTGCATACGCCCATAAAAGACCATTCTGGATTAGTACGTCATAGGCAATAAGAGTAATATGACGTCGCCGGGATCGACGTGTTCTGCAATGTCGATTGCCTGCGGTTTTGCTGGCGCCGGTGGCAGGTGGGCCTAATAACATTTTACCGCGTACTACATAATAATGACGATTTTTCCGATCTGGTTGCCGTATTCGGATTCGATCGAATAATAATAAATACCGGACACCGCCGTTTGAGTGTTGCGCGTTATTATATCCCAGCGGTCATGCATACTTCGCGGGGAATCCTTGGGATAATCATGATCTATCTCACGAACCAAATCGCCATCAATCGTAAATATTCTGATCGTGCATTTATTGGGCAGATTCAGGAAATGAATCGCTCGCGTCCGCTCGTCCGAAACCCCCTGCTGCCCTACCAGGTGACCCTTGTTCGGGCCGTCAATGTAATCGCGTCCCTCGAATCCTTCTTCCTTGTAATTGCCGTCGATACGCCACGGATTGGGATAAACAATGACATTCAAACCTTGTTGCTCAACGGTCGTGTTGGTATTGGCCGCATATTCGGCAACATAATTCCTGTATTCCGGAGTTTCCAGCGATTCCAGTTCACCCGGCGAACCATAATCGAAAGCGGTTACACCAACATAATATAACTGCGACGGAAGAAGACCGTCTAATACATATTCATATTCATAATACTTAAAAAATAATCCATCTTCGGTCAATTCCTCGGGAAAATAAATCCGCGCCGAATCCAGACTCCTCGTGTTCGGAGGCGGTTCATCCGGATAAACTTTATGAATGCCCTTCGGATTACTCAGATCGGACTGGTTATAATCCTGCGTGGCAAAATAATATAAGGTGGTTTTATTATCAGCGCCGACGTAAGTATAAAAATGATCCGGGCCATAATCAAGAGGATTAAAATCCCTGCCATATAGTATTCTCAGCGAATCCAGCGAAAAAGGAATATCTACCAGTTCCCATTCAGTGCCGTTCCATGTATACCGATTGTAGTCTTCCCGATCATACGATGCAATCATGGAAAATTGATCCGGGTTTGGCGACAGGGCCAGGTAGACGCGATAACCTTCGAAATCATCTCGATTACTGAAGCGATCTTTGGTCGTCTCCGATGCCATTCCGTTCCAGCGCACCCGAAGTTCACCCTCGCTGTTATTGATGACACGCGGGATGATTTTTGAGCCTAAAGTGTCGCCTAAGTCATTGACCACCCATAATTCCGGAGGCGGCGGGGGAGAGGCCCCCAGAAAATCGGGCACGTCGTCACCGGCCGTGTAAACCGTATCAACCTGAGTGTATTCCCAGACGCAATTAATCGTATCCGGAGGAATGGTATCACAGATTTGCACCGAATCACGGTAACAAAGTCTGAGCGGACCTCTGTATCCGTCGCCGTCGGTATCGACCCCCGGATTGTCGTAAATCCATGAGGCCCAGACGGCGTTTTTGCCGAGATCATCAAATCCCAGATACTTATAGTATGTACTATCGGGATCGGTCTCGTTATGGTGAAACAAATCTTCATAGGCATTGCAGTCGGTATGAAACTTATCACCGGCCACATAGGCAAAACTGATCGGCAGCACTTCGCCCGGATTGATATCGAAGGGACCGAAAGATAGCAGATAGCGCGTATCCCAGCCATCTGCGAAACCGGGTGAATTTCCCGTAGGCGGCAACCAGCCGGCCCCGGTATTGTCTTTGGCGGAAAACAATTGATCGTAATCGAATTCCTCGTGCCTCATGATATAATACTTGTCGCGATCCCCCATCGGCGTTCCCAGACCGCCGGTCGCAAACTGGCGGAAGCGATCCGTTATCGTATCTTTCAGACGGGGACCGAAATCCTGAGAGACGTCGCTGTTCGAAATCCACCAGTTAAATGAATATTTCAGCGTATCGCTTGACGGCGTTCTGACTATTCGGGTGCCGGTGACAGCCGGCAACGTCAAAGCGTCCGGACAGGGCGGTACGTCACCGGATCTTTTTCCGTCGTTATCGGCGATCCAGGCAATGTTAATCGTGTCCAGCCAATCCTGGCCGGGACAGTCTTTTATCGCTTTCGTCGTTCGACGAAAACCACAGATGTCATCCTGGGAGTCGTCCCTGAAGCCCAACCGGCCGACATCACCGTCGACATATATTCCCATATACACTTTATTTAAAACCTTCCGGCCGATATTTTCGATCGAGTAATCGAATAATACAAAGTCCTGCGCATAGGCGTAACTCCAGGCGTAGCTTCGCTGAGTGACTCTGATGTTCAGCGGTTTGTGCGGCCGGTTATCAAAGGCGTCATCAGCGACGCAGGAAGGATCCGTTACCGTATCAACGTAAACGCTTATGAAATCCTGTTCCGAAACGGCATCTATGTCATTTGGATTGGACAGCGACCGATGCACGATTCTCCCTTCAGGATCCGGCGCCGGCCACATTTCCATAGTATACGCCCAGCCGTCGGCACCGACCGAGACCAGAGTGTCGCGTCCGACAATCGCGCCGATCCAGAAAGAGCCGGCAAATAAATAGCTGTTTCGTCCCGGATAAGGATATGTGCAGGAGGGCACGTCACCCTGCAAAGAGACACCGACATTATCAAGAAAGCCCTTACCGAAATGGCCCATATTGGCAACTGTCAGACCGATTAAGCCGACATTATGAACAGCATAATTTACAATATCCCTGCAACCTCCAGCTGTGGTCTTGAATGATGCGCTCGGGATTTCGCCGGGCTTATATTGATATCTGGCATACAGATTGGTCCCATCCAGCCAGGCAACTATTATTAAAATGCAGGCGGTATAAACTGTGAACTTTGATAATTTCATTTCAGCCTCTTTATTGTTTCAGCAATTTTATAATTATATAATTTACAAAATATGCAAGAAAACTTCAAGGGAAATATTATCTCCTTTTTTAATCCCTTCGGCAAAAGAATCAACCGATATTTTACGTGAAGATTTATCGCCGGCTGTATTCCTTTTAGTCGTCATTTACATAATAATGACGATTTTTCCGATCTGGTTGCCGTATTCGGATTCGATCGAATAATAATAAATACCGGACACCGCCGTTTGAGTGTTGCGCGTTATTATATCCCAGCGGTCATGCATACTTCGCGGGGAATCCTTGGGATAATCATGATCTATCTCACGAACCAAATCGCCATCAATCGTAAATATTCTGATCGTGCATTTATTGGGCAGATTCAGGAAATGAATCGCTCGCGTCCGCTCGTCCGAAACCCCCTGCTGCCCTACCAGGTGACCCTTGTTCGGGCCGTCAATGTAATCGCGTCCCTCGAATCCTTCTTCCTTGTAATTGCCGTCGATACGCCACGGATTGGGATAAACAATGACATTCAAACCTTGTTGCTCAACGGTCGTGTTGGTATTGGCCGCATATTCGGCAACATAATTCCTGTATTCCGGAGTTTCCAGCGATTCCAGTTCACCCGGCGAACCATAATCGAAAGCGGTTACACCAACATAATATAACTGCGACGGAAGAAGACCGTCTAATACATATTCATATTCATAATACTTAAAAAATAATCCATCTTCGGTCAATTCCTCGGGAAAATAAATCCGCGCCGAATCCAGACTCCTCGTGTTCGGAGGCGGTTCATCCGGATAAACTTTATGAATGCCCTTCGGATTACTCAGATCGGACTGGTTATAATCCTGCGTGGCAAAATAATATAAGGTGGTTTTATTATCAGCGCCGACGTAAGTATAAAAATGATCCGGGCCATAATCAAGAGGATTAAAATCCCTGCCATATAGTATTCTCAGCGAATCCAGCGAAAAAGGAATATCTACCAGTTCCCATTCAGTGCCGTTCCATGTATACCGATTGTAGTCTTCCCGATCATACGATGCAATCATGGAAAATTGATCCGGGTTTGGCGACAGGGCCAGGTAGACGCGATAACCTTCGAAATCATCTCGATTACTGAAGCGATCTTTGGTCGTCTCCGATGCCATTCCGTTCCAGCGCACCCGAAGTTCACCCTCGCTGTTATTGATGACACGCGGGATGATTTTTGAGCCTAAAGTGTCGCCTAAGTCATTGACCACCCATAATTCCGGAGGCGGCGGGGGAGAGGCCCCCAGAAAATCGGGCACGTCGTCACCGGCCGTGTAAACCGTATCAACCTGAGTGTATTCCCAGACGCAATTAATCGTATCCGGAGGAATGGTATCACAGATTTGCACCGAATCACGGTAACAAAGTCTGAGCGGACCTCTGTATCCGTCGCCGTCGGTATCGACCCCCGGATTGTCGTAAATCCATGAGGCCCAGACGGCGTTTTTGCCGAGATCATCAAATCCCAGATACTTATAGTATGTACTATCGGGATCGGTCTCGTTATGGTGAAACAAATCTTCATAGGCATTGCAGTCGGTATGAAACTTATCACCGGCCACATAGGCAAAACTGATCGGCAGCACTTCGCCCGGATTGATATCGAAGGGACCGAAAGATAGCAGATAGCGCGTATCCCAGCCATCTGCGAAACCGGGTGAATTTCCCGTAGGCGGCAACCAGCCGGCCCCGGTATTGTCTTTGGCGGAAAACAATTGATCGTAATCGAATTCCTCGTGCCTCATGATATAATACTTGTCGCGATCCCCCATCGGCGTTCCCAGACCGCCGGTCGCAAACTGGCGGAAGCGATCCGTTATCGTATCTTTCAGACGGGGACCGAAATCCTGAGAGACGTCGCTGTTCGAAATCCACCAGTTAAATGAATATTTCAGCGTATCGCTTGACGGCGTTCTGACTATTCGGGTGCCGGTGACAGCCGGCAACGTCAAAGCGTCCGGACAGGGCGGTACGTCACCGGATCTTTTTCCGTCGTTATCGGCGATCCAGGCAATGTTAATCGTGTCCAGCCAATCCTGGCCGGGACAGTCTTTTATCGCTTTCGTCGTTCGACGAAAACCACAGATGTCATCCTGGGAGTCGTCCCTGAAGCCCAACCGGCCGACATCACCGTCGACATATATTCCCATATACACTTTATTTAAAACCTTCCGGCCGATATTTTCGATCGAGTAATCGAATAATACAAAGTCCTGCGCATAGGCGTAACTCCAGGCGTAGCTTCGCTGAGTGACTCTGATGTTCAGCGGTTTGTGCGGCCGGTTATCAAAGGCGTCATCAGCGACGCAGGAAGGATCCGTTACCGTATCAACGTAAACGCTTATGAAATCCTGTTCCGAAACGGCATCTATGTCATTTGGATTGGACAGCGACCGATGCACGATTCTCCCTTCAGGATCCGGCGCCGGCCACATTTCCATCGTAAGCTCCCAGCCGTCGGCGCCGACCGAAACCAGCGTATCCCGTCCCACGATAGCACCGATCCAGAAAGAACCGGCAAACAAATAGCTGTTCAATCCGGGATATGGATATGTGCAGGAGGGCACGTCACCCTGGAGGGAAACGCCCGCGTATTCGAGAAAGCCCCTGCCGAAGTGTCCCATATTAGCCACCGTCAGTCCGATTAAGCCGACATTATGAACGGCATAATTTACAATATCCCTGCAACCTCCGGCTGTAGTCCTGAATGATGCGCTCGGGATTTCACCCGGCTCATATTGAAATCTGGCATACAGATTGGTCCCATCCAGCCAGACGGCTATTATTAAAATGCAGGCGGTATAAACTGTGAACTTTGATAATTTCACTTCAGCCTCTTTATTGTTTTTTGCCCTTCCTTATGGGCGCATAATTTAATATAATCGAACTGCTTCTACAAGCCCAAAATCTATAAATATTTAGCCTTAATTAATGACGCCGCCGGTTGCCGGATGTTTGATATAAAAATATAAAAAATCGACGTTTCCGGATCTCGGAAAGATGTTCCAGGTGTGAATAAATATAGTGTGTAATTATCCCGATCATCTGTTTTTAGCTTTCCGATTTCGCTGCTGTTCAGCTAACGCAATTTTGCATAAAAAGATTATTCTGATATTAAAACGAGTTTGCACAAATAATAAAGGCTGGCAGCGAGAAATTAGAAGTCTCAGCTTGCCGGCCTTAAGTCGTTTTAATACAGAGCCTTATGGTTTGTTGAAAGTGTCGGCCGGAATATCAGCATTTAACTTATATTCTTTTATCACAATATCGGCTATCTTATTGCCGTCAGATTCTATATTAATTGCAAATGGAACCTTAATCCCGGAAATATCCCGATAATCAGAATAAGTTTGAGTCAAATTACCGGGTCCCATCATGGTTTCCCCGAAGTACATCTGGCTCACCGGTATTCCGGTTTCATGGTCAAGGCCGAGTTTAAAAGATATTTTGCCATCGAGCGATATAATTTTGATAATATCAATTTTCTTGCCATTCACATCGTCGGTCGTGACATATACCGCCTGATAGTCAGGATTGCTGATTTTCTTAAACAGATGCAAAGTATTTCGGAAATTTTCCTTTTTGGAATCCGCTATCTGGTCACTGCCGAGATCCACAACTTGATTGCCCTGCTTCATCCAGCCTGAATCCCCGGTACTGACCGTAATCATCTCGCCCATCGGCAGAGTGACGATTTCTTTGGATTTATCGGGTAGAACATAAATTGATTCCGTTTCCAGAGCGAATTCTCCCTGAGGAGTGTTTAATTTAATGGTTGCACTGGATTTGGTCGATTTAATTTCGGCAAAACCATCCTCGCCGCCGCATGCCTTCGCTGCCTTTTTGAGCAGTTCCATACCTTTGGCCAAAGTTTCCTCATTGATGACGACCTCTTCTTCCGTTTCACCGCTGGGAATACTGATATCGATTGTATCGACGGCCCCCAGGTCGCTCAATGGTTCCCCGAATTCATCAGCTTTACCCACGACAACAATTTGCATGGCGTCAGGATGGAAACGCCGCCGGGCCACGTCGATAACATCATTGGCGGTCACCTTCTGTATATTTTCCCTTACCGTCATCAGAAAATCCTGCGGAAAATCAAAATAATCGTAGTTCATCATCCGGTTGATTATCTCGCCTTTTGAATCAAAATTAAATACAAAGGAATTCAAATAACTCTCTTTGGCGGTCGCAAGTTCATCCTCGGTCGGCGGATCGGTTTGCATTCTTCGTATTTCGTCCAGGACCGCCTTGGTCGCTTCTACCGTCGTCTCCAGCTTGGTGACGACATAGTTGTAATAAATCCCCGGATAAGCGATTGTTGTCGAAAAATTCCCCCCGGTGGAATAAGCCAATCCCTTTTTGGAGCGAATCTCATTAAACATCCGGCTGCCGAACGATCCTCCCAAAACATTATTGGCCACCGTCAGAGCAAAATAATCCGGATCACCCGTCTTGCCTCCGATATGACCCACGAGAACTGTCGACTGCGTCACGTCATCCTTTTCGATATAATGCACTCCCGGCTTGAATTCATAGCTGACATCGGGCAACATCGGTACTTTTTCCGTACCGGTCGTCCAGTCCTCGAAATACTCCTTCAGTTTCGCAATCATTTCATCAGTATCAAAGTCACCCCAGACGGCAATCATGACATTCTGCGGCGTAATCCATTTATCGTGGAATTCGATCAGGTTGTCACGGGTAATACCATCGACGGTGGCATATTCGGTTTGAAGCGTGTATGGACCATTTTTGCCGTAAATTATCTTCCTGAATTCGCGCGCACAGACATCGAAAGCATCATCATTGCGGCTTGAGATACTCGTTCTCTCACTCGTTTTGGCCAGATCGATTTTATCCTGATTAAATTGCGGCGTGCGCAAAACGTCGGCCAATATTTCCAGCCCAGTATCGACATATTCCGAGAGAATATTCATACTTGCCGATCCGTCGGTGCGGCCGATATTTACTTCCACCGAGGCACCGATCGATTCCAGCGCTTCATCTATTTCATCCCCCGTCATTCGGGCCGTCCCGCCGGTGCGCATGACCGTCCCGCAAATCTCGGCCAATCCGGCTTTATCCGGCGTATTAAGAAATTCTCCGGCAGCCAGCCTTACCCGAGCGTGGACAATCGGGAGTTCATGGTCTTCAAGCAAAAACAGCTTTATGCCATTGTCCAGCCGCAGGGTATCAACCTGAGGCGGAATGATTTCGTGCAACGGCGGATATTTTATTTTATCGATTGTTCGTTCGGCAAAGCTGTTCATGCCGGTCAGACAGAATATCCCGATAAGCAAAAATCCCAAAATCGAAAATTTTCTATACATTATCCTCACCCTTTCTTACTCTTCCGGTTTCTCGATAAAGACCGCGAATCTTTTTTCGGGATCAAGATATTTCTCGGCAACCCGTTGGATATCCTCGGTGGTCAGAGCATTGAATTTATCAAGCTCCTTAAACAGCATCCGCCAGTCGCCATACACGAGTTGATATGTCGCCAGTTGACTCGCCAGACCGGCATTGGAGGCCAGGCCATTTATCAGGCTGGCCTTGGCTCTGGCTTTGATTTTTTCCAAGTCTTTTTCGGGAATCGGTTCAGTTCGGACTTTTTCGATTTCGGCCAGGATTTCAGCTTCATTCGCACTGTCGGTGCTTTCATTCGATGGCATACAGAACAGCGAAAACAGTGAGGGGTACTTGCTTCCCGGATAGCCGGTGAAGGCTTCCACCTCGACAGCGCTTTTTTTCTCTTTGACCAGATTTTTATATAATACCGACGTTCGCCCGGATCCAAGATAACTCGCCAGTGCCTGAAGCGCCTTCCAGTCGGGATGATTTACCGTCGGAATCTGATAACCGAAAATGCACATAGGCTGCGATTTTTCGACTATCGTCGATGTCCTCACCCCGAACGGCGGCTGTTCATCGATCATCAACTCCATCGGTTTCGGTTTATCCTCCAGACGCCCGAAATATTTTTTCGCCAGCCTGTAAACCTCTTCCGGATCGACGTCGCCGACAATTCCGATCGCCATATTGCGCGGTATATAATATTTTTTGAACTGCTCCATCATAACCGGACGGCTGTAATTCTGGATTTCCGACATCTCGCCGATAAGTGGTTCCCCGTACGGATGCGATTTGTACGCCAGCTCCAGATATTCATTGGTAAGCCGGCCGATCGGCATCGATTCCACGCGGTAGCGGCGTTCTTCGGCCACGACCTGCTTCTCTTTGAAAAGCTCCCGCAGCACCGGCTTATAAAAACGGTCCGACTCCATGGCCATCCACAATTCAAGCTTGTTGGAGGGATAACTTATATAGTACGCAGTGCGATCAAAAGTGGTCCCGGCGTTCAGGCCGACGCCACCGTTACGATCGACGATTTTTCCGAACTCATTGGTTTCGGAATAAGAAAACGCCGAATCGGTCGCAACCGACATCTTCTCGCCAAGCTCGGCCAATTTCGTCGAATCGGCCAGGTCACCTCTGGAACGCTCTTCGAGAATCAACTGGAAAATGCTATCCTCAACGGCCATCCATTTCTCTTCCTTTTTCAAATCCTTCGAACCGATCTCTTCGGTTCCCTTAAAGGCCATATGTTCAAACATATGCGCAATTCCGGTGGCACCTTTGGGATCGTCGGCACAGCCGGTATTGACTATCGTGACAAATGATACCACCGGGGCGTCATGTCGCGGTAACACGATTATCGTCAGGCCGTTGTCGAGGTCGTACTCGGAAATTTTGTCTTCGATTTCCGAAAAATCGAACGCCCAGGCTGTTGATACAACCATTAAAATGGCAAATATCACCAGCTTCGTCAGAAATTTACTATGGTTCATCAAACCTCCAGATTTATTAATTACTTATACTTTTTAACAATAACGATTTGAAAATTATTTGGTTCCATCAGCCTTGCAATATTCGAAACGAATAGTAAATTGTCAAGGATTACCGTCGAAAAAAAATGGGGCGGGGCGATCTATAAGCTGCAAACTGCTTATTGACAAGCATTTTGTGTAGGCGGCAGGGCCACAGGCCGGAAAGCCCCCTAAATGTGACCCGTGGGTCCTCAGACCCACCGCGGCGATTCGCTGGACTCGCCGATAGATGTCAACCTCCCTTTTCGCGTCTTTAAAAAAGGCATCAGCCCGCTTTTGCGGGACTGAAGCCTTAATAATCAGTCATTCGTAGTTCAGTCTGTAATTTATTTCCGCACCGGGGGGCCGCAAGCGGTCAACCACTCTTCGCACGTGGCCGGTGGGGGGCCGCCCAGATACAGAAAACTGATAACGAATGTTATATCGAAAATATTACAGGTACAGTCTTTATTCGGATCACCGTTACAAAGCTCGTACGGAACAGGGGCCGGCCCACCCAGATAAAGGTAGCTGATAATGTATGTGATGTCAAAAATGTTAATAGTTGCATCACCGTTGACGTTCCCCGGATCGCAATCGCATGGACCTTCACCGCCGCCGAAATTTTGCCAGTAACCATGATTCAAACTGAAATTGGCGGAGTTCCCCATTCCTGCGGCTGTTTGCCCGACCGTACCGTTCAGTATGAATGATGTCGAACTCCCGCTGCCGCCGCCTGAAGATAACACCTGCCAGCTGATTTCCTCACCGGCTTTGTTGTCTGAATCACTGCCGAAAACAACACCGATAAAGGCGAAGAAAAGCGACAAAAACACAAAATAAAAAACAATCGTTTTCATCGTTCCTCCTTTATTTGGTTACCCAGGCACCGTTTTCATAAAAGTCGAACTGATTGTCGGTCGTATTATAAATAACCATTCCATCAGTAGCGGTAATGGCATCTCTTTGCACCGTGGTCATCCTTGGTACTACCAGAGCTCCCGAGGTTGAATTGACATCGAGTGCTCCCTGCGGTGAGGTCGTACCGATGCCGACATCACCGGCCACGTAAAGGTCGCCCGGACCTCTGAGGCCGGTAACGATATTTACGTCGCCAATTATAAGTCCGCCGGAGGAACCGTCGACGGTCGAAACGCGAAAGGCGTACGGCGTTGTAATTAACTCAGTCGGTGGTTCGATCGGCTGAAATCCGACCCGGACATGCAGCCAGCGATTGTCGCCATTGAAGACTTCGTCGGTCAATGCGGAATCGGCTCCGAGTTTTACATTGAATAAACCGTCGGTTACGACCACCGAATCCTGAGTCTCTCCCCAAATACAGGCCAAACCGGCCGAATCAAGGCAGATGGAGAAAGTCATATCGACCGTCGTGTCAACCGGATTGCCGGCGTCATCAGTCAGTCGCCCCTGATAATTAATCGTGCTCGGGACAACAGCCATCGATGTCGCGACGGTGAACATAAGGATTAAAATCGCAAGTGCAAATAGCTTTCTCGCATAGTTCATTTTGCGCTCTCCTTAAATGAATGATTAATTTATTTTATTGTCTTTCGCTCAACAATCATATTCAGAATTTTTTATTCAGACCGGAGTATTCCAAAGCCGGTAAATTTAGAGAAATATAATAGATTTTTTCGGATTGGCAATAAAAAATAAAAGGCTTTGGTTAAACTCAATTAGAGTATCGGGATTCTCGTTCCACATTTGTTGTAAAATCCATGACATCGCTTCCATATTGTTAGTCTCTTCGGGCCGAGAAAATCAGAAAAGAGTCTAAAGCGGCCAGACTTAAAAGCCTTTTTGTGCTAATATAGAATCCGGACATTTCCGGCGTTTTATACGATGCGCGAATTCTGTTGATTATGGAAAAGCCTGCTTTTTTCAAGGTCAATTCAAGCGTTTTTGCCGCAAAAAACGACCGATGATATTTCGGATGATTGCCTCCCGTCCATTTTCGCCTCGACAATTTAAATTTCAGGCTGTCAAGATTAGGAACCTCGATGAAACATATTCCGCCGCTTCTTAGCAATTTGCGAATTTTAATTAATTCATCGAGGGGATTAAGGAAGTGTTCCAACACGTGCCAGAGTGTGATTATATCGAATGTATGACCTTTTTTGACCATGTCATCCAATGTCTCATTTCCCGAATTAATTCCGAATTCATTTCTTGCATATTCAACCGCCTTTACAGAAGCGTCGATTCCATAGGCGGCATAACCGGCGTCACCCGCTGTTTTCAGGAAAAATCCCAGGCCACATCCGACATCCAGTAAATCGCCCTGCTTTTTTTCCTTTTTTATAAATTCCAATCTTTGCTCGTTTATGGCGAAAAGCGTCGAAAGCCGTTTATCGCGGGAATCCTGACGATAATCGGCGGCATTATAAATTATTTCACCATAATAGCTTTCATACAGGGTCTTCGCATCAGGTGGATTGGCCAGATAAACCAGCGAACAATCTTTACATTTTACAATAGCAAATTCCCGCTCCAGATATTTTATACGAAATTTATCGCACGCGCAATTCGGGCAGTTTCTATATTCGGCCGTACCAATCGGCAATAGATTATTCTTACTCAATAATCCTGCCCTCCGGGCCACGAAATATCATGTGCGTCAAGGCAGTAAATCGTCGGTGGGGAATCGAACAAGCGTACATTTTCAATTACAACTTGGTTCCGGGCCACCATTATACAAAAACCCGATCAAATACGTAATATCGAAAATATTTATGATACTGTCGCCGTTGGAATCACCCATATCGAGTGGATCGGGTGCGGGGCCATCCAGGTACAAATATGTAATTAAAAATGAGATGTCGAAAATGTTTATGGCACCGTCGTTATCGGCATCACCGCAGGTTCTGGCAACCGTAATACTCAAATGCTGTACATCCTCCAGAGACGGAATGTCGGAATCGACAGCGCGGACGGTGAACGGGAAAGTGCCCAATGCCGTTGATGTTCCCGAAATGACTCCGGTGGAAGTTTCAAGATTTAATCCTTCGGGAAGGTTGCCGGCGGTTATGTCCCACGTGTATGGTGGGTTACCGCCTTCAGCCTCGACGATAGTCGAGTAAGGCAAACTGCCGTTTGCATCTGGAAGCGATGTCGTCATTACGTGAACTTCCGGATCGGGCGGATAGCAGACTTCGACGCGAATCAGAAAATTGTAATCGGCCCCCCATGCTTCATGGAGCGTTCGCCAGTTACTGCCGTCGTATAATCCGCTGCGATCCTGTTCGGGTGTACCATTATCTATATAAAACCAGTGCGTGTCAAGAGGGGCAGGCTCGAGATCGGTAAAACCGATATGGAAATCCTCATCCTCCTTGAATGAAATCTGCTTTGCATATAGATCAATGAATCCCAGGTCGCCGCCGGGAATATCGACCGAGTCGATTTTGGTCGTCGGATAAGTACCATCGCTGTTCCAGATATACATTCTGAAAGGTGATTCGGGAAGAATACCGGTAACACTCACCGATGACAGGGTGCACTCCTTCGTCGCAGTAAACCTGACATTATATAAATCATATCCACCGGCATCGGGCAGGGGCGTCATGTACGAAGCGGTGCCATTGTCAAATTGCAGTACCTCACCGTTTAATTTCCGCTGAATCTTTAACGTCGGATCACCGATCAGAGTCATACCGTAAAACCAGGAAATCTCCCATTCGTCAAAGCCGCCGACCGCGCGTTGATAGAACCAGTTCTTGAAAGCCTTGCCTATTTCTTCACCCTCCCCTAAGGGTTGATAGAAGTCTTCGAAATAAAGCATCGAGCCGGTCTTGGCGCTGCCGATAGACGCCAGGCCGTGATCCTGATTGAAAGTGTACCATCCGGCACAATAGTCCGGTTCGATATAACGGGCATTGGAACAGGCAAACAGATTATAAAAAAGCGCCGTCGGTTGGATGGCCTTAATTTCGGAGTTAAATATCCACGACCATTCGTCGTCAGGATTCTTAAATCCATGTCCCTGCGGCCAGGAATGCGCGCAAACCTGGATAAATTCGTAATCCTGCGGGAGGCGTGCTTTGTAATCGGGACTCCATGTTTCCCAGGGGTCACGAATAAAAGTGCGATTGCGATATGACTCGCCGACGTTCATATTCCACCAATCACCCGGTGCCCAGTCATCGTCAATGTATACCAGCGCCCGACTACCTACGGGAAAAAGATCACTCCGGTATAAATGATCTTTGTAAAAATAATTCTCGATTAAATCGACTTCATTAGCGCCGTCAAGCGTCAGGGGCGAGGCGGTCAGTCGACCGACATAAATCTCGGGGAAAACATCGCCGGTGTGCGAGTCATATTTGCCGTCGTAGTCATTGTCTGTAAAAACACCGTCCATATCCATATAAAATAGATCGATGGGGAATTCTTCATGCTCCGGCGGGTCACCGAAATCGGTTTCATACCATGGTACCGGCAAATCGCCGATAAGGACGCACCCTGACATACCGTCGGCATATTCATCCTGTAGAAATGCACGCAAATCCTCCGGGGAACCACCCAGCGTTGTATATAGTTCGGCATCGTATCCCTCGCCGATGAGGTCCATAATATATTGATCGATCGACGATTGAACCTGATTATAAAGCATGGTGTTGATAATCACGCAGAATTCCACGCCTTTGCGATCATTATTATTCTCCAGGGCGGTAATCCGTTCTATCTGAAAAGGGCCGACATCTCCAACCTGTGCGCGCCACTCTTCATAAGTTGTGGGCCGGCTGTTATCGGGCGAGACCCATCGGGTCATCGCGGTATTTCGGATATCGAAATTCGGATCGGATTTGTCAACGGGAACCGGCAAATTATTTTTTGAATCCCGGGCAAAAGAGGTGCAGGATAATAAACTGATCGAAAAACCGAATAAAATAAAGAAAATAAACCGTTGATTAATATTGTACTTCGTCGATTTATTTATGAACATTTTTTTATTCCCCGGGCAAAAATCATTTCAACAACATGTCCTCGGCGGGAGGGGTAATTAATCTATGTACCGTAACAATATACAGTATGTTTATATTTTGTCAATACTGAAAGAAGTTGGGAATCCGGAAAATCGGTCTATTTATCCCTGCCCCGGGGAAAGAATCGCATAAACGTGCTTCTCATACTCGGCACCGTCGCCAAGATACATCCTGAGTGAGGGCGGCCAGAAATCAAATCCGGAACGCGTCAACAAATCGACGAAGCTTTCCTTCATCTCCGGTACACCGACTAATAGCGCTCTGTCCCAATACCTTACGATAATCGATTCTAATAGATTTCGTGCGTTTTGGATATCATTGCAAACCATCGGGCCAATCATCGAAAAATTCCCCGCACACGGTTTGACGATGGCATAACCAAATGCTTCAGACTGCTTGTCGATGTATATCGATTCGGGCATCTGCTCGAAAAATGCCGCCAGCATCCGGCCGCGGTCCAGATCAGTTTTTTCTTTATCGAATTTGATAATATCATCAATCGATGATACGAGATGCGGTTTTTCAGAAATGTCCGCTTTTTTCGGATTTCTGCAGAAACGGAGTGATAAGTACTTATCGCGAAAACCAAGCCTTCTATATAAGGGTACAGCCGGAAATACGGCATCAAGTTCAATTGATTGCACTCCTTTCTGCCGCAGATATTCAATACCCTTTTTCATTAACATCTCACCTATTCCGTGACCGCGATATTCCCGGGGGACAATCAAGCCACCGATAAATCCGAAAAAATCGTAGGATGTCGAGGTAATCATCCCGACATATTCATTATCCTGCCGCGCGATAAAACAGCCGTCCGGCTCGAAATCGATATGGCGTTCGAAATCAGCGCGCAGATAGCCCCATTTTTCGATATCAGTCATCCTGAGCGTAAAGTCGAAATCGCCCGGCGTCATCACCTGAATGGTTATCATAATGATGAAATATACGAAATCAGCGGCGGTCGGGTTTCAAGCATGGCGGACAAAAATTTAAAATAAAAATGGAACCAAAAATATACTTGATAGTAAAATCGGCATTATAGATAGAACTTGACAAGTAATGGATTTTATATAATTTGCTCGATTAATTTGGTAAAAATTGATAATTGACGCTGGAAAATGATATCGCTTCGAAATCTGACCAAATATTACGGACTGACTCTGGCTGTTGATGACATCTCTTTCGATGTCGAAAAAGGAACCGTTGTCGGATTTTTGGGACCGAACGGTGCCGGTAAGACGACTACGGTGCGAATTATCACGGGATATTTGGCGGCCACCTCCGGTTCGGTTCTGGTAGATAATTTAAATATAGAAACCGAATCCCTCGAAGTCCGAAAGAAAATCGGTTATCTTCCGGAAAACTCGCCTATCTATCTGGACATGAACGTTCTTGATTATATCAAGTTCATGCAGAGCATGCGCCGGGAGGAGGGTTTTACCAACGGCAAAAGAATCGAGGAAGTAATCGAAATTTGCGGCTTGGACGACGTTCTGCAAAAAAACAACGGTGAACTTTCCAAGGGGTATCGGCAGAGGGTCGGTTTGGCGCAGGCATTGATCCATGACCCGGAGATATTGATACTCGATGAGCCGACAGCCGGTCTTGACCCCAATCAGATTATTGAAATCAGAAACCTGATCAGGAAATTGGGTGCACAAAAGACGATTATAATTTGCTCGCATATTTTGCCTGAAGTTGAGGCAACCTGTAACCGTGTACTTATTATCAGTCGCGGCAAAATCGTTGCCGACGGCAGCCCGACGCAATTGCAGGCCTCCTTCGAAGGAAAAGGGATTCTGACGCTGCAAATTAAGAATAATTTGGATACATTTTCCGAAAAAATCATTTCTGTCCCCGGTGTTGAAAGAATTATTTCCAGCGATCCGGTCGGGGACAATCTTGTCGAGATGCATATCGAAACGGTCAAAGGGACCGATCCGCGCGAAAATGTTTTCCGGCTGTGTATGGAGACCGATTCGGTTTTAATGGAGATGAAACGCGTGGAAACCTCGCTGGAAGATATTTTCCGGGAGTTGACACAAAAGGAGTAAACAAAAGTGCACCAGATTCTGATTCTGGCCAGAAAGGAATTCAGATCGTATTTCGATTCGCCCGTCGCGTACGTGGTTATTACGCTTTTTCTGCTGATTGCCGGCTGGCAGTTTTCAACGGCGCTATTTTTAAGTAACACCGCCGATCTGCGAACGCTTTTCAGCATGCAACGATTTATTCTCTTGTTTTTTATTCCGGCGCTGTCGATGCGTTTGATATCCGAGGAAAAAAGACTGGGAACGATTGAACTTTTGATGACGCTGCCGATCAAAGACTGGCAGTTGGTCCTGGGCAAATTTCTGGCCGCTTATTTACTGGTTGCGATCACGATATTTTTGACTCTGATTCATTATATAACGATATCGATCCTCGGCGAACCGGATCTGGGCGCCGCCGTCGGCGGTTATCTGGGGATTATTCTGATCGTCGGCGTATATCTGTCAATCGGGATTTTTACTTCCAGCCTGACACAAAACCAGATCGTAGCTTTTATCGTTGCCTTTGTGATAATCTTTACGCTTTTTATCCTGCGCAGTGTCATCGTCTTTTTCCCCGGTTTTATTGCATCGATTTTGGAATATCTCTCAATGGATTATCATTTTGACAACATTGCGCGCGGTGTTATCGACAGTCGTGATTTGATATATTATTTTTCGATGATGTTTCTGTTTTTGTTTTTGACGGTGCAGTCGCTGGAAAGCAGGAAGTGGAAATAATGGCGATAAAGGACGTAAAAACGAAATCAACAGCCGGTTTGCTGATAGTAATTGTCGCGGCGATTCTTATTATTATTAATCTTATTTCGCTGAATATATTTTCGCGCGCCGACCTGACCGATGAAAATATTTATTCGCTGTCGGATGCTTCAATCAATCTGGTCAAAAGCCTTAATGACCGGTTGACGGTCAAGGCCTTTATTACTGAAGACTTGCCGGCGCCGCATAATAATGATGCCCGATATTTAAAAGATTTGCTGGATGATTATAAGGCATATTCGGGCGGCTACCTCCAGTACGAATTCATTGATCCCGTCAAGACCGGCCGCGAAGACGAAGCCATGGGTTACCGGATACCGCCGGTCCAGTTTAATGTTTTTCGCAATGATAAGACCGAATTTATCAAGGGATTCAAGGGGGTCGCGCTCCTGTACGGCGACAAGCAGGAAGTTATTCCTTTTATCGAAAATACCGGCACGCTTGAATATGATATATCGAGCGCTATAAATAAATTGATCCAGACGCGGGTGCCGACCATCGCTTTTACGACCGGGCATGGTGAACCGGATCTTTCGAGCGACATGAGTTGGGCCAACCAGATGCTACAGAAGGAATATCGTGTCCAGTCTTTGAACCTGAAAAATCTGAAGAATATTCCGAAACAGATTGAGGCGCTTTTTATCGTGGCGCCCAAAAAACCGTTTCTTGACTGGGAGCTTTATCTGATCGATCAATTTATCATGAGAGGCGGGAAAGTCGCTTTTCTGATCGATAAGTTCGATATAAATATACAGCAAACGGCCGTAACGCCGATTGATAATAATCTCGACAGCCTGATGGATTTTTATGGGGTCGGAATCAGACAAAATCTGGTTGTCGACCTGCAATGCAATATGGTTCCGGTGATGCGCGACATGGGCCAGTTCAAGATGCAGAGTATCGTCAATTACCCGTTTTATCTGGCGATAGGCAATTTTAATCCTGATAATCCGATTGTCAAGGGTATGAAAACTTTTAATCTCTTGTTCGCCAGCCCGATGGATTTTTCTCCCGAATTGGGCGCCGACCGGCAAAGACAATGGCTTTTTAAAAGCTCCGAGGAATCCGGCGTAAGAAGTCTTCCTATTGACATATCTCCGGAGAAAAAATATTTCAAGGAAGATTTTAATGAACCCGATCTTCCTTTGGGTGCGGTCTTGACCGGACATTTTGACAGCTATTTCAATAATAAGCAAATTCCCGAATACGCCGGGACCGATACGCTTTCGGCCGATACGGTTATGGATCACATTGATTCCACCGATGATTCCCGAATGGTCATTATCGGTAATGGCTCGTTTATTAAAGATGATAATAAGAGAAATTCGACCAGCTTCGTAATTTTAATGAATATTGCCGACTGGCTGACCCAGGAAAAAGGCTTGATTTCAATCCGCTCCAAGCAGGTCAGCGGGCGGATACTTAAGGTGACCTCAGATTCCACCAAGCAGCTGGTTAAATATGTAAATATGCTGGCCATGCCGTTTGTCGTGGTTATCTTCGGTCTGGTTCGCTGGCAATTCAAACGAGCGGCCAGGAAAAAACGCAGAATGGGAGCCGGGGCATGAAACGACTGGCGATTCCGATAGCGATTTTAGTGGTGATTCTTATCATCTGGCTGATCCAGAGCAGGATAGAGAAGCAACAGATATCCGGACGGATAATCGAGAATTTTCTTAACCTTAATGCCGATCAAATTACAAAAATCGTAACCATAAACGGCGTCGATACGTTGACCTTTCAAAAGGATCAGGGTCGATGGTATCTGCTCGACCCGCTGCCTCGTCGGACCGACAGTATGGCGGTCGGAAATATGCTCTCTTCGGCAGCCGGAATTCGAGTCGGTAAAGTGATTTCCGAAAATGTCGATCGCCAGGGCGATTTTATGGTCGATAAAATCGGCGGCAATCTGGTCCGGTTTTATCAGGATGATAGTCTTTTAAGCGAGGTCATTATCGGCAAAGTGGCCTCTGACAGAACTCACACATACATCCGAAAGCCGGATTCCGACGAAGTCTATCTGGCTGAAGGCCTTTTGACCTATACCTTCCGACGGCAGAAATCCCAATGGCTGGATAAGACCATATTTTCATTCAGCCCGGAATCGGTCGCGAAAATCGAGTTGGTTTATCCCGATAACAGCATCAGAATGTCGGCCTCGGATTCGACCTGGTATATATCAAAAAAACCGTACAAAGACAGTATTCTGGCCGACTCGGCGATAGTTGTTAACTATGTACGACGAGTCAGTAACACATTTGCCAATGATTTCGTAAACGCCGCCGACAGCGGCTTGGTCGATTTTAAGAATTTTTCACTTAAAATAAATATCTACTTGGATGATGGCTCTACCCATTCGGCTGAATTTGCGAAAGAAAGTAAAGATAACAATCGTATTTACTGCCGAAAGCCGGATTTGGATGAAACGTTCGTTATATATAAAAGCCGATTTGAAGGCCTGAAAAAGAAATTTTCAGATTTTATGCCTTAAAGCAATCATTTGAATCAGATAGAAAATTAATTTCAAAAAACCATCCTTCGCCTGATTATATGCGTCGTTGACGGACATCATCGGGCTTTTCATATTTTCATTGATTATCTCTTTCGAATCCTTTATACTTCCTGTATAAATCTCGTTATATAAGGAGCAAAAGTCATGGCAACTTTTATCATGGCCCTTAATATCAATCCGAGCGCCAAAAAATTGCATTCCGATCTGCCGATGCGCATTAACGAATCGCTTGAGGTCTTTCGCAGGAATAATATCACTATTGACAATCTGTATGCAACGCTTGGCCGATATGATTATCTGGCGCTGTTTAACTCTGATGACCCAACGGCAGCCTTTAAGATTGCATCGGAAATTAATTCATTGGGGATATTGGAAACCGAGACCTGGCCGGTAATCGAATACGACGACTATACGCGGCTGTTCCGGTAGTGCAGATTATAAATACTCGAAGTCCTTTTTAAAAAATGATATCGTTATATCTGATGCGCAAACCATACACATATATTTTATTTTGGAGTATAACATGAAAACAATCAGTTTGGCCAAGATCTTGCTATTTTTAATGCTGTCATTTGCGGCGAATGTTGCTGTTGCGGTAACCGGCGGTATTAAAAAGCAGTTTCCGACACCGGGCAGCTGCCCGACCGGATTAACGTATGATGGCAAGTATCTCTGGGTGGCAGACCGCAAGAGCGACTCTCTTTATCAAATCGATCCCGACAATGGCGAGATTAAAAAAGTCCTTGAGGCGCCCGGATACCAGGTCGGCGGTCTGACAATGGAGGGTAAATATTTGTGGGTTCTGGATGGCGAAGAGCAGGCTGTTTTTAAATTAAATCCCGAAACTGAGATAATCGAGAAGACTATCTATGCTCCCTGCAGCCAACCTCAGGGTCTGACCTGGGACGGCAAATATTTATGGGTGGCCGATTATCAGCAGGACAAGTTATTCCAGATTTCCACCGAAGACGGAACGACCATAACCGAACATCCCTCACCATCAAGAAGCCCGTACGGTCTGGCTTATGACGGTCGTTATCTATGGGTGTCGGATAGAACCGACAATAAAATATTTATGGTCGATCCGCAAAATGGAAATGTTATCGTGACTTTCGATTCGCCTTCCGAATTCCCTCGCGGACTGGCCTATGACGGTGAGTATCTCTGGAATGTCGATTATCAATCGGACAGTCTATATCAAATAATTTTGCATGACGAAGAGCCTTATAGCCGCACCGATGGCAAGGCGCAAAAGCTTGAATATACGCATCAGGTGCGCAATTACGGTCCCGGGGAATTAATCTCGCTGGATATTTATATCGCTCTGCCGGTTGATTTACCTTACCAACAGCTATTGTCGGCGCCGACCTTCGATCCGCAGCCGACCGATTTTCTGACCGATCGCTGGGGACAGGAGGTGGCGCATTTTCATTATGAGAATATCCCGACCGGGGAATTCGTGACGGCCGTGATGATAACCGAAGCCGAACTTTTTAAGACGAGATTTTTTATATTTCCGGAAAATGTCGGCAATCTGAGTGATATACCGAAAGAAGTCAGCAAATTGTATTTAAGTGATGACACCAAATACTGGGTGAGCGATGATTATATCCAGGAAACCGCAAAAAAAGTGGTCGGGGACGAAACCAATTGTTACCGGATTGCACGTAAGCTGTTTAATTATGTAATTGCAAACATGGAGTATGAACTCGCCGGTGGCTGGAATGTGGCGCCGACGGTCCTCAAACGCGGCACTGGTTCCTGCTCCGAGTACAGCTTTGTTTATATCGCCTTATGCCGCGCGGCCGGTCTCCCGGCTCGTTATGCCGGATCGGTGGTGATTCGCGGCGATGATGCCTCGACCGACGACGTTTTCCACCGGTGGGTGGAAGTCTACCTGCCCAATTATGGCTGGATACCCATTGATCCTTCCGGCGGTGATAATGCCACTCCGGCGGCGCAGGCCTCGGCAATAGGATATTTGAATAATCGTTTTCTGATTACGACCATCGGCGGGGGCGGTTCGGAATATATGGAATGGACGTACAATTCCAATGAACGCTGGACCTCAAAAGGACCATGCAAAATATACACCGAGCATATCGGTGAATGGTCGCCTCTCAGTGATTCCGAGAGTATGAGCCTGAATCCGGGTGTCGATCCGGCCGAATGCAAACCGAAAAAAGAGTAACAGTATGGTTGCGCTGCTTAGTCAGATAATAATAAGTACGATAAAAAAAATCCCGAAGGGCAAAGTGGCCACCTATGGGCAGATTGCGGCCATGGCCGGAAATCCGCAGGCGGCCCGGCAAGTCGTGAGGATACTTAATATCTATTGGGAAAAGGAGAAACTTCCCTGGTTTCGTGTAATCAACTCCCAGGGCAAGATATCATTAAAACCGGGCTCGGGTTACGAACTGCAGAAATCGTTGCTGGAAAATGAGGGAGTAAAGTTCGGAGATAATGATAGGATAGATTTTAAGAAGTACGGCTGGAAGTAGAGGTTGTGTATATCAAATAGACGGGCATGTCACCGGGCCATGTTTTTCGAATGATTCCATGGCCTTATGAATTTTTCATATGGTCTTCATTTGGCTGATTATCCATAGTCAAACCTTCCCGAAAACTCTATTTACATCTATTCTATCGTAACCGGTTTTTCTTCGAGAACACTTAAGTCATTGGCGCCGAGGCAGGTGTGGAGAGAAACAGCTGTTTTTAAAAGTGCCGAATCAATCGTAACTTTTCGTATCCGACCGGCGACCTCCTGAATCGGTACCGAATCGATTTCGCTGCCCTTTAGAGCAACCATACGGCCATATTTTTTCTCCGCCGCCAGGCGGACTGCCTCGATTCCGAAACGACTGGCCAGAATACGGTCGTACGCGGTCGGCGTTCCCCCGCGCAGTAGATGGCCAAGAATGGTTACGCGAGTCTCGAGAGTGGTGATACCTTCAATCTGCGCCGCCAGTTGATTCGAGATTCCTCCGAGCCGAATCTGATCCGGGCTGTTTTTCACCATTCTCTTAACGACAACATCGCCGCCCTCAGGTCTGGCACCTTCGCCGATTATAATAATGCTGAAATTTCTACCTTTACGATTTCGGGTTTTAATCATATCGCAGATGACATCGATATGATATGGAATTTCGGGTATCAGAATGGCATCGCCACCCCCGGCAATGCCCGAAGCCAGCGCCAGCCATCCGGCATAGCGCCCCATCACCTCGACAATCATCGCGCGGTGATGGGACTGCGCCGTAGAATGTATTTTATCGATGGCATCGACGGCCGAAGTAACGGCCGAATCGAATCCGAACGTTTGATCGGTTCCCCATAAATCGTTGTCGATGGTTTTGGGAACGCCGATAATGTTTATGCCTTTTTCCGCCATGCCGTGCGAAGCCGCCATGGTGCCGTCCCCGCCTATGGCAATCAGCGCATCCAGGCCGAGATTTTCGAAATTCTGCACCGCTTGTGAGGATCGGTCGATATAAATATATTCATCCCCCTGCAGAACCGGGAAATTGAATGGATCGGCACGATTGGAGGTCCCCAGAATGGTGCCGCCAAGCGTTAATATACCGGAGACATCGCCGGAATCAAGTTCTCGGTAACGATTGACAACCAATCCGTCGTAGCCGTCGGAAAATCCCACAACTTCCATTTCATAATCATTGATAGCCGTCTTAACGACCGCGCGTATAACCGCGTTCAAACCCGGGCAATCGCCGCCGCCGGTGAGAACACCTAATTTCATTTTTTCCGACATAATTTAGTCCCTATCATAAAGGAAAATTTTTCGTCGTTTCACTGTCTTTTTCAAAATAGCCTATTTTTATAATATCGGCAAGCTTTCTTGTATTCTCGCCGCATTTTTCTCGGTTTCAAATTCGGGCGACTTTATGAAATTTCCGGGCTGAATCGAGTATTCTTCTTTTCCGGCTTGAATAATCATTTTGCTTTTGATAAATTCAAATGGTATAATGTCGAGATTAAAGTAAAGAGGCCGATAATTTTTGGGTAATTAGGAAATAATATAAAATTAAGGCGAATATGAGAATAAAGCAATTTTTGGTCCTGCCCAATCTTCCCGAGAGAATTAATAAACTCCGGGAATTGGCGATGAATCTCTGGTTTTCGTGGAACTGGGATATCGTCAAGCTGTTTATCCGTATCGATTCGGAAATGTGGGAAAAATCTTACCAGAATCCGATCGAGATGCTGGCTTATCTTCCCCAGGAAAAGCTGGAAGAAGTGGCGCAGGACGAGGCTTTTCTGGCGACGCTGGATCGTGTGTACAACGATTTTCAGGATTATCTCAAAGCCAAAAGATGGTTCGGTAAGCAGCATGCGGATTTTAAAGACGCCAGGATCGGCTATTTTTCGTGTGAATACGGAATCGATACCGGACTGCCGATTTATTCGGGCGGTCTCGGGATTCTCTCCGGCGATCATCTGAAATCTTCCAGCGATCTCGGGATTCCGCTGGTCGCTATCGGTCTTCTTTATAGATACGGGTATTTTCGTCAGTTTCTTTCGTCCGACGGCTGGCAGCAGGAGCGGTATGAAGAAAACGACTGGTATCATATGCCGGTGGTGCTGGAAAAAGACAGTGCTGGAAATCCGATAAAGTTTTCGCTGAATTATGCGGATACGCCGGTGCATGTGCAGATCTGGCGCGTGATGGTCGGCATTACGCCGCTGTACCTGCTGGATACCAACATCCCGGAAAATCCTTCGAAGTATCGCGAAATTACTTCGGTATTGTATAGCGGCGATAAAGATACACGGCTGAAACAGGAGATACTTCTCGGAATCGGCGGCGTTAAGGCGCTGCATGCGCTGGGGATTTATCCGCAGGTGTACCATATCAATGAAGGGCACTCGATGTTTCTGCTTCTGGAGCGCATCAGAACCCTTATCAATAACGACAAACTGAGTTTTGACGAGGCGCTGCAGGTTGTCCGGTCGACGACGATTTTTACGACGCATACGCCGGTCGCGGCCGGTAACGAGCAGTTCGATCCGAAGCTGCTGGAAACATATCTGAAAGGATATATCGAATCGATCGGCCTGACCTGGAGTGCATTTTTGTCTATCGGCCGAGTGATTGAAACCGAAAACGAACCGTTCAACATGACCGCCGCGGCGCTGAAATTGTCTTCGTTTGCCAACGGTGTCTCCAAACTGCATGGTGAAACCACCCGCAAAATGTGGCATAACATCTGGCCGAATCTTCCGACGGCGGAAGTGCCGATTACATCGATTACGAACGGCGCACATGTCAGCTCGTGGCTGAGCCATGATATGAAGGACCTGTTCGATACATATTTTGGTCCCAAATTTACCGATCAGCCGCGTGTATTTGAAGGCTGGGACAGTATTCATAAAATACCGGATGCCGAATTATGGCGGGTTCATCAGCGACGGCGCGAGCGTCTGATCTTTTTTGCCCGCAAAAGGCTCCGTCAGCAGCTGGTACGTCGGGGAGCCACGGCTCATGAGACAAAAATCGCCGATGAAGTCCTTGATCCGCAGATAATGACCATCGGTTTCGCCCGTCGGTTTTCGGCATACAAAAGAGCGGCGCTGCTTTTCAAAGATGTCGAGCGGTTGAAATCGATTCTTTCCAATCCGGATATGCCGGCTCAGATAATTTTGGCCGGAAAGGCTCATCCACTGGATAATCCCGGCAAAGAAATAATAAAGAATATTTTGCAAATATCCGCGAAGGAAGATTTCCGACGACGCATCGTGTTTCTTGAAGATTACGATATCAATGTGGCGCGGTATCTGGTGCAGGGGATCGATGTCTGGCTGAATAATCCGCGTCGGCCGCAGGAGGCCTCGGGGACAAGCGGTATGAAGGCGGCGTTTAATGGGGCGGTTAATGTCTCCATTCTTGAT
This sequence comes from uncultured Ignavibacteriaceae bacterium, assembly GCA_964452645.1. Taxonomy (GTDB): domain Bacteria; phylum Zixibacteria; class MSB-5A5; order GN15; family PGXB01; genus CAYXTW01. The sequence continues at coordinate 220,597 of CAYVMO010000003.1, forward strand.
GGCTGGTGGTGCGAAAATTACAGTCCTGAGGTCGGTTTTAAAATAGGAAACGGCGAGGAATATGAAAATCTCGACAATCAGGATAATATCGAAAGCCAGATATTGTATGATGTTCTGGAGAGAGAAGTCATCCCGCTTTTCTATAAAAGGAATGCCGCCAAATTCCCGTTCGAGTGGGTGAAGATTATGAAAAATTCGATTGCCGCGACCAGCCGGAATTTCAGCGCTCAGCGGATGGTGAAAGATTACGCTAACATGTTTTATGTCCCGGCCATGCAGGCGTCGCAACGGTATGCCGCCGAGGATTACAAAATCGCCAAAGAAGTCGCGCGGTGGAAGATTTTCCTGCGGGATAATTGGAAGCGGGTCAGTGTCGATGAGGTCGAAACGCCGACGATGGAGGAATCGCCCAAGGTCGGCGATAAAATCCCGGTCACGTTGAAAGTCAGTCTTGGTGATATATCGCCCGATGACGTGCATATCGAAGTGATTTCGGGAAATCTGAATTCGCTGGAGCAGATGAACAATTATCATCCGGTTATAGCGCAGCGCCGGAATGAAAGCGGGGCCGGCGGCCAGCACGTATATACCGCGGAGGTTATCTGTCGCGCATCGGGGCGGTTCGGGATTGCCGCGCGGATTTTGCCGCATAACGAGAATCTTATTCATCAGTG
>CAYVMO010000004.1:0-107835 GCA_964452645.1 uncultured Ignavibacteriaceae bacterium
CATATGGGGCGGTCTGTCTCCCACAGTATTTATTGAGGGGGGAAGATAAAAAAAAAGATGTTAAAATATGCGAAACGAACCCAATTCATCGGACTATCAACCCCCACAACCGGTTACACGGTTTTTTTCCCCGAAAGAGGCAGAAAATGAGTAAGTATTTATGGGTTATCGTCAATCCTGTTTTATGGCAAAGTCCAGGGCTGCAATGGCATGAATGATTGTCGAATCGAATACCGGCATTCCGCAATTCTCCTCGTTAATCAACGAACCGAGTTCGGTACACCCCAGGATAATCCCCTCGGCGCCATCGTCGGCGAGCTTCCTGATTATTTTTATAAATCCGGAGACAGAGCTGTCTTTGACCTTGCCGATGACAAATTCGCTGTAAATAATGTCGTCGATATATTGCCGGTCGTTCGGGTCGGGAACAATAACTCTGACCCCTTTTCGGCTTAGAGTATCCTGATAAAATGTTTTTTCCATCGTGACTTTCGTGCCCAATAATCCCACCGTTTTTATTCCCAGAGGCAGGATTTTCTCGAGGACGGCATCACTGATACTGATCATCGGGATACTGACACTGGCCTTTATTCTATCGAAAATTTCGTGGACCGTGTTGCAGGCAATAATAATAAAATCGACCCCGGTGGCCTCCAGCCGGCGGGCCGCCCGGCTCAATCCACGTTCAATCAGATCCCAGCGACCCTCATGAGGCCAGTCGGCATATTCCTGGAAGGTCATACTGTATATAATGATTTCCGGGTAGTTATAATCGCCGAAACGTTCGGTATAGGTGCGCGTAATAAGCCGGTAGTAATCTATGGTCGATTCGGCGCTCATCCCCCCGAGAATTCCTATTTTTTTATGCATAAATATCTCTGTCTTTTGAAAATATTAAGACGCTTCACTGTCTGTAATTAAATGCCGCACATATACTAAAATCAACTTCTATTTCAAGGTCAGGGTGTCGATCCTGTATTTATACGAATATTTAATGCTATTTTCGACAGATTTCATGACAAAATTTACCTGTTTAAAGGAAAGCCCGCCGAGCCCGGAATTAAAGTACATCAGTCGTCATGAGATTATAATTAAACAAATATATCATTTTCCGCCGTTGTTCAGTTTTGAAATCGTGAAGCGATATTTACCGGTAGGCAGGACCGGTATATGATCGGTCATTTCTATATTCAGGATGACATTGTCGCCGACTCTCTCGATAATTTTGTTTCTGAAATAATCGGTATTAAGATCCTTCCTGTCGCTGACCAGCAGAAGCCGAAGGTGTGTCGGAGTTTCCTGTATTAACTGGAATTGAATGATATCGGGATGCCCGTAAAATAAATGTGTAAAAAACTCACCATGAATATATTGCCCGTCAATGGTAATAATATCCGATGACCGGCCATGGATATTTTCAAGAAGTTTATAGCCGCGACCGCATGAGCAGGGTCGATCTTTAAACATGGCAATATCGCCGTTTATATACCTTATAAAGGGAAAAGCAATGTTGTATAAATCGGTTATGGCCAGATATCCCGGTGTACCGTCCGGCAAGGGTTGACCCCCCTCATCGACAATCTCGATAATTCTCCCCGAATCGAGCACGTGTAATCCCTCGTGTACTGAACATTCCGATGCCAGGAAACTGATTTCGCGAGACCCGTAAAAATTATAAACCGGCGCCCCAAAGGCTTTTTCGATTTCGGTTCGCTGAAAGTCGAACAGCATCTCCGCGGCCGAACGAATCGCGATCGGCCTGAATCTTAACGGTTTGGTCTGGTTAATATGTCTGGCAATCAAATGGAGGGATGAGGCATAACCCTGTATATAATGCGGTTTGAACTTATTTAAAGCCTCCAGGAATTTTGATATTTTCTCATCCGTCATCGAAAACGAATTGAGATATAAAGCTCGATCTATCTTTATCATTATTTTTTCATATCGCGTCGAGAAACGTAAATCCCTGTCCATGCCCCACAAGTACGCTTTGCGGCAGCCCGGTTCTATTCCCATCCAATCATAATAGAGTAATTTGCAGGCCCGGGAAAAAAGCTCATATCCTCTATCCTGATAAAAGTTGACGGGATTTCCGGTCGAACCTCCCGTGGAGTTTTTATGGTAATCGCTCGCATCATCGCACAATATGTCCGATAAATGATTTTGCAAATCTTCTCTGGTCAAAAGAGGTATCCGGGGAAGGTGGGAAACGGAGGTATTTTCATCAATTATTATATCGTTCTTCCGGAATTTATCTCGGTAATACGGAGAATGCTTTTGTGCCTTGTACAGCAGTCTCCGGAGGTGTTGATTCTGAAGAGCCTGCAATTCCCGTCCGGATAAATATTGTTCATGTTTTAATTTCCGGTAACGAGAATAGATACCGGTGCCGTCAATTATATCCTTGGACCTGAACAGGAGTTGATGTATTCCATTATATATAGACATAATCAAGACTGAACCATTTAATCAAAATCCAGCTTTCTCGTTTTTATAATATGTTTGAATCGTTTGATTTCCTCGGAATCAAAAAACCGAATTAAATATAACACGACGGGAAATGCGAATCCTACAAATATTCTACATACCATGTCAATCCAGATCGAGCCGGTATTTATCGTAATGCCAATAAAGTATAAACCTATTGAAACTACAAACAGCATTATTATCCTGTACCACTCAACATAAATTTTATGAAAACGATTGGAGAAATAATATGTCATATATGCTTTAAAAATAAAACAGATCAGGGTCGCCAGGGCAGCACCCCAGATATTATATCTTTTTATCAGGATAAAATTCAATACCAGATTGAGGATGCCATTGGCCACATTTATGTAGGCGAGATATTTTGTGGCCTTCTCCATTATTATTCCGACATTAAAATGATATGAGAAGGAAAATACAATCTGGGTCAGGGCAATAAGAGGTATGATCTTATAGGCTGGCCAAAAAGCTTCGGTGGTCATAAAATATATGACTTCTTTTGACAATAGAGATAACATGAGTCCGGCGAAAAAAGTCACACAACAAAAATAAGTAAATATCCTGGCATAAATTATCTCATATCCTTCCTTGCCGAAAAACTCATATCGCCGAGGATTCCATATCTGGACAAACGGCGAAGTGATAAGTTCATTGATGAGAGCGCCGAATTTATAGCCCAGCGAATAAAGACCGGTGGAAGTCAAATCGAAATATGTTTTAATAAAATACCTGTCAGAGGTATGCACGACGAAGCCGGAAATAGAGGCCGGAACCAGCGGTAATGAGAACTTAAGCATATCCCAGAGAAGTCTATAATCAACCTTAAAGCCGGTCTGTTTTAAAGTAATGATGCCCAGAATAACGGTAAAAAGAGAAGTAACAATCAGGTTCGAGAGGAGTAATCCAAAAACCCCTAATTTGGCAAAGGCGATAAAATAAATGTGCAAAGTTAATGTGATCGAGGTCATAATCACATTTGTCATCATATACTGGAACGATTTTTGCCGAACCCTCATATAGGTAAAGAAGATTGGCATAACGATTCCCAGTGCCAGCGCCGAGAGAGCCAGTATAAACAGCGGCATACGTTCCGATGAATCCAGTATCGTCTTGGCCATAAAACCGGAAAATGGCAGCATGCTCAGGACAAGAACAACAGCCACCGAACCGTATCCGACAACGGCACTGCTTATAACAACATTTCGCTTGTCGTCACTATCATAATCAAAATAGAAACGACTGACGGCACCCTCAATGCCGAGCCCGATCACGAGCGAAATAACACTTGTGGTCAGATGAATTAATTCCAGTATACCATAATCGGCCGGTGTCAGGAATCTGGTGTATAAAGGAAGCAATAAAAAGCTGACGGCACGGCCAAGGATGTTGGAGAGTCCATATATGGATGAATGGCGAACTATCAGCTTTGCTTCGCTGGCAACAGATTTCGGCATCAGATGAGATCCGACCTAATTAACATTTGCTTCCAACAAGCTTATATCCATCAATGGGATATCCAGTCTTATTCCGCCAAATATATTTATCCTTATCGTCAAATTCAATCTATAATATTGCAGCGGAAAAAGCTATATTGTTGATATATCCAACTCTATGCTTTTCGCCAATAACTCGTATAACCGACCGCTCCCGGAATTAATTAAGGTTTTGCAGCCACATCTCGCCTTCGCCGGCAGGTTTTCGCCTAAGCGAGGAAGCCCATCATCATCAATAGATTATTTTTTTTCGAGTTTTTTAAGATATTCTATTTTGGGGATGACACCTATTACCGGAAGGCCCAAAACTTCTTCGATTTCATCAACGGTATTAAAAGATTTATCGAAGAATTCGGACAGGAAAACCGCGCCGGCACCGATCATCAGGCTCAACGCTACTCCCATAATAATTATCTTGATACGGTTTGGAGCGAAAGGCTGACGAGGAATTTTGGCGGGTTCAATAATCCTGAAACCGGATTCTCTGGTCAGAGCCATAGAAATCTGTGAGCTTTCCTGCTGCTCTGCGAATCTGTCGCGAAGCTCTCTGGCGGCGGCCACCTCCCGATCAAATTGATCCATTCTGGCCTGATATTCCAGCATTTTTCCGGCCCTATTTTCCAGGTCTGCAGAGCCCAGCTTCAGGTTATTTAATTCAGAATAAAGCAGATCAAGTTGGGCCCGGTCATTAAATAATGAAGCAATTTTGTCACGAGTGCCTTTATCAAAAGACTCATACTGGACTTGAACCAGATTTTTAATTTCATCTTCGATTTGTCCGAAGTATGAATACACCTGTGTTTTATAATTCAATATTTCCGGTGTATTCCATGCGTATTCAAGCATCAGATCATTGACGGTTTCTATCAGGGAATCGGTTTCTTTTTTCAGCTTTTTCAGATCGCCGGACTCATTCAGTGCTATTTTATTGTCCGAAATTTTTGAAATTTGCCCCAACAACTGAGCCGCCTGAGTTTCTTTTTCATTAATAATAGCCTTGACACTCTCGATTTCGGAATTAATGCTGCGACGATTATCAGATGAACTGATAGACTCGTCAACTCGCACCTTAAGGTATTCTTTCGAAAATTCCGTTCTTTCATTAACCTTTGTCTGATAATTGTCTTCGTACTTCTCCAATTGCTGATGAGCAAATTCCTGTGACGTTCTGACGGATCCCAGCGCCTGTTTCATTTTCTCTTCGACCAATATTTCGGCCAGGTTTTGCGCCATGTCCCTGGCCATTACCGGCTTGGACGAATTAACGCTCACGCGGACCTGATTCATGCCGACCGACCGAACATCGATTTGATCGCGAACGAGATTAGAAAAAATCTCGAATTTTACCTCGTCCAGTGTCATCTCAGGGCTGGTCAAGGCCATTTGCCTGGCTTCACGGTCGAGCGTCGGATCCTGGTCGAACTTAAGCCTTATCATAAGTTGCTTCAAAAATGGAGAAGATTTTATCTCATTTTGAAGACCCTGTATTTGCTCATACCGATAGCGATCGCTTTCAATGCCATTTCGTCCATCGCCGATCAGCCGGCGCAATTGATCGGAGAGCATGATCTGATCACCAAGCCCGACAATGACCGAGGACTGGTATTCCGGCGTCAACTGATAAGAACCGATAACGGCGACAGCGGTCACCAGAATAAACGGTAAGATTATAAGCCATTTCCTTTTCCAGGCAACCGATATAATATCACCAAGATCAAGCGATTTCTCGGGCTTCGTATTCGTCATAAAGTTATTCCTTCCAGTCGGTCATGATCTTTACGGTACTCAAATAATATAACTTTTTGATGTCAAGCGTAAAATTTTCATCCCAATATGTCATACCCTCATTACATTTGGCGATACTTCATATCTCTTATACTCATGTTTAACGAATTTGTTAATATAATAACGACTATTCGGTATTCAGCTAACGTCATACATTCTTTAAATTGCCTATATCTCGGCAGACATGAAACGAGGCCGATTTGCGCGGATAAACCACATTCCAATATTCCCGATCAGCTGTTTTTATCTAATCAAGATTAATTTGCCGTTTATATCGGTTCCTCCAATGAACCATAAATAGGTTCCCGAGGAAACAAGATTGCCCGATTCGTTGGTGCCGTCCCATATTATATCGTTTCCGGAGTTATTGGTCCAGTAACGGACATTACTTCCCGATACGGACTTTATATACAAACTCGAATTCACGGGAACATTCGTAAAAGTCGCGACTTCACCGCCGGCGGGTCGAAATGGATTCGGGTAGGCGTGAACTTTCGGTTTAATAATAAACGTTGAGACATTACTATATTCATTATCTGCAGTTCCGGCACGCCAGTAGTAGAGCACGTCGGCCGACAGTTTCGTATCGCAAACCCAGGAAGTCACGCCCCCGTCTTCCTGCAAGACCGGAGGCGAATTTACTACCGGCATCACAAAATCATTATTTAAAGATATTTCGAAGTAATAAATATTACCGTCCAGGGTATCAATATTTGTTATTAAAAATGTCGGATAATAAGTATTCAGTTCCATACCATCGGGCGGGCTGACGGTAGCTATAGGAGGCTCGTCGCCGCCAAGCGAAAAATCGGTCTGAGATACGGCGGAGGCGATATTGGAAAGGCCGGAAATATTGCCGACATAATCATACGCCTTCAGGCCAAAATAATACAATTGGCCCGGGTCTAATCCCTTTGCCGTGCGGGCCATCAGATCCCCCGCCGGCAGTGGCGACGACAGAACAATGCTATCGCATGTATTCAGACTATTCCAGTCGGATTCGCTTATCGAAGAAGTTGCATATTTAATAAGATAAACGCTTGCTCCGCCAATATCACCATCATCGCCGGTGGCGCTCCATGTCAGTTTTATTTCACCAGCATCGTCGCCGGTTGTGGCACCCAGATCTTCAATCGAATTGGGCGGGATTGAATCGGAAACCTCCTCACCGGCGGTTGCCGCGAGGGTAACGCTGACCTCGGGAGACGAAAAAGAAATCACCGGAGTTGCGGTCGAACTATCATTCCCTTTCCTGACCACAATTGTAAAAGGATTATAGGTCGAATCATAATGACTGCCGCTTGACCATCGATCATACTGAATGTAGACGTAACTGCTGCATCGCCCATAAACCGAGGTCATCTCCGACATGACCACATCACCCAGATCATTCGTTACCGTGGCGAAAGCGCCGCGGACCGGCAGAGCGTTATTTCCCATAACAGATATTTTCAATGTTTTCTGAGTTGTTATTTCCTGGGTTCCCGAGGAACTGGCCGTTGCAATCGTAGAATCGTATATAAAGATGGGATCCCGGAGAATATTATCATAACAATTTGAACTTCCAAAGCCCAATGACACAGGACCTTTAAAACCATACTGATTTGTGTAAGTAGGACTGGCAAAAACAATCGTATCACCCTGACTTATCCATTTGCTTCCGGCGCCCCAGTCACTACAATTATCGCTGCCGAATTTTAAAGGAGCGGTATTGGCACTTAAATAATTATTGAATGAAATATTGCCGGTGTCGGACGGTTTATTGCCGTGTTCAATCAGCAGCCCATAACACTTGCCTCCGTACAATCCATTTTCATAGGGACTTGCCAGCGCGACAACATGATTATTATAGATTTTATCTCCTATTCCATTGGCAGAAAAGGCAATACCGGTACATCCGTGTCCGGCCGTACTATCATTATCATCATTATTGGCATAAACTTTAATCAAATTATGATGAATCATAGCGCTGTCAAGCGTAGCATACGCCCGGACCCTGATTCCATAACTGCATTCAGACCACCCATAGTGCTCATCGAATCCCTGTGAAACATCAATATCATTGTATGCGACTTCACAGCCATGATTGCTTTGCCAAGCTACATCCTGCCCGACATATATTCCCCGACATCCATGGTGATTTGTTCTGTTCCTGATTTTATTCCATCTGACCTTAGTCCCCTTCTCTATATTATCAATTGCAATCATGAAGGCATTGCCGGCCGAGTGAAGGAAATGATCCGAAGGATACGTATACATTTCATTGCGGGCGCTGCCATAGACGGTATTCGAATCAATGATACATTTTCCATAGACGACAATTCCGGTATGAGGACAACTATCAATCGTTATATTACAGACTCGATAATTATAATCATATTCCAATCCATTATAAGCCGCAACCTGTTGATTCAATAACAAGCATGCAGCGTAATTCCACCCACGACTAACGAATCTTCTCGCAAAGCTGGTATAATTGCCGCCATAGATATTAAGGCCAATCACACCCTCGGTATAGACATTTCTGCTGTCGGCACCCTTGACATGAACATTACAATAAAGAATATCGACTCCCTCTGTGGTACCTCCCACTCGGATGCCTTGAACAGAATCACCGGTTTCAGAAAACTGAATAACGGTCAGCGATTCAATCGTGCAGGGAATATCATGCGTAAATATCCCCCAGATGCTGTTACTTCCCGCAGTATTAAACCAGATGGTATCACCGCCGCCATTTACATGAACGTTCGCCCCCTCGATTGTCAGGGCTCGCCCGGGAGCATATAGATTCCCTGATAGTCGGTAGGTATCACCCGGCGTGGAGCATGTATAAGGAAGGGAAGTAATAGTATGTTCGGCGCCATGAGCAGCCAATCCAAAAGCCAATATGGCAGCCAAAAATACTGCTAAGCGCGATAGCCGCGCAAAATTAATATTATGCATAAGTTCTCCCTATGATTTTATCTTTTTTATCTAATCGGCACATCAATTATTCATTTTACGTAATAGTCATTCGTTATTTCCATCCCCATGTTAGTAATTTTTCATACTCCTGTAAACTCAAATAATATTAAAATGGGTTTTTTCAATAAACAGAAGGCAAATTCCGTACCTCGCAGTAGCCAAATGCATAATCCCTTATCCGTTGTTGTACAAGGTGATACGTTTAAGCCGAACAATATAAGGATCCCCTGGGGGGAAAAATCTGTTCAGGAAACGATCTCCTTGAAATCTAGAGGTCATACTTATTATAGTCAAACGACTTAAAAAGGTTGTTCTCCTGCCGGATTATTGAACATTACTTTAATATTACGCTAATCCCCACTGCGCCGAAATAAATGAGACACCAAGTTAAAGCGGGTTAGGAGGCGGAATGAAGGAGTAAAAATGTAAATAGACTTTCATTTTTGAAGATATCGAAAATAATTACGGTTTACATTGAGAAATACTTTTAGTAAATTTAATCATTCGCAGGAGATATCATTGTGAGAACGGGAATATCACTAATGGTAGTTATAAAAGAAATTAATCCTGATGCGCGCCGGAAGCTACCGCCTAAGGTAAAAATCTGCATGATTCTTGAAGCCTACGACGTAAAGGCAAGCATTAGCAAACCCTACTCAAATGCACTGTATGTTGCTGAAGACCGGCAAACCTGTTTTTTCCCTTATCTTGTATGGAATGTGTCGTCAATGTTGAGCTTGTTCATAATAATGGTGCTTTGGAATGATTAGAACATGCAGAGTATGCGGTAATTCGAACCATAACGACATTTACATCGCTCGTGAGATGGCGTTCGGCTACAGAGATGAATTTGAGTATTTCCAATGTTCGAGATGCGGCTGTTTGCAGATTTCTGAGATTCCCAAGGACTTGGATAAATATTATCCCGAAGATTATTATTCGTTTTCTGAGGTAAATATATCTAAAACAAATCCCTTTAAATATTTTTTTAAACGTCAAAGATTGCGTTATTATCTGGAAGGTAAAAGTATATTCGGGAAAATCATGGTTCTGAAATTCGGTTATCCTGAACTTCCGGATTGGATAAAACCGGCAAAACTTAAAATAGATTCCAAGATATTGGATGTAGGATGTGGTACCGGGCACTTACTTGTCAATCTAAGGAATGAGGGATTCTCACGTTTAACAGGAGTCGATCCTTATATCGACAAAGACCTTTATTATAAGAATGGTGTTATAGTATTCAAAAGGGTACTTCGGGAGTTGGAAGATGAATTCAATTTTATAATGTTGCATCATTCTCTCGAACATATGGCCGACCCGCGAACCTGTTTTAAGACACTATATGATAGAATTGTCTCTGATGGATTAGTTTTAATACGTATCCCTATTGTCTCCTCTTTTGCATGGCAGAAATATAGAACAAACTGGGTGCAGCTTGATGCTCCCCGTCATCTGTTCCTGCATTCCACAAAAAGTATCGAGTTCCTCGCTGAAGAGACCGGATTTGAAATCGAGAATATTAAATTTGATTCAACCGCATTTCAATTTTTGGGCAGTGAACAATATATTAAAAATATTCCGCTTCTGGATGAAAGGTCATATTTAAAAAGCATGGAAAAATCAATATTTACAGAAAACGATATTGAAATATTTAAGAGAAAAGCCAAGGCCTTGAATGACAGCAAGGAGGGTGATCAGGTATGTTTTTACCTTCGAAAAATTAATCCATCACCAAACTAATCAAAGCCGTTTGCCCGGGACGTTGCGCGGCTAAGCCCGTCGTGGCATGAATAATGTATTTTAAAAGTAAATTCTATTGATTCTGTTATTATAAAAATCAAGGATAAAATTATTACTGTCGCTATCCATTCAGAATGGCACCCGTTTCAACTGCTTTGGTAGATCTTTGGAAACTACCCAATCAACTTTTTCGCCGAGTTCTCTACATCATAACGCCCAGCCCCCGTTGTTTTGAATCTTACGAATTCTTCTTTGAGATTCGGTTGAGACCTAATTTGACGCATGACCACGGCCAGAGCTGCGGCATCGCTAGATGGAATTGATATTGCCGGTGTCTCTCTCGACATGAAACTCAAATATAATATTTCCGGGGAAATTAAAAATAATTCGCATACCACCTCGCGGGCTAACATGCGGCCTCTTACATATTGTACCACACGAGCTTATAGTTTTATGAAATGGCCTTAAATAATGTCATATAAGCCAAATCTGAGCAGAAGGCCACCATAATCGTCGACCGCCGGCTGTAATCATTATAAATAAACGACTTACATGGAATATTTTGTTGTCACATTATTAGACATCAGTGGCACTAATATATTATTGCTTTACTCATCTAAAATACTCCATCTGCTTTGGTTATTACCTGGCTGTCGCTTTGGCTGCGGGAGTGGCCGGGCATAACCGAGTCATCCAAACAACTTGATCAATGGATCGAATATTACGACAAGAATTACCCACATTCGGCCTTGGGCTATTGCCCGCTGCCCCCGGGCCGAAGTAAGCTGTAGCTTTAGCGTAAGACTTTTTTGAAATAAGCTCGACTAATCGGGTGCAGTAAGATCTTCCGTTTCCCAACCAAAAGCTGGATACCTCCTTGACATAGCCTATAAATATCTTATATCTTGACAGGTGATAAGGACGGAAGATAGTCATAAACAATCGGAGTAAATAATAAAAAATATTTCTTGTTATTTTCGGACTCGGTATTGGCGTATGACAATCCCGAAGAGGAAATCGCCGAGCAGAGATTGGGAAGCCCGGTTAAATCCGATCGTAACTCAATATACACATGAGGAGCGAAATACTTGGACGGAAGCGACTTCTCGGAGGGAGTTTATCCGTTGGACCCATTGAGTAAGCTCACCGGCAGATTATTGGTCGTTCTGATGGCCGTTCTGATGACCATTGCCATCGTTTACATCTTCATCACCCGTGAGACATCCCAGTGGGACTTCCAAGCATACTATTGGGCTGCCCATGTCGATAATCAGGGGGGCGATCCCTATGATCATGATGCCATCAAACAGGCCGCCGGCACTGAAAAAGTACATGCCTTTCTTTATCCCCCTATAACGCTACCATTCTTCGGGCTGCTGGCGGACTTCCCCTATGAAACTGCGGCCTCCCTATGGTTAATCCTCAAGGTGGTTTTGCTGGTCCTGCTCCTTTACGTGTGGCGGAAACACTTTATGAAAAACGATCCGGCCTGGATGGCTTATCTGTTTATGATGCTCGCCCTCGGGGCACCAATTATCTTCGATTTGCGCGCCGGCAACGCCTCCATCATAGAACAGACACTTCTCTGGTCCGGTTTCTACTTTCTCAAGGAAAAACGACCAGGGCCATTCTGCGCCCTGGTGCTGGCGGCTTCTATCTTCAAATGGACGCCTATGGCCTTCCTGTTGCTCTTGCCATTGGTCAGGATTGAAAAGCGATGGTTTTATCTTGGGGTGTCGGCCGGCACTTTCCTGCTGACTCTGCTCGCCAACTACTTGCCTAACCCGGCAAGGTTTATACATTTCCTGGCTGCAGCCGTGCGGCTTGACGAGCGCGGCTTTGACTCCAATCCCACCATACTGGCGCTCTTTAAGGACGGCGCCAGGTGGCTGGATCGCTTCGCGTTTCCGGAAGTCGTCACCGCCTGGCTGCCTATCATACTTTATGTGGCTGTCGTGGCCATGGTTCTGATACTGACTGCCAGACGCTTCAATCTCAAACGTATTCGTGAAAGAACCGATGAGATAATCATACTGATATTCATGGCCAGTCTTGTGTATGCGCTGATAGTGCCACGTTTCAAGACATACTCATTCATCCTGGTTGTGCCCGCCGCCTTCTATATAATTAGAAACATCCACCGGGATTACACAGTACTGCTACTGTTTATCATCCTGATTGTCGTCGGTATCCCGACTCTTCCCGGCCTACAGTACTTCGAACTTCTTCGGTTGTACTTCCCCACTTTCGCCGTTTACGGACTGTGGTCTTTGTGGTTGCTCTCTTTGAAACAAAATGGTCGACCGGACCGTCTAACAGCACCACCAATCGACTCCGATATGTAGCTCATCCTGTCCCAAATATATCCCCCCGATGTCAATATTTCCCGCAGTATTAAATCAGTTGGCATCACCGACCTATTTATATGAACATTTGCCCCGGTATCCGAGTAAAAATAATCATACACATAGAAATCCGGTTTTTATAATTGCTATTTCAAATCAGAGCCGATTTAGCTGTTCTTAATAATGTCCTGAAATAGCCCAATCAACTTTTTCGCCGAGTTCTCTACATCATAACGCTCAGCTGCTTTTGTTTTGGATTTAACAAATTATTCTTTGAGTTCCGGATGAGACATAATTCGAAGCATGGCCTCGGCCAGTGCTCAGGCATCGCCTGACGGGATTGATAATGCGGGCGTCCCTCGCGTCGTGCAAACTCAAACTAAAAGCCTTTCAGTGTAGTCAGGTTACGCCACCATCGGCGGAAGATGATGGAAAGCAATAGAACGTGCTGAAAGACCGCTAGTCCTGCCGCTACTGATAACCATTCCAAAAGGCAAAATGGATGACCGCGCCTGACAAATAGAATCAAGGAATGATGCGAGCCAGGTCAGCGCTTCGAACTGTTATTCATCCTTTTGACCTAATCGAAATTCCCTCACTGCGATCATTTCCGCATCCTCGGGAAGACTGGTACGCTTTCCGGTCGTCCATTCGGTCACTACATCGGGAATCGCCGTAATATGTAGTTTCTCGATCAGAACATTGGCCGGGAGGGGCATCGCTTCCGCCTGTCTCAATGCCTGTTCATAGCGCTCGCGATCAAAGTCTGATTCTCGAGGATTCCTCCAATCCCAGGTGCGCCCTTCTTTGAGAAACAGTCCAAGACCGAGATGTGATTTGGGATCGGAGCCGGGCTTCCCGGGTTCTTTTCTGTATTTCGCCAGATACCCGGTATACATTTCTTGATGCAGTCTCTTTATTTTATCTGTCCCCTCACTCAGGATAAGAAAAAGCCAGTGATCACGAGATCTGTAGAAGCCTCCCAGTTGGATTACGAATGGACTCCAATTGCTCGATACGCGTTTAACGTGGTCGGCCAGCAATTGTTCTTCCAGGTTGTTGGTGGCGGGGAAGCAAATGTCGATATGCGGTTTGATCAAACGCCAGCTTGGATCAAAAGCTCTTCTTATTGAGTCGATTGACTCGGCCAGCGCCGAGTTGAGCTGCGGATAGATATCCACGGAATAGTACATTCAGTTGTCCTTCCATTTGGATGGTTCGTCCGGTGCCAGCGACTCTCGGTCAAGTCCGCACCCACGAAGACAACGAGATATTCTCGTGTCTGTATTCTACGTCGATGGATTCTTCTGTCAACTAATATTTGCAGGCACCGCCTAATCTTGGGATTTAAAGCAACAAATATAGTAACCATCGGAAAGGAGTCTCCTGACTCCTGCCGATTCCCGGATTTCCGTCATCAATTTGTGGCGAAACGTCTGATCATCACCACTTTCAGGGCATCATTAACAACAAGGCATACGACCATTGCATAACAAAAAATCATCGACATCTGCCACCAGGGCAGGGGCATCAGTCCCGGAAGACCCGTCAGGGTCAGGATAGTGCCGATAAGCGAATCTGTTATCAGGGCAGTCATGAGAGTACGGCTGGGCATAGTTGTCCAGAAGTGCTCGCGTTCGCGTGCCGACACGATGGAAAATACCGCCATGTAGAGCATGGTCAAGAAGCTGAAGGTGTTCAGCATATTTTCATTGGATGCCAGACCGAAATGCGACCATCCAATGTACAGGAGAAAGAGAGCTTCCAGAAGCATAGCCAATCCAAGCACTACCGATACCAGGATAAATCCCCCAATATTCCAGGTCTCCGGCTTCCCGGACGGTCGAACATGATCGGTGGCAAGAGATATCTTCGCGGAATCGGTCATAAAGGTCAGAAGCAGCATGGCAAAGGCAGAGATAATGAATTTGCCGGTCACTATGTAGGCAATGGATACCAGGGAAGCTTTCAGGATCGTCCGGCTGATCTTATTGATGATCCATGTCAGAAGGCGCTGGTAAATTGTTCGTCCCTGCTCGATGAGCGCCACAATATTCGTCAAACCCGGCGATGTCAGAACGACACTCGCGGCGCCTTTGGCAACATCGGAAGCGGTGCTGACAGCGATCCCAACTTCAGCCTGACGGAGAGCCGGAGCATCATTGACACCATCACCCGTCATGCCGACTATATGTCCTCTGGTCTGCAGGTCCTGCACCACCGTATATTTGTCTTCCGGATATATTTCTGCAAAACCATCATTTCCCCTTAAAAGATCAATCGCTTCATTATGGGATTGAGCACTTGCCGCCTTCAAGTCTGATATGCGCCGGATACCCGACAAACCGACGATGCGAGCGATTTCGCCGGCGACCGACAGCGCGTCGCCGGTGAGCATTTTAACCCTTAAGCCCAGGTTATGCAGGGTCTTGATGAGTGGTGCGGCGTCTGATCGAGGTGGATCATTCATGGTCACCAATCCGACCAATGTGAGAGGGCCCATTTCGGGACCACGCGCCACCGCCAGAGTTCGATATCCCTTCAAGGCCGATTTGTCGACCAAATCTTCCAACGCCTTGATTGCCGGTGTCTTAAATTCGCAGACCTCTGCGATAGTCCGCACGGCACCTTTCATCACTCTCAGACGCTGCCCATTCTGTTCGATAATGGCCTCTGTCCGCCGGTTGTTGGCGTTAAATGGCGTGAATGACACCGGTGCAACCTCGGGAAAACGGTCAAAGATGTGATGTTCCTTCGCGGCGGCGAGAAATGCGAGGTCAATCGGGTCCTGGTTGGCTTCCTGCGATGCGAGAGCGCCCGCAAAAAGGACTTCAGCTTCAGTGTTGTTCTCGAACGGGATTACACCCGTTACAGACAAATTGTTCATCGTTATCGTGCCCGTTTTGTCCACACAGAGGACGTCCATTGTCGCAGCATCCTCGGCAGCGCTGAGACGGGTGACCAGCACACCGCGTTTTGCCAATTCTCTCGACCCGATTGCCATGCTGACGGTAAACATTGCCGGAAGGGCAACCGGGACGGCGCTCATCAGCAGGACAAGCAGGAGCGGAACCATCTCAAGGATAGGTGCTCTCCGAACAATCAACAATACTATTATCACACTCAGCAACACACCGATAACAATGAAAAGCCAGCGGACAACTTTACCCACGATATCCTCGATATGGAGCCTCGGGCGCGCTTGTTGAACGAGTTCGGTAGTGCGTCCGAAGTACGTTTTCGTCCCGGTCAGTATTACAACGGCATCGCCTTCACCCCGCCGGACAAAGGAACCCGACGAAAGCACTTCGCCAGGTGCTTTGTCCACGTCCCGCGATTCACCGGTAAGCGCTGACTGATCAATGCTCAACGTTCCGTCCAGAAGCTTGATATCTGCCGGAATGATGTCGCCCGTGCGGACACGGACGATATCCCCGGGGACCAGTTCTCGAGCCGGGATGATCTTCCACCTCGCCTCGCGCAGGACACGCGCGCCGACTTGTAGATGACGGCGGAGCATCTCCACGACTCCCGCCGCTCGTCGCTCCTGCGTGAAACTCAGCACGGCATTGATTATCAACAACGCGCTTACCATAATAAGGTCGGAGTATTTTTGAAGCACTGCTGACAGAATCATAATCAGCTCAAGCATCCACGCCGAAAGACCCCAGAATTTTCTAAGAAACGCGAGAACGGGGTGTCTTTTTTGTTCGGCCACAGTGTTGTAGCCATGTTCCTTTCTTAGTATCTCCACCTCATTGGAAGAAAGACCAGTCTCCGGATTTACGTGGAGTACCGCAAGCGTATCAGAAATTGATGCGGATATGATGTCGGGCACGTTTCCTTTCCCCGATCGGGATTTCGATTTGTCAACTTTCACAGCCACCGACTTTCAATTACTTCTATGAACGCCCAATTTTCGATTCCATAAAAATCCGCCTCATCCTGCATGCGATTAAAACAGTTGAATATCGCCCCTTCCTGTCTGAATATCAAGGATATTTAAAAGAGGAACCAGCTTCTCAATAGTGTGGAATCATCGATAATTCGGATCGGCGCGCAAAAAAAGCCCGGCCAGTTCCCCGGTGATTCACAACCCGAAACCACCTCATCCATTGGTGTATTCTTGCCGATGCGACATAAGCCGATAATCGAGTGAAAATGTTCCGGCCCCGACCCAAAGCAGAAAAAGCAATTCCAATAACATGGCGAAGTCGGTTCGCGCCTCATGGGCCATGGTCCAGAATCCCCTGTTAAACAGCATGGGAACTTTGGTTGTGAGAACGGCTACGGAGATAGTCACAATGAGCGGAGTCGCCGCCACTCGTGTAAGCAATCCGATAACAATCAGCAGACCACACGTTATCTCGACGAATCCTACAAAAGGGGCAAAGAATTGCGGAGCCGGAATACCGATGACAATAAATCTCCCCACGCCAAGCGCATCAGGAAACAGAAATTTCTGCAAACCTTCTGAGAAAAAGTTGATTTCTGGCTCCGATCGACAAACCGATAGTATGATCCAATATAGTTTTTGCTGCATGCAGCCACTATTTCCATCTTGATTCTCTGCGCTATTAGGATGATATTAAATATAAGTATGGAGACGCTAATAGGTTTGGTAAATCTGATGAATAAAGGCCGGGATTATTTATCAATTTTCTTAATAATGATATTGGCAATGATATTAACATTTTCCGGATGTCGGCTGATCGAAGATAGGCTGGATAATTATCTTAATGCCGCTCATGAATTATGGGGATTCAACGGATCGGTCTTGGTGGCCTGGAACGGACGCGTGATTCTCAGCAAAGGTTATGGCATGGCCGATAATACCTTTAATATTCCAAACACTCCCCAAACCAAATTTTTCATCGGTTCGATTACCAAGCAATTTACTGCGGCGTGTATTATGATTTTGATAGAAAGAAACCTCCTGAAATTGGATGATCCGATTATTATGTATCTCCCTGATTATCCTCGCCCGAATGGTGACAAAATAACTATTCGGCATTTATTGACGCATACTTCCGGAATTCCGGATTATACGAATTTCCCTGAAGTAATCCTAAAGAGGACGCAGCCGTTAAGTACCGAATACTTGATCGATTTATTCAAAAATTGGCCATTAGAATTCGAACCGGGCAGCAAATTCAGTTACAGCAACTCGGGTTATCTTCTACTGGGAGAAATTATCGAAAAAATCTCCGGCCAATCGTACGAAGCATTCCTGGAGCATGAAATTCTCAAACCGCTCGGAATGAACGACAGCGGCTATGCCCGGCGGGAGGCGGCGTACCCGAACCGCGCCAGCGGTTACACCGGAAGGTAATTGAATAACTAAGGGAGTAGATGATCTTCTTGCAAGGATCTTGGTTCCGGGAAAGAGGAAATTAACGGTATCGTAATTCACCAGTGACGCCTGGAAACGCGGATGGTCGCGGAGAGATTCAATCATTATATCCCTGGATCGAAGTTTTCAACCAACCAAATATCTGACTGCTGGTCGCCTCGTACACATACAAACGTACTGCAATTCGGTGCCATAGCTATATCCCACACGTTGGGCCACGGTAAGCTGACAACCGGTTCGGCCCGGCCGTCGGCAATCCGCATTCGGTTGATCACTGTGCTGGAACTATCGGGCGATGTTAAATAAAGCCATTCTCCATTCGGAGACCATCCGAGGCAGTCAGTTGCCCGATCCACTGGAAAAGATTGGAGCTCGGTATGACTATCCAATGAGTATATTAAAAGAGTCCGCTTATTTCTCTTCTTTACATGCCACTCACCCTCATATTCAGCAATTATGATGGCAACCTTCTGGCCGCTAGGTGAGTACCTGGCAATAGACACATACCCGTTGATGTTATCGGCCAATAGCTGCTCAATGGCCCCACTTTCGGGATCGAGCAAATCGTAGTTATTCCATGAACTATAAAGAATACGCTCCCCGGGATACCAGACAAGGTAGTTTGTATTCCGGGTCTGCTCAAAAACCTTTGGAACCCCTCCTTCAGTATCGATTATAGAAACAGAGTTGTTCTCACCATTATTTGCAGCATAGGCGATCTTCTTTCCATCGGATGACCAGACCGGGAGACGATTGCTGATGTTCGTATGCGTGATCTGCTTCGTCGTGCCGCCCTCAACAGGCATGGTGAAAAGGTGAACCTCTTCCTTAACCTTCTTTGCAAACGCGATCCTTTTACCATCGGGAGAAATCGAAGGCTCCCATACTTCGGATGTACCGGATGTGAGTCGAGTGGTTTTTAGATTGTTTTCACTCTGATAATCCAATTGTGCCAGCCATAAGTTCGACGATTCGACTCTCTGACGAAAGACCATTTTTTGCCCATCGGCAGATACCGAATACCAGTACTGTCCGCCCAGCAGGCTTGAAACCAACAGAATCGGCTCACTCTTTCTCTCACCCGTACTGGGATCTACATAAACCTTGAAGAAATTCGGCGGATTCTCACCTCTGTCCTCCATGAAATAGATAGCATCTCCTTTAGAGGACCAGGTCGGGTACATCGCCGGGATCGTATCGATTATCGGATTAATCCTCTTGGTGTGAACATCGCTCGTTGCCAAGTGCAATCCGGAATCGCTTGCCAATGAAAGGGCGAAGAGTCTGCCGTTAGGCGACCAGTCAATTGAAACCAATGTCGTGTCGCCGGCTACGGAAGATGTGTCGCCGGATTTTTTGTCAGTGAAGTATACTCGGCCATTCGCACCTACTGTAGCAAACTGAGCGCCGTCAGGTGACCAGGTGGCTTCAGCACCAAAAATGTCATATCGACGGGAAGAGCCACCCATCCTTGGAACTACGACAATCCCAGGGGTGGAATCATTCCATGCCGAGAACAACAACTCGCTTCCATCGGGGGACCAGCGCAAGCCATAGATCACTCTATCCTCAAAAACTTTAATGGGGGCACCGCCTGCGAGATACTGGACCATAACCGGCCTTAGTCCGTTTTGCGTTTTGCCTTCGACGTAAGCAAGGTATTCACCGTCAGGTGAAATCGCGGGCAAGACAGCATCACCCAGAAAGGTAAGCTGCGTCCTTTTGGACACTATGTACTCGGAAGTTTGCCTGGTCACTATCAAGTACGTGACGACCGTTAGAGTTACAGCTACAACGCCTAGAGCCGAGGCCCACCGCCATCCGGATTTACCCGTGAAACTCGTCAAAACAACCGACTCACCATTGGGTCGTGATAATTCTTCGTACTCGAGCTTCAGATCAGCCAACATCTCGTCGGCATGCTGATATCGAGTCTCCTTATCCTTGCTCAATGATTTGTTTATGATGTGTTGAAGACCGCCGGGCAAGCCAGACTTGTATCTCATCACCGGCTCCGGTATGTCGTTTAATATGGCATGAGTGGTCGCTCCCTCATTATCTTTACGAAAGGGTTGGTGGCCAGTCAGAAGTTCGTAAAGAACAACGCCGAGAGAAAAGACATCACTGCGATGATCAAGCTTTTCACCCCTGACTTGCTCCGGTGACATATAGCCGATAGTGCCAAGAGTTGAGCCAGTTCTTGTCAGCTTGCTCTCGCTAGATATACTGGCCAGGCCGAAATCAAGGAGTCTCGCCCTCTCTTTCCTGTCAACCAAGATATTGGAAGGTTTGATATCCCGATGAATGACTCCGGACTCATGAGCTTCCGCCAGTCCCGCGCAAACTTGAATAGCAATACTGAGAACGCTCGTGAGGGAAAGTTTGTCTTCCTTTATAATTTCACGTAGAGTTTTGCCTTCAACCATCTCCATGGAGAAATATGGCCGACCTTGATATTCCGATACCTCATACAAATGTACAATATTAGCATGACTGAGCCTGGCCGCTGCCTGTGCTTCTCGCCTGAACCGGGCGCGGCAGTCGGCATCCTGACATAAATATAGGGGGAGGAATTTGAGGGCGACCATGCGACCAAGCTCGGTGTCCTCAGCCAGGTATACTTCACCCATCCCACCGGCGCCGATTTTCTCGATTATTCGATAGTGGTCGACTAATGTTCCCGCGGAGAGAACAATGAAGCTATCTGTTTTGTCGTCGTGCTGATCGTTTGACAAGGATAAACCTCACGCGTTAAACAGTATCAGCAATTAAAAGAATTATCAGTCGGAAGGCAATAGAGAAAGTTCTTCAGGGAGCTCTGCGAATGGTGATAAAACCTACATCAGTATCTTATTGCGTGACAAGAAGATACAAAAATGCGGGGTTGACCATACCGAATACAGAACTAACCAGTTATCGTTTCGGATTGTATAAGAGAGACCGGCCCCAATAGCACTCCCAGGAAACTTTTGTGAGATTGGTTTCTGGTGTCCGGTCAGACTATTCGACATCAGGGGGAACTCGTCGGAAAACAATCAATTACTAAAAGTAGACATTTTAGGATATTATCATATCAAGAGACCTGCAGGTAAGCAATTCCATGTACAATGTACAATGGATGCCCCGTATACCTTCGGTGCAGAAAAGCTTCGGCAATTTGTGTATATAGCATTACCTTATGTGGCTAACTTCTCAACAGAAAAGACATTATTATCCTCCAACAACAGTTGAATATTCAATATTCTGACAGACAGTTAAATAATACAAAGATTATATCTCAATCATTCACGATTATCATATTCACGATTATCATTAATGCTATGACTAATCGCGGTGCCTCTGACCTAACTCCAGATAAATAGTCAGAATCTCACATCTGATCAATTTCAGGCCAGTTTACCGGCACTGAATTCATACAGCCTCTCGGATAAGCGATTCTTATTTTTTGTAATAAAGCATTGTCGCCGGGATTACTTGTTTGGGGAATGATGGTCCCGCAACTGAAACCCCGAGAGCTTCTCCGCCTTTACTCTGAAACATCAGGGCGGTTAACGGGTGAAATCCAGCTTTAAGGCCAATCATGCCGGTCATTTCAGAGTCGCCGTGAAGACCATCGTTATCAACCAACAGGGAATCTGAAATATACAGGCGGCTGCCGTCATCAGAATTTATCGAAAACGCATAGATACCATCTACCGGTATCTTTACGAACCCGTTAAAAGTCAGGCCATAATCCTCTTCGCGGGCGATTTTCGGGATTGCAATTGTCTCTACGGTAAATGCTTTGACGAATTCAACAGTATCAAAATCTGGTAAGCGTTCCCATTCAGCTTCATAGTATTTGCATTCCAATCCACTGGTGAGATCAGTTGCCTGTATGGCATCCCGCAATTCAAGTTTATTGACCGTCTTGACGGCTATATATTCGTTGTTGTATCCCTCTTTAACTGCGCGGGCATTAACAGTAGTAGTAGCGTCGAGAATTAATGGTCCCGTATATAGAGCTGATGAAACCATTGGTTCGGAACCATCAAGTGTATAATATATCGCCGTGGCTGGAATCGGGCTGCTTAATGATACTGTCGCGTGCCCGGCAAAAGAACTGCTATCGGCCGTAATACGCACGAGAGAGTTCCTGGTCTCATCGTAAAGAGATTGCGCCGGCTCGATTTCACCGAATGATGTATTAACAAGCGATGCGGCCATGACTCTGATTTGGTCATTTACCGGTAATACCAGGTTTTTAGCGCCAGATGCGATCTTAAGGTCTATCATAAACAGGTATGTGAACTGGTAAATATCATTTTCGCAATCGGAAGTATGCCGGTGAGACGCATACCATGCTACAGGCATCCGGTTGATATATGCCGGGGAGATACGATCTGGAGATTCTGCCAGCTCACCATCGGACAAGCGGCTGTTCCACCGTCCAATCGGATCGGCATAATCCTGGAGGTTGACAGTAACCTTAATCTTGTCAACCAAGAATGTTCCTTCAGCCGGACCATCGACGGAGGCGGCCAGAAGATAGAGATGGTTGTAATCGCCTGTCGGTAATGACACATTCTGACCCAGGCATCGTACAGCATTCAGATTACCGGCATCTTTTGGTCCGAAAATAAACGGGATATCTAAATAATTGAGCGTGTCGGGAAGCAAATCCCCAGATAGAGTGTAGCCGTGACCGTCGAAATCGCCATCACACCTGTCTCCGTCCAGACTGATACCATCGATGTTGTACGGGAGATCAACTGGTTTTGAGGCCGCGGTATTAATGGCATTAGTGAGCTGCCTTCCGAGCTTAACTGCAAATGCTTTTGCTTGAAAGGGAGTGAGGGAGAATATCAGACGACCCCCGTCTATTACGGCCGAATTGATCTCTTCTTCCTGTCCGTTCACCTCCCGGGCGGAAATAAGCGGTCTGCTCCCGTTGAAAGCGATGCTTTTATTATTATTAAGTAACCCGGATACATCCCGCACCCGGATGATAATTTCGTCGCTGTATTCAGCCATTTTAATCGCGTTTATCATAATTGTGGAATCCCACCTACCGGGGAACGATGGGTCTTTGAAAAAAGAGAAATTCCTGCCTAAAGGACCGTTATGCTGCGTTGTCCGAAATGCCATGAGAGGCTGGTTCAGTTTTGCCGCTTGCCAGACCACGTTGCCTTCACGCCAGTTACCCTTATGTCCCTGAATGGCGAATTTGATTTTGTGATGGCCGTTATCCTGAGAACGTTGATCACCGACCCAATCCCAGCCATCGGCTATGCTCGGAGTATGGATTAATGTCAACCGCAATTTTTCAGGGGCGGGATGATCCCAGCCATAGCGAGAATCATTAAGGATAGCGACACCATGGGAGTTATCGGGTGAAGTCAGGTCGGCCCATTGCTGACCCGGAACCTCGTATCTTTTTTCAAAATTTAGACCGCGTTCAATCACACCCAACCCGAGATCATAGGTGGCGTTTTCATTAGGAGTAGTCGTAGAGACTGCCAGTTTCAACAGTTTTCCCCTTTCATACCAGTCAATATCGATTTCAAATTCAACGCAGTCGGCAACTCCTCCGGATGAGAGTCGAATAATTGTTTTAAAAACAGAATATTCTGTTTTCTGTTTGATTTCAACAGCAACACGGACTGAGCCATTTTCGACAACCTGAATCTCCGGCTTCCCGACAAACCGATCCAGTGGCGGGGCCATGATATCATCAAAATCTATCTCCCAGGCGGGCCAGCGGTTTGGTGTGTCTTCCAGGAGTTCATAGCGAACGGGTGCGGAAAGTAACTCTATGGATTCATTTTTGTCGTATATGGATGATACTTCTCCGTTTTCATTAATGCTCACCCGATATCGTTCATTTTCCAAATGTTTCTCGGAGACTGAGAGGGCCGAGGGGAGTGGGCTCGGTTTGTCAGAGGGTCGTACGTCAAAAACAGCATACCCGATTTGAGGAGCACTTGCCTCAAAACGAATGCGTACGGAGTCTTTAAATCTTGTGACAATATCACATGGATATTCTTCTTTACCGGAAAATACGCGAACGTGTTCGGATTTAAAGCCTGGTATATGGACGGCGGCTTCAATGACACCTGCGGTCGGTGTCGATAGGGGATTATATATTACAAGCGGCACGCCTTCAACCCGGGTATCCAATGAGGCGGCTGTAGTCTGAACCGCTTTAGTCAGCATAGCTGAAAATCTGTTCTGGCAGAGGATTTCATCATTCCATGAATATTCATACGCCTCGGGAATACTTGTCCCAGTGAGATCATCATGGAATTGATGCCAGAGGAAGCGTATCCATGTATCGCGCAGCATTTCCCCTGGATATTGTTGTCCGCAGAACATGCGGGCGATTACCGAGGCGCGCTCGGTGGCATCGGCCAGCAATTCGTTTTTTCGGTTCCATCGTTTCATGGTTGCCTGGGAGGTATAACAACCGGTACCATGTCTGGTCATAATCAATTCGCCATCGTACAGAGGAAGTTTTGCCCGATCAGCGGTTTTAACAAAATCAACAAAATCATCGTCACCCGCGCTCACAACCTGCAATGGACCATCGCTGTCCATCGATTTGCTCAGCCAGTCAACAGATGCTGAATCGGGGGCTCCCCCCGTGTCGCCGGTCCCGAAATACCTGTACGCGGCATAGAGACCTGATTTTTCACCCTGCCGTTGCGCAGTATTAATCCAGGCAGTATCCCGGCTTAAGTCCCCCTCGATTTTAGAGACATATTCGCCGGGATTGATGGCACTGATTATTGATGAACCGTCAACTCCTTTCCAAATACCGATATCAAACGGCCTACCGACCCAGGAACCCCAGGTCAGTTTCTGAGTGGAGAAACTTTCCAGGCCGCAATGAGTGGCGATTGACGGCAGAGCATAGCCGAAGCCGAAACAATCGGGTAGAAAGATATCGCGACTGGCTGTGCCGAATTCTTTCTTAAAGTAACCGTTGCCGTAGAGAGTATGACGAACCAGTGATTCAAACGATGGGATATTGACGTCGACAGCATCGACCCAACTCCCGGTAACTCGCCATTGGCCGGATACAATGTATGGCCGCACCCGTTCAAAATCTTCCGGGTAGTATTCATTCATCAGCATATAGCGGAAGGCGCCTTCGAAACTGAAGACATAATCAGGATAGAGGTCCATCAGGCTGTAATTGTTAAGGAATGTTGCGGGGATATATTCTTCGATACTCTTTTTGACAGTCCACCGCCATTGGGTGTCCAGGTGGGATGTTCCAACTACGAATAGTTTTGGATTTGTCGTTTGTGCCGTATCCCCGGATATTTGTGCCGTGAGGGGGACGGCAGGCAATATTATCAGTGCAGCTACCAACCACAAATAACGCATTATTTAACTCCTTCACCGCTTGATGCCTTATATTCATTAATATTCGGCTTTTTTTTATTGTGCCATAAAGCTTTTATATTAAGTTTCCTTTGTTTAAGGCGGTCGACCAGAACCGCTGCCAGGATTACCAAACCGAGGACTACCTTTTGAGTATAACTCTCCACGTTCACCAGGTTCATCCCGTTCTGAATGACGGCGATAATAAAAGCGCCTATTAGCGTTCCCAGAATGCGCCCTTCGCCGCCCATAAGGCTGGTCCCCCCTACGACAACCGCGGCAATCACATACAGCTCATATGTCAATCCATACGTCGGCGCACCGCTTTTGAGCTGCGATGCCATAACCACGCCTCCGAGTCCAGCCAGCATACCGCAGATTGTATAAACCGAAAAGATGATTAATTTGACGCGAATCCCCGAAAGGCGAGCCGCTTCCATATTTCCACCCACGGCATATATATACCGACCGTACGTGGTACGAGTCATGACCAGATGAGCTATCATATAGAGAACGAGCATCAGGATAACAGCAAAGGGAATGTGAAAGATGGGATCAACACCCCGTCCAAGCCAGACAAAACTATCAGGAAGTCGATAGATCGGTTTCCCCCGGGAAATAATATAACCCAGACCGGCCGCGACCTGCATCATCGCCAGGGTAGCGATAAACGGCGGAATACGAAAACCTGTTATCATCAAACCGCTAAAAGCGCCGACACCGCCGCATAGCAGTATTCCACTCATAGCAGCGAGGAACATGGTCATTGATGAGGCCTCTTCTCCTCCGAACTGACCAACTATCCAAGCGACAATCACCGCCGACAACGCAATAATACTGCCCACAGACAGATCAATCCCGGCGGTAATAATGACCATAGTCATTCCGATAGCTATAATAGCAATAACAGTAATCTGGTTGGCGACATTGCGGATATTATCAGCCATCAAAAAAGTTGGCCATTTGTATGATGATGGCGACAGCACCGTGATATTTGTGAAAGATTTCAGCTGTGATGTGATCATACCGACCGTGGGCACGGATTCATGAGTTGAGATTATGTATTGAGGGATAGATCTTGTGGAATCACGTGCAGCCAGCTGTGATCGTATTTCAGCAGGACTTCCGGCAATATAGAAAAGAGAATATTTGTTTATTTTTGACAGATTTTCTTTCAGTGCCTTTACAAATTCATTATCACTTGGGCTTAATGATGTGATAACATACATTGCGGCATTTTCCCGAACGTTTTTTCTTATTTGTTCGATAATGTTATATGCGGCATCGGTACCCGTCGGAAATTGCTCGGTAATTGTCAACAATGAAAACAGAAGGCAAAGTATGGCCAGCACAACAATCATACCATAATCAGACATAAGCCGGCTGAGCCAGGTCAATCGGTACATGCTGGCTGTACCGTTGCTTTTCGGATTATTCAATTGAGAACCCCGCAATTATAATTATACCGCCACTGCCATTATTGATTCCTGAGTAGCGTTTTTGACATCATCGATTTCCCCGGCAATTCGCCCGCCCTTCATGACTAAAATGCGATCACAAATACCGAGCAATTCGGGTAGTTCCGATGAGATAACGATAACGGCTTTTCCTTGAGCCGCCAATCTGCCGATCAGTTGATACATTTCGTATTTGGCCCCAACATCGATTCCCCGGGTTGGTTCGTCAAACAGGATTACCTCGGTATTAGTTTCCAGCCATCGGGCAACCAGCAACTTCTGTTGATTACCGCCAGACAGTTCTTCTGCGCGCTGGTTGGAGTGCGACAAACGAATATCAAGACTGGATGCTCGATATTTAAATCGTTCATTTTCCTTTTTTTGATCAATCCAACCGATGGAAGACCAGGACTTGAGATTCGGGAGGGCAAAGTTATCTTTGACAGAAGCACCCAAAACCAATCCCTGCGCTTTGCGGTCCTCGGTAAGAAGACAGATACCGCCTTCGATTGCGTCATGGGGAGTGAGGATATCAAGGTGACGGTCATTCAGGCAAATATCTCCGTATTTACGCGGATCGGCTCCGAAAATAAGCCTTGCAACTTCAGTACGTCCGGCACCCATCAATCCAGCCAGACCCAGGATCTCGCCACGGTGAACAGCAAACGATACGTCATGGATTATACCGCCTTCAAGCCCTCGAACTTCAAGACAGACTTCACCAATAGGGACCTTCTGTTTGAAATATTCCTGATCAATGGAACGGCCAACCATCTGTTCAATCAATTTTAAACGTGAATATTCGGAAGTACGGTCGGTAGCGATGGTAACACCATCTCTTATGACAGTGATCCGCTGTGAAATAGAAAGAACTTCATCAAGACGATGACTTATAAAAATTATTCCGATGCCGCGTTCTGCCAGTTCCTGTAACGACTCAAACAGGTGAGTGACTTCCTGTGGTGCCAGCGCTGCAGTCGGTTCATCCATAACCAGCACACAGGGATCACGAGCTAAAGCTCGGGCAATTTCAACGATTTGTTGTTGAGCAACGGTTAATTCAGATATAAGGGAGGAAGGGTTAAAGTTTCCTCCAAGGCGGATTAACAGTTTTTCTGCTTTACGGCGCTCTAAACGGTGATCGATTATGCCGGTTTCCGTTGATTCATGACCGAGAAAAATATTGGCGGCCACGGACAGTGATGGTACCAGAGTAAATTCCTGATATATAGTCGCGATACCGGCTTTTTGGCCTTCCAGCGGAGTCCGAAATGAAACCGACTGACCATTCAGAAGAATTTCGCCTCCTTCCGGTTGAATGACTCCGGTCAGGATCTTTATCAGTGTGCTTTTACCGGCGCCATTTTCACCAACCAGAGCGTGAATTTCTCCCCTGAATAGATCAAAATCGGCAGATTTGAGAGCCTGCACGCCGGGAAAAGATTTGCTCAGCCTCGAAATCTTCACGAGAGAAAAAGGAGCTGCTGGTTGTGTTTCAGATGATGAATTCATCGCCCTCCGAAAAAGAATCAGTTGGCATTTGGCTGTGAAAACAGATCACACGGAATCAGGATAGTTGGCTCAATAGCACCGCCTGAAAGATACGTTTTCACTGCTGCAATTGTACTTTGTCCGATTTTTTTGGGTTGCTGGATTACATCGGCAAAAATCCTGCCCTCGGAAATTGCTTTCCTTGCTTCTGGAACAGCATCAAATCCGATAATTTTCACTTCCCCAACTTTTCCGGCTTTTTCTACCGCAGCCAGTGCACCGAGAGCGGAATCGTCGTTTATCCCAAAAAATGCCCTTAAATCGGGGTGTGCCTGCAGGATATCCTCGGCTGTACGAAATGCCTGATCTTTTACACCATGCCCGGACAGTTTAGCGACCACAGTAATTCCTTCATGGGTTGCTATCTCTTCTTCAAACCCTTTTACTCTCTGGATGACTGATTCGACTTCGGGATGATCGATGATAGCAATTTTGCCTCTCCCATTTATTGCTTCTGCGACAGCTCGGGCAGCCAGGCGACCTCCTTCGACATTATCCGAGGCAATATGTGAAATAACTTTTGCCTCCGGGGCAAGGCAGGCGATATCGGCTGTGAAAACTGGAATGCCGGCATCATTAGCCGCGGCAATAGCTGTTCCTATTGACCTTGAATCGCAGGGACTTACAATTATCGCATTGACTTTCTGGACGATAAAATCATGGATCTGATCTTTCTGTTTTGCGACATCGAATTCTCCGGCGGTGATAATCAGTTGGAAGCCGGCAGCACCCGCTGCCTCTTTAAGACCCGCCTCAAGATCTTGGTAAAAGGGATGGGTTCGAGTAAGAAGTGATACGCCGACAGTAATGCCTGATGATTTAATATCTGCCTTGCTATTGTCATCCTGGCCACCACAGCCAATAGCCATAAATAACATGCATACGATGTAAAGTCCCACTGCCCATTGCAATAACACGCGCATCCGGTGCCTCCAGTTCCTGCCGTTATTTTCCAGTAAAACGGTATGGTCAAAAAGTGTCTGCTTTTTAATCTCCAATATACACGGTTATCAGATACGATGCAAGTCAATCCCATGAAGGTGTTCAGTTAAAATGCGCTGCTCTATACATTTTTTTAAGTTCTGCGTCTCAAATAGTCTGCCCCGAATTTAAATTCAATTTTTGTTCCGCTTTTTAAGTTAGTCCTATGGCCTTTCCTGTCATGCAGATCATAATGATAAAAATACGGGATGAACCATGATGAGGCATCCCTTTGTATTACAACGAATTATTGTTGTCTCCGGGGTTTACGAAACGATTTCCTCAACTGGGTGATCGAAAACGCGGCCTGATGAATATAGAAAGCGGCCTCAACTACACTCTCCCCAAATTCTGGTGAGTTTCAGCTTCCCGATGTGACCACGAAATGCGCCAACTCGAGAGGACTCGATCCCGAGTGGCATAATAGTATGAATCCCATTAGCTAGCCCTAAGCTCCATCAAAAGGAATCTAACCTCGGGGATCAGCAATCTAACCCGCACGTGGCCATTAAGGAAGTGCCACTTCGGATCAGTAAAATCCACGCCTTTGAGGTCCGCAGCCTCTCTCCAAAATTCGCCAAATCTGGTAAAACCAACTTTTTCATAGCATCGTATGGCTCGCTCATTCGAACTGGCAACGTCCAGGCAAAGACGCTTCATGCCGCCAAGGAACCACCAGTCGCGGATAGATGCAAGAGTTGCGCTACCAATCCCCATGCCACACCACTCCGGATGAATCCGAATTGTCATGTTTTCACATCCGCGTCTCTCCCAATCGATTTTTATCAGGGCCATATAGCCAACCGACTTGGCAGATGCGTTATCAACAACCAGGGCAATTCTATCTTCTTTGCTATGACGATCTCTATACAATGAATCTATTTCAGCCACTCGATACCGGGCAAAACTAAAATTAAAACTGCAGTAAGGATGCGGATATGGCGGCCATGACGCAAACAAATCCATATCGGATCGCTCGCAACATCGGACAAGCAAGGACGACGTTGAGATAGGCAACGTTTCCAACAGTTTCCTGCGCATTACATTCACTTCCGTCATATGACTTCATCTTTCTGATAGTAAACTAACGAGTCCATCGAGTCCATCCACTGAAACGGTCTCCAAGCCCCGAATTCTTTGAATCATCACCTTTATTGTAAATTGTATTAAACAACTTATAAATATTTAATTTGCTAACCTTATTCCCAATATTGTCAACTCTGACCATGCGCTCGCACCGCCTGGATTAGAAAGAAGAATGTATACGAGTTGGCTTTGGCGACCTTCTGCTCATCGCTGCTGACACCGGGCGATAAAATAGGCTCCAAGAACCGCTGCACAAGGAACCCACTGTCTGCAAGAGCATCGAAATAATCCTGCAAAGTATAGTTCTTCCAGAAAAAGGGGATCTCCTCCCCATCGCGCAAAGGTCCGAACGGATTGATAATGCTTTTTACGGAACGGTCGAAGTAATTACTTACGGCCAGGCAGGGCTTGCCATCTTTTAGCTCCTGGCGTCCCTTATTGAGAATAGGATGGACATCGCCAAAGTGGAGTTTCCCTCCTGCTCCAAGCAGCCTACCGAATTCCCGCATAATCTCACCAAGGCGCCCTGCAACAGCCACCGGACAAACGATGGCATCAAAGCAGCTGTCCGCAAGCATCCTGAGGTCCTCGATGTCTCCGACAAGAAAGCCTACAGACAATTCCTCTCTTGCTGCTTGTTGGCGTGCTTCCTTAATCATGCGATCCGAGATGTCCACTGCAGTGACCTTAGCTCCGCAGGCAGCACAATGGAGAGCAATATCGCCTGAACCACAGCCTGCATCAAGAATGCTGAGATCTTTAACCTCGCCCAGCATCTCCAGCAGCGCGGGGGTTAGCACGAGCTCATTATACCCCAGCTGCCGCTCACGAAACTGGAGATAGGAGTCGGCTAGGGCTTGCCATTGCCGTTCAATTGCCGCCTTCATATCAATTTCATCATGTGCCATGGAAACATCCCTTTTCGGTGAATATAAGCATAAATTAATAATATGCAGCAGAAGAAAAAATTAAGCTCCCTGCCATCGGCATGCTATTATTAATTTCGCCCCATAAGCGATGACGTCCTCGGCCATCGCCCCAGCAAATCGTGCACCTAGACCCGGATGGAAGAATGCTATTCTCCTATTATTGATTGTAATTTCATAAATGGGTAACGGTCCCATTTCGCTCCTCTGACAGTCAATGGGAATAAACATCTCTTCCCTTACAATCTTGTCGATTACCTCGTGAAAAAAGCAGGCAACAGCACGCTCAGGGAAATCTATTTTATGCACGCATAATTCTGGATTAATAATTGCATTCCGATCCGGATCAAACTCCAGCATTTGAAAATCTTTTTGCATTATTTATCTCCTTGAATTTGCAGATACGCCAGTTGCATATGTTAATTCGCCATGATGTCGGGCCATATCATAATAGATATTAGTATAATATTTATAACGTAATAAACAAAATTCTGGGCACAATAAGATTGCCAGTCAGCCTTAACTTTATATATTGATGATTTGTAAATTATGACTTGTAAAGACTTAATTCAAGCGGGGTCTACGAGACGATTTCCGCAACTGGGTGATCGAAAACTCGGCGGCGTAAATGATAGCTCTAAGCATCAGAGACAAGATAAATTAACAAAAAACCTGATCCCGATTATGGCCCCCTCATAACGGCCGATAATTATACTTTATTTGGATTTGTGCTGGAGTCGGTAGAGCGCAGGTAGCACGAAAAACAGCAGGATGCTGGAGACAGAAAAACCGCCGATGACGGCGATGGCCAAAGGCTGCTGCATTTGCGACCCCGTGCCGATGGCGAGCGCCAGTGGAGCCAAGGCTAAAACTGCAGCCAAAGTCGTCATAATGATCGGTCGGGTGCGCCTCCGGCACGCCGTCACCAGAGCGGTGTCGAGGTCGACTCCGCCGGCGCGAATCCGTTTCGTTTCATGCATGACAAAAACGCCGTTCTCGGCCACGATGCCGATAATCATGATCAGACCGACAAAACTCGATATATTGAAACTGACTCCTGTAATCCATAGTGCAGATACCACCCCGATTATCGACAGGAGGCTCACTGTCAGCACCGATATCGGCACGGTGAACTCGCTGAATTCGAACAGCAGGACAATGAAAACCATAAGAAACGCCGCTATGGCTACGAGCAAAAGGGCGCGGAACGATTCCTGTTGGGTCTGATATACACCACCAAATTCCAACGAGACATTCCCGGGCAGCCGCAACTGTGCCGACAGCCGCCGTTTGATATCCCTGATAGTTCTGCCCATATCTCTTCCCTCGATCCGACCGCTGACGGCAACCACCTGGCGCAGGCTTTCCCGATCCAGCTCGGCCTGCCCCCCGGTCATTTCAAAAGAGGCGATATCACCGAGAGAAATTAAAACGCCATCGCTATTGATGATCGTCATCTGCTTGATCAGGTCGATATCGCGCTGGTATTGTTCGGGAAATGTGACGCGGATATTGACGATTTTCTCGCCCTCGGGGATAGAACTTTCGACCCGCCCTTGAATCATGCTTTCGAGTTCCCCTTCGATATCATCCACGGTCAGACCAGCCAGCGCCGCCCGATTGGGGTCTACCTTCATAATGAACGATGGGCCAGATATTACGATGCCGTCGAAGACATCGACGACCCCCGGTACGGTCTGGATTAATCCGGCGACCTTATTGGCTTCGCTTTGCAGGACGTGGACGTCGTCGCCGAAGAGCTTTATTTCGATCGGCTTGGGCGAGTTGGTGAGGTCGCCGATGACGTCCATCATCAATTGACCGAAATCCACCTGCAGAGATGGTTCGGAAGCCTCGATTTTGCTGCGGACTTCAGCGATGACATCGTTGATCGACCGCGACCGTTTTGACTTCAGTTTCACGAGGAAATCGCCCGTGTTCGGCTCGGTGAGAAAGAATCCCAGTTGCGCGCCCGTTCTCCGTGAATACGATTCCACCTCGGGAATGTCCATCAGTATGCTCTCGACATGCATCAGCATATCATTGGTCTCATCGAGGGACGTCCCCGGCGGCGAGGCGTAATCGAGAACGAATGTTCCCTCGTCCATTTCCGGCATGAATTCGCTGCCTATATGGCCATAGATAAAATAGGCCCCGACTGCAATTCCCAAGGCCACCGGAATAACGAGGATTCGATATTTCAGGAGAAACCGCAGCGCCTGCGCGTAATGTCTGGAAAGCCAAGAGTCGCGTCTCTCCTGAGCCGACTCACGCTCAATATCCTTTTTCCTCAAGATGAGACCGGCCAACAGCGGTGAAACCGTGACTGAAAACAGAAATGATAGTGCCAGTGCGAATATCATCGTTAAGGCCAGCGACTTGAAAAATGCTCCGGTTAGACCAATCAGGAATATCAAAGGAATATTGATGACGATGGTGCTGGCCGATGAGCCGATTATGGCCGGCATGAGTTCGCGCAGAGAGTGGGACGCCGCCGCGTCAAACGCCTTCTCCGTCGCCGGTGGCCGGTTCCGGCTTTCCGCGATCCGGGCAAAGATATTTTCTATAACGACGATGGAATCATCTATTATCAACCCCACCGCCGCGGCAATACCACCAAGGGTCATGATATTGATCGTCTCGCCGACGATTTTCAGACAAACCAAAGTGGCCGCGATGGTTAGGGGCACGACAATGACCATCACCAAAGACACGCGCCAGTTTCGCAGAAAAAGAAACATGACAACCATAGAAAGCAGAATTCCGATAATGATGGCGTCACGTGTGCCGAGGATCGACCGCCGGATAAAGCCACCTTGGTCGTACCAGTTCTCGAATTCTACGCCGGGGGGAAGTTTGATTTGGGCGACGGCTTCCTGAACCGCCTGCCCAATCGCTACGGTGCTGCCGGTTGGCTGTTTCACGACGCTAATCAGCACCGCCGGGCGCCCGTGGGCGGTGGTGCGGATATAACTCGGCGCAACGGCCGGCTCCACAGTGGCTACGTCCCGTACTAATAGAGGCATGCCGGAGCGAGTGGCCACGACAACATTCTCGATATCTTCCACCGTATGAAGGGTAGCGGAAACAAGCGACAGGTACAATCGGTAATTGTTCTCGATAAGGCCGGGAGACGAGATCAGGTTTGTCCTGGCAATAGCGTCCGATATTTGAAGGATATCCAGGCGATAGGCCGCGAGTTTTTCCGGCGAGGCCACAACGCGGAATTCCTGCGTTTCACCGCCGACGACTTCCACCCGCGCCACGCCCCCAATCGTCATAATCGCAGGCCGAAGACGGTACAACGCAAGATCTCGCATCTCGACGGCGCTGATGCTATCGGACGTTAAGCTGTAACCGAGGATGGGAAAGACCGCGACGCTCATTTGTTCCACATCGATCGACACGCTTGGAGGAAGAGCATTCCGATTATTAGCTATCCGGTTTTGCAGAGTCTGAAGAGCCTCTCGGACATCCGTCTTCCAACTCAACCCCAGCGAAATCTCGGTGGAGCCGCGACCGGTGATCGACCGGACAATCTCCACTCCCGGGATGGAGCTTGCCACTTCCTCCAGAGGTTTGGTCACCTTGATCATCATCAACTCGGCCGGCTGCTCGCCATTGTCGGCGAGGATTACAATTCGCGGAAACGTGATATCGGGGAAAAGAGACACCGGCATTAGCTTGGTTACAGCCACGCCCGCGACGACCAGGCCAGCAGCAGTAAAGAGAATCGCCTTACGATGACTCGATGCATAACCGAACAGGTTCACGGTTACGGTACCCCTATGACGGTAACACGCATGGAATCACCGGACTCATAACTGCCGTCAACGATGACGCACATACCGGCTTTAAGCCCGGGACTGCTGACTTCGACGAGGGAGTCAATCCGCACACCTGTGGAAACAGGGACTGAAATCGCCAATGAATCGGGCGAAATCGTGAAGATGTGATACGATCCCGTTATGTCATCCCGGATGACGGCCGCCTGTGGGATCAAAAGCACATCCTTCCGTACTCCCGTAATAATTTCTGCAATACCCCGCATTCCCGTCCGCAGATTTCTTTCGATTTCCTCGGAAGTCCGGGCGAAGCTGATCCGCACCGGTACGGTCTGGCTGCTGATATCCGACTGCGGCTCGATTGCAGCCACCGTGCCCGAGAATTTTCGGTCTGGCAGAGATGGGAATTCGATGCGACAAGTAAGCCCAATCTTGATCGGCCCGATATCGGCCAGTCTAACTTCGGCTATAAAATCGAGCGTCGAGAGATCGACAAGCTGGAGAATCTCGGCCCCTTCCGCGACCGCCTGACCCGCGCTAACCAACTTGTCCGCGACCGTTCCCCTCTGCTGGGCGATGATGGGAACCAACTGCTGATTCGCTTGGGCAACCTCCAGAGCCCTCTGAGCGGTCTCTTTTTGCGCCTCGGTCTTGGCATCGGCCAGAAGCCGCTTGGCCCCGGTAATGGATGCCTCGGAATCTCGTGTTCGAATCACCGCCACTTCCTCGCCGCGAGAAACTGTTGTTCCAGGCTGGACGCTCACAGAAACAATCGTTCCCGCGAAGGGTGATACGATGGTTTGTTTATCGGCGACCGCGGTCCGGCCGATTGCCGATACCGTTTCATCGACCGTGCCTGTCTTTATGGGCGCCGCTTCCACGGCAAGTATAACGTTGGGGGCAGGATCGTCGGGATCTTTCGATGCGCCTCCGCATCCTGTTGTGAAGATACCTCCCACGATGATTAGCAGACATATGATGTAGTTTTTCATTCTGTTTTTTTCCATCCTGTTGCCGCCAGGTGTTCATATTGCGCCTGAAGGGATTGAATTTCCGCCAGTGTCTCGATTTCCGATAAACGCGCATCAGTCAGGGCTTGTTCGGCAGTCAGGACTTCATAAGCAGAAGCCCCGCCGTCGGCGTATTTGGCAGTGAAAAGAGCATAATTCTGCCGGGCGGTTTCGAGCATATGGCGAATTTCCTGTAGCCGTTGCGTGGCATTATCTGTCTGAGCGCGCAACATCCGATACTGCGCCTGGATTGATTGGCCAACGATTTTCATGCGGTCAAGGGCCGCATGGCTTTCTATGGTGCCTTGCTGAATCCGTGCTTTCCGCTCCCCCCAGTCCCACAGCGGCATATCAACGCCGATGCCGACCGAGTACCCGATGGCATTGAATCGTTCCGAGGCCGGCATCTGGAGATTCTGCCGTGATGTCAGTACCCCGATGTCGCCAATCAGCGATACGTTGGGCATTCGTTCCGCCTTGATTTGCTTGATTGCAACATCACTTAGACTATAATCGAGCTGCGCGGCCTGCATGTCCAGGTTGATTGAGGGATCGATCGGGGGAGGCGGCTCGGTAATATCTTCCGTAACCACCAGCAGGCTGTCGAGAGATCCTTTGACCGCGAAGGACGTGTCATCGGGCGTCCCCATAACCTGCACCAGCCGATATTTGGCCAACGCCGCTGCCTGTATTGCTGTCATCGCCGCCGTCCGGGCATTCGTGAATTCAGTCTGTGCGCTCAGTAAATCCGTGTACCCCACCGTACCGGCCGCATTCAGCCGCTTTACAAGCTCAATATAATCGGATATTCGCGAGGCGCTTTCGGCCCGGGACGACTGCTCCTGCCGGGCGCGAAGCAACTCGATAAATGCCTGATGCACATCATATATAAGATCGCGCTCCGTCTGCCTGTAGGCTATCCTCTGAAAATCGACATCCAAGCCGGCTCGGCGGAAATCCAATGATTGCATTCCCCCGTCATACACGGTCTGTTTCCCGATGATACGTACCCCCAGTTCCCCGCCACTGGAAATTGCCGGATCATAACCGAACGTGAGAGACCACGGCGCATAGCCGGCCCCCCCGGAAAAGCTGAATTGAGGCAATCGAGCTTTACCGGAGGCGTTTTTGGCATACTCCGCCGCCCGCGTATCGCTCCCCGCGATGGTCAAAATGAGGTTATTGGCTTTGGCGATAGCTACGCATTGATCGAGCGTTAGAGAATCCGCTGCCAACGACGAGGTGTCGAAGACCACGGGGAAAAATAAAAATAGTATCGTCAACCGAATATGCATCTTCTGAAATATTCCTTAATTTACATCTTATTCAAGGGCCGTCTTTCGTATTTGCAATTGTCTGTACTGCAGCTTGTCATTCCCATTTATACATTGGCTGTATCGATAGGGTGACCTCCGATTAGAACCTGATGGAGGCGCTAATCCCGGACATCCCGCTAAAAGTAGGGGAAAGACTCACTGTCGGGCTGTCGTGCCGGTCGGACACTTTGAGACCGATATATCCGCCAAGGATCGCTCCGGCTATGACATCGCTCAGAAAGTGTTTGTTCTCCTGTAAGCGAGACATCCCCACATACGAGGCAATCGCCAGGGCGGGAACTCCAAGCTTCCATCCGTAGTGCCGATATACGACCGCAACCGAGGCAAAAGCGCTCGAAGTATGCCCCGATGGAAAACTCCATGGTGTTCCATCCGGGCGTTGTCTGTCGGTAATCCTCTTTAATGCCAGCGTTAAAACGCCGTTCACGATTTGTGCCCTCAGTAAATCCGAACCGAAATCCGAGCTCCCTGGTCGATGCACGAGTTTTCCGTAAGCGAGAGCTATCCCGGAAGCTGTGATGGGCAGGATGCCGTTACCAATCGTGTTGCCGAGCTCAAAAATATGATCAGCTGATCCACTGCCTGACCACTCCTCGTTAATTTCGGGGTCCTCATGTGGTAGCAGCGATGGAGTTGTCATAAGACCGGCAATCAGGAAATAGAAGACGGGGTCCCGCGCAATCCCGCCGACGTCATGACCCAATTCTCTGAACAATGATGAACGGTGCGTTGAGGTCAGCGTCGGATACGAACTTAAGGCTTGGATAGAAGGCAACATAGTGGGGTGTTCGAGAACGCCGACATACAAAGAATCGGCGCTCTCCATTAATACCGCCGCGTCCCGGCGCAATCGGAAAAGATGCAAGACTGGACAACTCGTCGAATCTGCCGAGCAGGCGCTATTGCACAATACGCTGACGGATAGAAGGCCGATCCAGACTGTCACAAATATCGTGAACCGCTTTGGATTCATAGTTAGTCTTCCTCAGGCTCGTCGCCCTCAGATTCCTCATCCTCATCCGAGACTGCCTTCTGGGAAAGAACCTTGCCCGAGGAATTAATGAGCACTTCCATATTTTCCTCTTTATTCTCCAAGAGCACTTCGAATTCAACTATATTCGTCCGGGTAATCTTCTCGGCCTTTTTCAGTTTACCATCAGAGTATTTCGTGTCGAGCGCTTTTCTGATATTCGCCGGAAGATCGCCGGGCGAAATACTTTCTTTAATCTCAAATACACTTCCGTCTTCTTTGTACAAAATATCACGCCGGACGCTACTGTCGGCACTCTCGACCTCATAATATACCTATACCGCGCTGTCCCTGGTCTCTGTACCGACGTTCTTGATTTCAGTATTCGGGTAGGCTTTATGAAACGCTGTCAATACCGCTGTGGGCGCATTGATTCCCTTGTCGCTGCCAGCCTTCTGCGCACCGGCAGGCGAGAAGAAAAATCCCGCGACCGGCAGAAAAAAAATGA
This sequence comes from uncultured Ignavibacteriaceae bacterium, assembly GCA_964452645.1. GTDB lineage: Bacteria > Zixibacteria > MSB-5A5 > GN15 > PGXB01 > CAYXTW01. Next base: position 39,150 of record CAYVMO010000004.1, read on the forward strand.
CGGCCAACCAAATAGTCCGTGCTTTCATTTGGCATTCCTTTCGTCAATAATTTTCGATTCTCACCCGGCGTCATTAAGCCCAGGTGCCTATCTTCATGTCGAATTTAACAATCACAAGATGAAATGAATATGAAAGAGGCGGGTAATTCCTGCTATTGCAAAAAAATTTATCCAGATAGGTCGAGGGCGGGAATCAGTTGTCGATGGGGAGACTTATCCCGACCGTCGTGCCGACGCTCGGTTCACTGGCGATTGTAATTTGTCCGCCATGAGCCTCGACAAGCTCTCTGGCGATGGCAAGTCCGAGGCCGCTTCCCTCTTGCTCGGCCCGTGCGTTGGAAGCCCGATAGAAGCGCTTGAAAATATTCGGCATATCCGCCGCCGCGATACCGGGCCCCTGATCGCGGATCGTTACCATTGCTTTGCTGCCCTCTTTGCCAAGGGATATGAGTACCTGCCCGCCCCGGGGTGAAAACTTCAGAGAGTTTTCCGCAATATTTATAAACACTTGCCGCAGCTTGTCGGCGTCGCCAACGATTTCTATAGCTTCATCAACATGCAAATCGAGGTGAATTTTGCCCACTTCGGCCAGCGTTTCGAGTAGCTTCGCGATATCGATAAGCAATTCATCAAGGCGAACTGGCTGGACATCGAGGACAAGCTTATGTCGATCGATTCGCTCCAGTAGAAGCAATTGGCCGACCAACCGCGACAGGCGATCCGTTTCGGACAGCGCGGCGTCAATACTGTCCCGCAGTTTCTCGTCCTCCACGCGACGCTTCAAAAATTCCAACTCACTGTATATGACTGTCAAAGGCGTGCGCAGTTCGTGCGAAGCGTCGGCGACGAATTGCCGCTGGCTATTGAAAGCGTCTTCAATACGATTCATCATCTCATTGAGAGCGTCGGCCAATCGTCGGACCTCGTCCCTGCTGCCAGGTATCGCGAGTCGACGGTGAAGCGATGAAGCGGAAATCCGTTCCGCGGCGTCGACCATCCGCGCCATCGGCTTGAACGCAAGGCGCGTTATAAGATAGACCAACAGCGCAGAAAGAAACAAAGCGGCAGGAACGGCAACAATAAGGACCAGGATCAGGTCGCGCAAGCGGGAGTTGAGTTCAGTCATTGGCGCCGCCAGACGCAGTACAAAGCCGGTCTTTTCGTCAGTTTCGACCGGCCGAATCAATTGACGAAACATGGTATCGTTTACATGAATTGTTTCGAATTCCGGCTTATCGCCCATCGCAGATTGCAGCCCCTCGTTGTCAAGTGCCGGCAGTGATCCTCTTGAGAAAATGCTATTTCCGAATGTACCGGTCAGCTCTATCCTGACGCCGGACAAACCCGGCACGGCCATCATTCGCAATTCGTTTTCATCGGGAATACCATGGCCTTCCGATTCGTCCTCAAACTCGGTGATAAATCCGGTCGCAAATACCTCCAGTTGCGAATCGAGTTTTGCTAATTCGCTTTCTCTGGTGCGGTCATAAACGACGAATGCAACAGCCACAAGGACGAGGCCGAATACCGCCAAATTGGCAAGAATTATCTTTACCTTTATCGACATTCCGACATCCAGCCTGTTATGGTGTTGAGTCCGAGAAAATATACCCTGCTCCCCGAACCGTATGAATAAGCAACCGATCATAACCCTTATCGATTTTCCCACGCAGGAATCTGACAAACGATTCAATGACATTGCTCTTGGGGTCAAAATTCATATCCCAGAGGTGCTCGGATATTTCCTGTCGGGATATGATCCGATCTGGATTATGCATGAAGAGTTCAAGAAGGGCGTATTCCTTGGCCGTGAGCAATATTTCTCTCCCCCCACGACGCGCTTTGTGCGTATTCAGATCAAGGGTCAGCCCGAATCGTTCAATGCTCGAGGCTCGGACGTCCGAATGCCTCCGCGCCAGCGAACGAATTCGGGCCAATAGCTCCCCGAAATGAAACGGCTTGGTTAAATAATCATCGGCCCCCGTTTCCAGACCATGGATTTTATCCGAAACATCGTCCAATGCCGTAAGCATAAGAATAGGCGTCAGAATACCATAACGTCTGAGACTCTGACACGTTGCCCAGCCATCTTGCCCCGGCAGCATGATGTCAAGAATAATGACGTCGTATTCGCTGACGAAAGCCATCTCCTCGCCGGAAGCACCGTCCCTGGCGATATCGACAGCGAAGCTCTCAGCCCTGAGGTTTTTCGCAATCGCGGCCGAAACCTTCTTATCATCTTCTATGATCAGTATTCTCATACCATATCTCCTTTGCACAAATAACAATATATATGAAAATCCCGTGAAGAAATCAACGTCCATCCCTACGCGCAGGTCACAAAAGCAGCCGGATTTTTCACTTGACATCCTTCTTCATTGTACCTCAATTCAAAAGCAGGAACTTCTTTTCAAGCAGAAATCATCGTGCGAAAAGCCGTGTTTGGGATAGAATAATAGCTGCGATATGCGGAGCATTCCCTTCCAATAATTGAAGTTTTTACGGACAAAGAAGAATAGATGTTTGAATGTACGGCGCGGGTAACAAATTGGGGAAGAAAGGTCCTGTCGTATCATAGACCTATTTCATATCTTATTGAAATATAATTACTTAAATAATGGCGGCGTTGACGGCACAATAGACAGAGCTTTCCGCGTAGGGTTTCAGATCGAATAAAGCAAAGCGGCCCCGACATTGCTCTCCCCAAACTTCCGTGGAGTTTGAATTTAGGATCGTAGCCGGCTACTCTACGAACTACGGAATTCGTTGGAGGGTAATAAGATAGAGCAAGAACGGGTAGGCCAAGCCGGCTGGTAGATTTCTTACCGATTTTCACCGTTCTTTCATCTGGGATTCGTACGTTGCTTCAAGACGACACGAGAATCGGATTGAGCGCCGTGCCGCATGGTGATGAGAAACGGAGAGTTGAGATACACAGGCAACATTGACGACATTTATTGTGAGAAGTAACCGATTAATGGGTATCTTCTTAGGAGGTTTACCGTTAATCCCTTTAGGCCTCGAATCAGCGCGGCATTTTGCACGAACGCGTATGAAGCTACAACCGGATATCACAATCACTCGAAAGGACAACGATGAACTTCAGAAGATGGTCGACACTAGCATTTCGGGTCGGCGTAGTGTTCGTGGCCGCTACGGTCATGGCAGGCCAGCCGCTGGAAACCGATACGGCGCGACTGCGTGCGCAGGGGAAGGCAATGATTGAAAGCACGTTTGAATTCCGGACCTCTTCAAAAGGAAGAGAAACCGCATGGCCGTGGCTCTTTGAGTATGGAATAACCGACCGTCTCGAATTCGCCGTAGAGCCGGTGGCACATACTGTCATCAGTCCAAAGCTTGGTCACTGGGCTTCTGGAACCGGAGACTTGGAAGCGACCGCCACATTTTTGATCAACAAAGAAACGGCCAGGCGACCCGCAATTGCGATTGCGGCTGAAGTCAAACTACCCTTTTCGAAGGATCGGCTAATTGGAACGGGCAAAACCGATTTTGCCGGCTGTCTGATAGTTAATCGACAGTTTAAGAAATTTGATGTGCACGGGAATCTCGGTTACACCGTTCTTAGTGAACCGAAGGGGGTAAGTCTGAATAATCTGTTTTCCTTTGCGCTGGCCGGAGAGTACCATGCTAATCCCCGCCGGGATTTTGTGGGCGAAATTATCGCAAACACTTCAGCAGCGCCCGGGTTGGAAGTATCAGGGAACACCACCAAGACGCTAACCGAGCAAACTGCCGAACCCTCGCTACAAAGTTATGAAAATAAAAAAATCTACCATAAATTTTAATAAGGAGATGATTTTTGCAGAATTAGGCTCTTTTATTTGCACTCCTTCGGTAGCATATCTCTTCTCGAGGTTCACAAAAATTCCGAAATACATTTCTTATGGTGCTGTTGTTGGAGGGATCTTGGGATCTTCATTTATGTTTATCGCGACAAGACTGCGAGATAAAAGGAATATCAACCACAAGAAATACGCTTATAGAGAATTGATCGGAGACTTGATTTATCTCACGCCAGTGGCATTTATTTTAGCGCTCATTTTATATTATCCAGTAGTATTTTACTTGTCCAAATATCTCTTAACAGAAGATTACAAAGTGACAATCTCAGCAATGTTAGGGCAGCTGGGAGCATTCACATTAATAGCGATTTGTTTAAACATCTACAGAATTATTCTAAGAAGAAAGCTTGGGAAAGAACTCTAACAAAAACCGAATCCCTGAGATTATTAGGCATAAGACGGAAGCGGCAATAGGAAATTCCCGGAACAATCCAGACACATCAGACCACAATGGGATTACACACTTCTTTCGGAGGATTGCAAAAAAATGCTCTTCAAGCCGCGACCTTTCGTCTCAAAAAGGCCGTCAGTACAGTTGCTGCCAGCGTCATCGTTCACTCAGCGGCAATACTTGCAGAGGCAACCTAAACCTGACGTAATTCCTCATTTCCCCGGAACCTCTCGCAAATTCATGAGCAGCCTCCTGTAATCCTCGAACACCTCCTCCACGCCAATCAACGTCAAGCTCGCTCCCCTTCTGGTATTTATGATATTCGCCGGAAATCGATTCTGTCTTTCGACAACTATATCCCTTTTGTCGAAAGGCATAAAGTTTTTTACGGCGGCCGGGCTGAGCAGTGTGATGCTCCTGAGGTCCGCATAGTGAGCCAGGTTTCGCGGCCCGCTGTCGATTCCGATGAAGCAGTCGCTCCGCTTCATTACCAGAAACAGCTCCCAGAGGTTCACAGCGTTGATGAGAGAATGAATCTTAAAATTGAGCCTGTGCTGGATCCTCTCAAATGTAGCTTTTTCCTCGTCTCCTTTTCCGACGAATATAAATCGACAGGCGTCGAATGCACGGATTCTCTCCAGTAAGTTGACCCATCTGTCATCACTCCATAGTTTGACCTGCCAGCCTGAGCCGGTGTGGACCAGCACTTTCCGTTCCGGACCCTGAAGCGCCGAAAAACTGTTCAGGCAATTAAGGTCATTAGCGCCGAGGTCAAAAAGGGACGGCAGTCTTCCATTGTGAGGAACACCGTTCAAGCCGAAGACCTCGAACATCATTTCCCACGACTGGATCACGGGCCTTTTGAGAAGGCTGCTCTTGGCCATGTGGACGATATATCTTGAAAGCACGGAGTCACTGCTGATTATGTTCCGACATCGAATATGCTTGATCAGGTCAAACGCCTCCCGGCTTAACCGCAAGACGATAATAAGGTCGTATTTCGATGGTAACCTCTGCGTGACTCGGGACTGCCTTTCTGTCACTGTGTTATAAGAACTATTGGCGACAAAGACATGGCGAACCCGCTTGAGTCGCTCAGCTAGCGACCGAAAGTCCGGTGACACGACTATATCAAATGACGTCTGATTCTCATTTGCAAAAGTCTCGACTGCCGGCAGACAAGCGAGACAATCCCCTACGATACACGGTGCTACGATGAGGACGTCCTTTGTGCCATTAGTCTGCGAACTGGAGGACCTCTCATTCATTATGCGTAGTTTAAGTCGCAAGAACGGGATGATCTCTCTCGCGATTGAAAGGTCACGGAAGTTTATGATGTTGCTGTTCATGGCGAATCCGGTTATAAAAGGACTGCCCATTTGCCCATTGGCGGCTTTGCTGTTGCGGCTTTTCTGTCGGAAGCTACAATCGGGCAAGGTCCCTTCGGATAATGATCTCTCCATTGAAAAGAGCGTTCGCATTTGTTTACCTTCAGCTCATCGTCCTAATTTGCGGAATTCCCCTATTTGCCCGCAATAATTAGCACAAATTAATCCGGCAAGATACTCGGTCACGGGTGAGGTCGATCGGCCGCAGGCGCGGGAGCAGGCCCGAAGGCCGCGGTATCAGGGTAGCTTCGGGACGATTTCGGATTCAACGCCATCGCTCGCAGCCCCTTTTAAGTTAATCTCATCATAGTAGGACAAACACTATGAGTTATTGTCAAATTCAAGCGGTTTTTCCTTATTATTCTTCGCTGACGCTCCAAAATGATAAACAAGGCCGGCGTAAAATAGCCTGGCGTCACGGGTCGAAATGATATCACGATTCAATTCAGGAGTTCGTAGTTCGATTTTCCGACGGCGCGTTTTCAAAATATCGGAAACAGTCATGATTAATGACAATTTATCGCTTATCAAATAATGCCTCGCCCCGAGATTCAACACGAAACTCGGCAAATACCTGCCCTGAGGCGTCAGCCGTGACGATCGATAATAGGAGTTTGCTTGCAGGACTGTGCCCGGTCTCATTTTAAAGTTTATATTGAAATTTCCGCTCCAGGTGACGATTGATTTGCTGCTACTTAAACCGATATTAGAGGCATCAATCGCATTATAGAATATATTAGTGCTGATATCGGCATCGACATGGTCACCCAGGGAACCATTAATCACCAACTCCAGACCGGCCGATTGATCATGAGAGAGATTGGTCATAGTAGTTTGCAAAATTGAATCCTGAACAATTTCGGTAACGAATGTAAAACCATTATATCTGTAGCGGTAATAGGCTGAAGGGGTAACGGAAAGGTGGTTGTAACGCAATTGCCAGCCAAATTCGATGGAGTTAATATATTCCGGAAGCAAATGAGGATTGCCGATTCTTATGTTCAATGGATCACGGTACTCCGGAAAGGGATTGAGATCTTCCCCTTCGGGCCGATTAGTGCGACGGCTGTAATTGAGTTGAAGTTCGGAGTTTTCATTGAACTTATAGGCCAGGTGCAAGGTCGGATAAAAGCTGGAATAGTCTTTACTAAAATTTAAATTTGTTGTTGTCAGATTGGCCCTGTTTTGCACATACTCGAACCGTGCCCCCGCCAAAAAACTGAATTCTCCGAAAGAGTGCTCCAGAGTGGAATAGAGAGCATCGATATACTGATCAAACAGAAATCGATTCGTCCTGGCCGTGTCGGTTACAAAAATATCCCGGCTGGTATCGTAGGACTGGGCGAATAAGTCGAAATCCTGTTTCAGCACCTCATGCGTGTATCCGCTTTCAATATTGAAATCCTCGGAAATGGGATTAATGTATTCAAGAGACAGTTGGGTTTGCTTTTCGCCCTGCTTTATCCGTTCATTGTCATATTCCGGCTTATCATTCGGCACCATATAGACATTGGTATAATGATTATCTTCCTGTTCCGGCTGATCGGAGATATCAAATTCAAGGCGCAGTTTATGATCCTTTCTGGCAAAGGAATGCTCCATATAAGCGGCCGCTTCGTTTTCTCGTTCATATTCGGGATCAAAACGATTGCGGCGGTAGTCATTCGATACCGCCGATAAATTATTTAGGGAAACATTATCAGCGATTCCCGTTCGGGTGAAGCTCTTATAGAAATAATTTCCTGAAATGCCAAGGCTCGTCTTTTCGTCAACATTGTAATCAACGCCAAGTATCGCTATGTGGGATAACGGTCGATCGAACGTCTGATCATCCCCGTTATAAGAGCTGTTTGAATCGGCCGCCGAATAATAGTATTGTCGCGAATCTTCGGTCCGGCGATGACGATTGTCCTTACGGACTCCGTAACTGGAATAAATATTGAAGCCGCCCGGATTGTAGTTAAGGCCGATATTTCCATTGTAGCGGCTGTCGATGCCGCTATTGGCGGATATGGAGCCGCCCCATCCTTTGTTAGTATTCTTTTTAAGAACCAGATTTATAATTCCGGACGTTCCATCCGGTTTGTATTTTGCTGATGGATTGGTGATAACTTCAATCGTTTCGATTGAATTGGCGGGCATCTGCTCCAAAACATCGGCCCGGGTTTTGCCCATCAGGGGGGATGTTTTCCCATTGATCAGGATAAGGACATTACTGGAGCCCCTGAGGCTGACGTTCCCGTCGATATCTACTGACACGGAAGGTATATTCTGAAGTAACTCACTGGCCGAGCCGGCGTGCGCCATTATGTCCTGCTGAACATTATATACCTTTCGATCAATAAAATTATTGATTAAGGGCTTCTCGCCGGTCACCATAATTTTATCCAACAGCAATTTTGTTTCGGTTATCGAAAGCGTCCCCAGATCACCTTTTTCGTGTCGGGAGTCGATTATAAATGGTCCCGGTTTGAGGTCAATATATCCTACGCAGCTAATGACCAGATAATAATTGCCGTCAGGAATATGATTCAAAATAAATTTGCCGTCAATATCAGTCATGGTTCCAGTGATAACAGCGCTATCGGTCGCATTATATAGTATGACGCTGACATAGCCTATTGGTAGTTGGCTTGATTTTGAGACAATGCGACCTTTTACAGAACCATCATGGGGAAGTTGCGCGAACAGATTAGAAGATAAGACTGTAATACAAAATACGTAGATCAAATATTTATGCTGATTCATCCAAATTCTCCAAGTTGCAATAGCTTTTCGATTTTTATAATCGGATAGTAATTCCAGATCGTATCACCATAGCATAATTATTATCATAGGTCGAATCTCAGCATGGGAGCCTCGGTAATTGAGACATTGGCCCATGTATGCATATTTCAGTTTGTGGCCGAGCCTTTCATATTTTAAAAAGCGAATATGCATTTTTAAAATGAAATTCAGATGAAAAAGCTGATAATATTTTTATGTTTTTAAAACTTTAGCTGGATAAAAGGTGCTGTCAATCCATATTAGCCCAGTCCGCGAAGAAATAGGAAGCCGAATTTTGAAAAAACCACTGAAATTAATGCCCATTTGGCTATCATCGGTCTCTGTATGTTGTTAAAATACAATTAGATATGAAAAGGCAAGCCGATCTGTCTATGCCCATAATTCATCTACTTGCACACTCTTTATTATTGCTTCCCTTACCGTTCAGGACTCAGAATCTTTGGGCTCAAATTCTCAATTTAGCGGACCTTTCTGTTATTAACAAATGAAGTGGCCCCAATATCACTCTCCACAGACTTTTATGGCTTTCAGCTTCCCGATCCAATTGGACTACGCGAGAATCCGTAGAACTCGCTGGAAGGCAATTAAGCAGGGTAATTTCCCCACATCGCCGTCCTGGGTGCCAGATTGAGGTGAAGAGAAAAAACGAAACTTATTACGAAGGCCTTCGTAATTATCTATTGAAAGTTTCGAACCATGTAGAGAGTTGTGATGATCCATAAGCAGAATCCGACAGACGCCGAGCTGGATTTGTTGAAAGTGCTGTGGGAGCACGGCCCCTGCACGGTCGGCGAAGTGCATGCCTTTCTTAAGGATGCACCCCCGCGAGGATACACAACCATTCTTAAACTGTTGCAGATCATGGCCGAGAAGGGGCTAGTCAAACGAGATGAAAAAGGCAGAGCCCATATTTACCGGGCAGCCGTGTCCGATTTACAAATTCATCGCAAATACGTGAGGCATCTTCTTGCCAGAGTATTTGACAATTCAGCCGGCAAACTTGTGACTCAGGCTTTGGCCGCGCGTCCCGTCTCGCCTGAAGAGCTTGCCGAAATCAGACGCATGCTCGATGAAATGGAAAAGAGGTCAAAATGACAGAGAATCAATTGATTGAGTTGGAGCCATATATTCGCACTGTTACGATTGTTCTAATGCATTCACTCTGGCAGGGGATTCTCATCGGGATTTTCGCGGCCGTTGCGCTATCTCTGTTGAGGAGTAGTAGCGTAAGGATTCGTTACGCCGTTTCTTGCAGCGCCATGGCAGCCGTTATAGTGGTTACGGCTGTGACAACCGTCTTAGTATGGCCTGATGGGCATCGTCCAGCGAAATACGTTTCCGCTATGACAGGTGAACTGGTCGGTGGAGAGGGCACTTCGGATGTCGGCGCGGCAATTAGCCGCCCCGTTCCCATCAATGATGCATCTTCATCAAACCGCTGGTGGAAAGACCCTTCGATCAGTCGGTACTTCTTTATGATCTGGGTCGCGGGCGTGATGCTGCTTTCCTTCTACCATTTTTTGGGCTGGCGCCGTGCCCGTGGATTTGTCAGGCGAGGCACTTCCCCGGTACCAACCGAGTGGCAGGTGCGGTTCAAGAATTTGTGCGATGAATTCAGGGTCAGACGAATTGTTGCGTTGCTGAACAGTTCTCTAGTCAAGGTGCCCTGTGTGGTAGGTTGGATTAAGCCGGCAATACTGGTTCCTATAAGTATGTTTACTTCGCTCGATCCTTCCGAGATAGAGATGATCCTTGTGCACGAACTTGCTCACGTTCGACGTTATGACATCCTCGTCAATATAATACAGACAGCCGTGGAAACACTTTTCTTTTTTAATCCGGCTATCTGGTGGCTTTCCCGCCAGATCCGGACCGAGCGGGAGGATTGCTGCGATGACACGGTCATTCTCAGAGCGGGCAATCGACTCAGGTATGCCCGAGCACTGGCTAATCTGGAGGAGTTAAGAATGTTTCAGGCAAGTTTTAATTCCGCCCTTACCGGCACGCCGCTCGAACGTCGCATTCAGCGAATAGTCGGAGCGACAAAACCACGCTTCTACTCTTCGGTGCTGAGCATTTCCGGTATGCTCTTGATCGCTTCCATAATTGTCATCGTATTAGGATCGTTCGGCGACTCGAATGATTCGGTAGTGCAGGCCGGCGAGAAAATCGAAGCAACGCAGACATTCGAATCGGAACCCGGTGATCTGCGCGGCAAGTGGGAGACCGAAATGGATGGCGATCGACTGAAGATTCTGGTGTATGGCCAACAAAGTTCGGGAATGAGCTATATTCTCGACCATAACGAGGTGGCCAACATTATGAATCAGGGAAAGGATTCGTTTCAGATCGTCCGCGATGCCGGAACGCTGTTTCTTGAGGGAAGGCTGAAAAAGCGCGGCGGGAATTTCGATGGAAGCGGCAAATGGTTCTTTCGGCCCGACACAGCGTACATGCGCTTTATGGGGCGCTACGGATTACGCGAGGACGACCGGCAAAAAACGTTTTCCCTGGCCATACGCGATATCTCCCGCAAGTACCTGTCCGAGATGGAAGACCGCGGGTACCATGGTCTGAGTGTTGATCAACTGATCTCGGCAGGAGTTTTCGGTATATCACCTGAACTTGTGGACGAGTTCCGCGACGCCGGGTACCCCGATTTGTCCTACAATCAGTTGCTTTCACTGCGGGTCCAGAATGTCAGCCCGGACGATGCGCGTGAGTTCGAAGAGACAGGAATTGGTCATCTCACACTTGAACAGCTTGTCTCGGCAAAAATGAATGGTATTACCCCCGAATACGTAAAGTCTTTCCGCAAAGCCGGTTTCCGTGATTTGACATTCAACAACCTTGTCACCTTGCATGCCTTCAATCTGGATGTCGGCGATTTCGAGGATTGTTACCGGCATCGTTTTATGGATTTCTCACAAGAAAATATGGTGTGGGTGTGCGGTTTCGGAATCACACGGGAAGATATAAAGAGGATGAAAGAACGCGGATATACGGACATCGACAGCATAATTAGTATACTGGCTAAAGAGTATGGCAAATGATTACACTCGAGATTATAATTGGGCCCCAGATGTATTCTGATTTAATCTGCGGAGTTAAACTATGGAATATTTAAACAGCGTTTATCTGACAGGGAGTCGAAGTATCTTGACAGAGAAATATTATCGTCTTCAAGACTACTTCCGCAAACTCGTATTTCATTTCTTGGTCAATTTTTCTGTATTGACGGTTTTAAGTGGTATAGTTATGACTCAGCCTCTGGTTGCAAGCAGTCTGCCTTCAAAAAATGCAATAATAGCGCAAGAAGTAAGCGATGATGATCGCGTCGAACCATCACAAAACCAGGCGCCAAGCTCGTCACCCGATTCCGCTGATACAAATTCTCCTTTAGTGGTGCATATCTCTGACAATTGCGTGGAGCAAGCTATTGTCAAGATTCGTGCGGGAAAACCTCTCGCAGCTCTCGAGCTTTCTGAAAAAGGACTGGTTCAAAATCCGGATTCAGCCATTACTCTCGCGGTTTTGGGGCTATCTCAGATTGCATGTGGTCAGTGGCAGGAAGCTGAACTGTGGTTGAAGCAAGCGCTTGCTCTGGATTCTACGCTGCCTGAAGCTCACCTGGGCCTGGCGAATATCGCATACGGGAAAACGCGTTACAGTCTCGCTATCGTACACGCGAATAAAGCTATAGCCTCTCAGCATCTTAAGGCGCAGGCCTATTCTGTCCTGGCGGCATCTCTTGAGGAGATGAACTTGCATGATCAAGCAAGTCAGGCTATGAATGAAGCCTGCAAATGGTCGGATTATTTGCCGGAATATTATAGGAAGAATATGCAGAACTTGTCTGAGATTTACTCTTCATATGAAGGCAGCAACCTTTATGAAATTCCCGGTGATTTTACATCAACCGTCATTCCGTTCACGAATTACCTGGGGTTTGCCTTGCTGGAAGCAACCGCCGATGGCCGGGATCTGGACTCGGTTCTTCTTGACACTGGTTTTGGCGGGTCATTGATGATCAGCACAAAGGACGCAGAGAAGATGGGATTAGTCTTTTTAGGTGAACATATAACGCGTAGTTTCTATGGTGAACTTGTGATAAAGATCGCCCTGGTCAAGTCAGTCCGGCTGGGCGATCTGGTTGTGCACAATGTCCCTGCCTATGTAAGTGATGATATCCCCGGCGGTTTCGGGGGACTGATAGGCTGGCAGCTCCTTAAACATTTCAATTTCTCCGTTGATTTTACAAACTCTCGAGTCACGTTTTTCAACCCAAAACATCAAGACCTCCAGAGAGACACGTTCAGCAGGAATAGATTGGTGGATCGTATTCCCTTCTTCTATGGCTCCAGCATCAGAATCAATGCCTGTTTTGGAGATAGGGGGCCCGGGTATTTTATCTTAGATACCGGTGCACGTTATCCATCATTGCACGTTGATTCTTCCGATGATGCCAGTATTGTGGGGTCAGAGTCACGAACATCCATTGAGATTGGATATCTTGTATTTGACAACATGAAAGTCGAGCATTACGATCTTTCGCTTATCCACGAAATCGGACGTTACTATTTTGATGGAATAGTTGGAATCAGCGTATTTCAGAATTCGGTTCTCCACTTTATTCCAGGAGAATCGACTTTGTATGTAGAGTGTGAATTGACGAATTGATCCGTAAGAGCACGGGCTCGTCTATTACTACCCGTTCAGACTATGACTTTCATTCGTCTAAGGCAATGGAGTCAAGCCGCTTGAGAAGCCAAGGTCCTCAAAGTCTATGGCGGCCCCAATATTACTCTCCCCAAACTCCTATATTCTTCGATTTCCCGATTCGATTACACTTCGCGAGAATCGATGGGAGCCGCTGGAAGTTATTGCATAATTAAGATGATATTTAAATACTCATACCCATAACATCTCTAACTTCATCTAATGTATTTTGAGCAATAATCCTGGCGCTTTGTATTCCTTTAATCAAAATTTCGCGTATATATCCAGGGTCTTTTTCAAGTTGTAATCTCCTTTTTCTAATAGGACGAAGATATTCATTAACCGATTCGGTCAGGTATGATTTTAATTTAGAAGATCCACTATTACCTATCTCTTTAGCTATTTCCACTGGAGATTTCCCCCGGCAAAGAGAAGCAATGAGTAATAGATTGGAGACTTCCGGTCGGTTGTCAGGATCATATGCAATCATTCTATTAGAATCAGTTTTTGCGGCTTTTATTTGTTTGGCTGTCTCATCTTCCGATAATGACAAAGCAATAGTATTATTACGGCTTTTGCTCATCTTTGACGAACCATCAAGACCGCGCATCAAGGGAATGTCGCTAAGCAAAGCATGGGGCTCTCGGAATATTGGAATATTTTGGGAAAAAAGCTTATTAAAACGGCGGGCAATTGTGCGGGTTAATTCAAGATGCGGGAGCTGATCTTTACCTACCGGCACGACATTGGCTTTACAAAAAAGAATATCTGCCGCTTGATGAACAGGATAGACATACATTCCAGCATTTATGGACTGCTGCCCTGATGCCTCAATCTCCTCCTTGACGGTAGGATTCCGATCCAATTCAGCATTGGTTACTAACGTCAAAAAAGGTAATAAGAGTTGGTTTAATTCCGGAATATGGCTATGAGGGAAGATTTTAGTATTATCATTCTCCGGATTAAGTCCAGTAGCAATATAGTCTATGGTCAATTGTTTTACGTTTTCAGATATATTATCACAAGTATCCCTATCTGTTAATACCTGGTAATCTGCAATAACTACGAAAATAGGAACGCCTAAATTCTGCAAACGAACACGGTTTTGTAAAGACGCGAAAAGATGACCTATATGAAGTCTACCAGTCGGTCTGTCCCCGGTAAGAACAAGAAAATTCCGTGGATTATTATTAATTTCTTGTTCAATCTGGTTGCTTTTATTTATCGCGGCTTGAAATGTGCCATAATCTATTTCGTTGTTAGTTTCATCCCTGTTTTCTTTTTTATCTGCCGCCAATTTTGTCTCCTTTGAGGATATTAAATAAATATAAGTTCCACTTTTCCGAATTATTATAAACTTTTAAGCTATTTTTGTCAAATTAAGTCGATATTTTTGGACGCCAACAAAGTGTGACGTTCTCCCCAGAAACCAGGTAATGTGAAACTTAAGTATTTGACTGATTGCTGGTCATTGAGAAGGAGGATGTCGGATAAAAAAGTCACGCTTTTCGGAGCACAGATTGCCTATGCCCTTCGGCTTGCCAAGCGGTGGACATCGGCCTTCGAGGCATCGCATAACATAAAAGTAATGTGGACTAACTTAGTCTATGGCGGGGTCTACGAGACGACTTCCGCAACTGGGTGATAGAAAACGCGGCATGAGATAAGAGTGAAAAGCGTGATTTCAGATTTCTCTAATCCGCTTTTGGTGTTGACCCGGCTCTGCGAGCTTGGTGGCGAATTCATTGATTACGTTTCTGCAATAACAATTAATCTCTTGCTATCTGTAACTGAATAATTGACAAAGTCGTAGTCTCCATAGTAGAAGGTTTTTCCAAATTTCGTTTTTGCAAAATATCCTTCCAAGACAGATTTTCGCATCGCGTTGTAATGAATTATATCATAATCGTGAGTGAATGTGGCTTTTGTTTTCTTAACTTGCAGAATATTAAAAATCACTTGTTTCTCGCTGGGGTATTCCAAGAAAAAGTAGACCGCTCGATCTTTAAAAATTCTGGCGGGAATAAATTTCGGCTTCTCGTCCAGAAGCGAATCCGCAATTCCATTGCTGATCACCAAGACTCCACCGTCATTTAGCTGCCCATATATGGAATTCAAAGCCCTTATCACATCTTTGTCCTTTAACATATGTGGCAAGCTTGAAGTCATACATATAACCATGTCAAACTTCTGTTTCCATGAAAGAGACAAAGTACGAAAGTCTTCTTTCAGCAAAGGTATATCCTTGCCTTTTAGATTTTTCTTGGCGGAAGCCAACATTTTAGGTGACAAATCGGAACCCGAACACTGAATGCCGAATTCGTTCAACATAAACAGATGCCAGCCAGTGCCACATGCACAATCAAGGCATGTTTTCACAGAATATTTTTCGATAAGCTTTCTGAAAAAGCCTTTTTGCCTAAAGATTTCCTCTTTAGGATTTATATAATCATAATCTTTAGCAAGACTTCTGTAGTTGTTCATTTTACTATTTGAACAAATCTTCAATTGCCACCCTCAACTCTTTGGCGATTTTCGCCACGACAATCATAGAGGGCCTTTTAACAATAAACCTGCAACAGTTATTACAGCACTCGATAAGTAAGCCTTATTGCCATTCTTGTCAAGTTACTTAATGGTTTTAAAGCCTCGGATTGGCATGCCCACCCTTACCTGATTTATCAGTCCAAAATAAAAGTTCGATTGTATCGTCAACCCTATTCTGTAATCTGTTGCGATATGGCTACTTAGATAAATGCGCCCCAATATCACTCTCACCAAGCTCATGTGCAATTCGAATTTCCAGCGAAATCCCGCGGTTGCATAGCAGATCGAAATCGTTGGAAATCAATTCCTTGACAGCATTCGGTCAGCAGAATCTGATTGCCGTTTCAATGATTGATCTGTTTCTCCTTGCACAAAGCTGAGGTTCACGACGGCAGCCGTAGCGGATTGGCAGCCGTTCTGACCGGCGGCCGCGAGGCATTCCGGTAAGCATAAATCCTGATTTGAGCTGCTTACGTTGTGAAACTGGATAAGCTGTCTTACGTATGAAGAAATAGAATGAAGCATCAATTCTCTAAATACAATATGTTCAAGATCCTTTGCTGATTATAGAGGATTAGCATGCCAATCCCCGGACATGGTACATCGCGACCAATAGGTTGACGAATAACCGTAACCAGAAAAGGAGAAACAAACATGAAGAGAGCGGCGTTGTGCTTTCTTTTACTGGTCATTGGGGTTAGTCCGGCTATGACCAGGGACTTCTGGAGCCCTCGGGAAATTGTACTTGACACATACGAGAAAGCAATTCCGTTTCGGATGGGAGACGCCACCTGCCTCGCCTATGGACTTCACATCACAAACATAGACAAATACCCGATTTCAGTAAAGAAAGTCGAGGTCTACATTCCAAGCTCAAGCAGTCCTTACAAAGTGTATGCGGGCGACCTGCTGAGAAAGAGCCTGTCTCACATTGGAGTGCCGGGAGGCATAGATGGTGATTACATAGTGAACAAAGGGCAGAGAGCGATCTTGCATTTTCTGCTTGAATTCAAAGACAAAGATGATGTGCCCGGTGAGTTATCACATCGGGTTGTCTATTCATTCTTGAGGGAGGAAGGATCTGAAGTTGAAGCTACAACCCGAGGAGGAGGTATCGATGTTGCTGTTGACGCCGAGGCCCTGATTATAGGTCCCCCGCTGGGCGATGGCGTCTGAATAGCCTTACAGGGTGTAAGCGACGGTTTCACCGGACGTCGGCGGGGCGCGATCAGACCCGTCGGCGGCATACCATATCAGAAGGCAAGATACGCCATTGATTTTGTGAGATTAGATGAAAAGGGTGAGATGAGGCATGGTGATGTCTCCGAATGTGGGAGTTGGTATAGCTATGGCTGCCGCGCGACCAGTGTTGCCGATGCGCGAGTTGAGACTATCCAGGATGGTATCCCCGATAGTCGGCCGCTGGATCCCAATATGCTGGATGGCCTGACCGGTAGCACATTGGCTGGCAACTATGTCATTCTTGACCTCGGTAACGACGAGTTTGCTTTGTATGGCCATTTGAAGCCGGGTAGTATCTCAGTAAAACCAGGGCAGACGGTTAAGAAAGGGCAAGTCATTGGACTGGTCGGAAACTCGGGAAACTCAGATATCCCTCATATTCACTTCCAGGTGAATCGCCACACTCCAGTCAGAGGTGAACCCATTCCCTATGGCTTTGAACAGTTTGAATTCATTGACAGGATTGACCCAGCCACGCTCTTCCATCCAACGTCCGAGAACGATATCGTGAATCGTATCATGGAGAGGGTTATCAACCGAATCATCGAAGCTCGATCCGGGGATGATAGCGTCAACTTATCGAGGGGAGCATCAATAGAGGAGACGATCCGAGCCTCCTTGAGCCATAGTCGAGAGCGTGATCCGGACCCTGGCCTTGACCTTGGTCAAATGGGCGAAATGCGCACGCTTGAGATGCCCTTGTCCGGCTCAGTAATTCGCTTCTGACTCGGATACAACCGAGATTATTTCCATATGTAATTCTGAAAGCAACGCACCATTTATTTTTTTGTGAATCCAGTTGAAGAAGCAAGAGATCGCCCGACTTTTTGCGCCGGCGATTCTTATGGCGGGGTTGACCATCCTGAACACAGAACTTTTCAATTAAGCTTCAAAATCGGTTAATGGATGCCCCAACCTCAGTCACTCAAGGCTTGCATGGGCTCTGAGTTCAGCGGTCAATGATGCCACACCCACAATCAATAGTCCCAACCGTAGTTGGAAATTTCTCGCCACTTAGCCAATAAGAAACACCAAGAAGCGATATAAGAAATATATCATCATAGGAACATACCTATTGTCATATCGAAGGAAATCGATCACGCATGGGTTTATAAGTAACAGTCTAATCCTCAAAGCTGATAAGTTTTATATGGTAAAGGTGTCGGCTTTCCCGCCTTTCTTTGATTATCTCGAGCAGACTCTCCGCTTCCTTGACCCGGCTTTCGCACAAATCCATATATCCCTCGCTTTCAAAGTCAGCCTTCAATTTCTCAGCAATCTTCTTCTCTTTGAGCCAAATCTCATGTTCGATTTCGGTGAAACACCACGTCCGGTATGAAAGCCCACTATTGTTCAGCGCCTTTGCGAGCCTGGTGGAATCTGCATTGAGAAGATCTCTCGACTCACCCGGCTTGATAATTTGACTGTAGAATAAGCCCATCTGTCCGGTATCACCAATGATTCTCTTCATTGCCACCACTGTTTCATCGAGATCATCAACAAAATAGAGGGTGTCCAACGCAATGATTGTATCGAATGAATTGGAAGGGAAATTGAGCTCATTCATATCACAGACGCAGAAAGACAATCGGTCCCGTTTCATCGCCGTCCGTTCGTTTGCTCGATCAATAATACCCTCCGCAAAATCCACTCCCATGATTTTTGCTCCTGTCCTGTCGGACAAATATTCGGTAATTCTGCCCACTCCACAACCGAGATCGAGCACTCTATTAGCGGGAGTCAGATCAAGTACTTCCATGAGTTTGTCCAATTGTTCCTTATCGACCATGCTGCACTGGCAGAGATCGATACTATACACAAGCTCACAGAAGCGCGAGTAGGCTTTGCACTCACAAGATTTGGTCATCCATTCATCGAAGTCGGAACTCATCTTCTTTTTGCGAAACCCTGTCGCCAGCTTGGCAGCCTTGTCCGACAAGGAGTAGAGACCGTTGTCAAGTTGAAGATGACCCTTCGCTATCAGGCTTTTGTAAGCTTCGGTCCAGTCCACAAGATCATCAACGAAAAACCGTTTCCCGAAATCATCAAGTGCAGATTTATTGGGTGACTGCCTCCTGAGCACGATGCTCCTGACCCCGATTAATAGCTGTTTTTCAGCTTCCGAGAACTCCGGCATCTGAAAACCCCATCCAATTCATTGACTAATCGTTCAATAACTTAAAATATAGGCATTAGCCAGCCTTAAAGCAATTGTCGATAAATTGTATATCATCAGACAATTCGGGGACGCAACATTAAAAGTTAGGACAAGCTTTGCTTGATAGCAACTGCCTTTTCATGTGCAGGAATTGGATAAGGAAACAAAAACTCGATGGATTGGGTTTCGTGTATTGAATAGTCCAAATAAATGCAAGTATATGTATTACAATAGATTACGACAAAAGCGGGGTCTACGAGACGACTTCCGCAACTGGGTGATTGAAAACGCAGCGGCGTAATTGATTGATAATCATAAGGTTACATTAAAAATCCTAATTGACTGGCCAGTGGCAGACAACAGCCGTGGAGTATTTGTCCGTGAAGCTTGACTTTTGCCCATATCCATCTATCTTCCTATTGACGATTACCATGAACCTCGTATAAGGTGATACAGGTGGATGTATATTCGAATGGAAAAAGGAATCGATACATTGTCCTGATGATTTGTCTGACGGTTGCGCTGCCGGCTGTTCTCTTTGGGCAGACAACACATACAGTTAAGCTGTCCAGGCAGATTTTGTCCGATTCGTCTAAGTATCATGGATCGAAGGCGCTTGAATTTGTAAAACCGGCCGCAGGAACCGTTGCCGTTCCTCCGCACTGGAGCGCCCTTGAAACAGCGGTAATTATCGAAAACCCCCGGCTGCGACCGACCGTCATTGCACGATTCCATGACGATAAGGGCGTTGTCAGATATGCGGTGGCCGACGACGGGGGAACCGTTTTTGATTCTACATCAGTGTTGTCTTTCCACCTCAGTGGCGATCGGCAGATTGCCGATTTAACAATCACCGTACAGCCGGAAGGAAAGTCTGATACCACCTTGAAGCAATTCGCTGGCAAGATTTTCCTTTCCAAAGACCGTGTCATTGCCCGTCTTGCAGAGTGCCGGGAAGGGACTCTTCGGATTGGAAATCGGGACTATGACATTTGCATCTATGCGTCGTCAATAAACAACCCGTTTTATGACTTGTCGACCGATGCTGTCTGCCTTATTGACATGAACCGCGATGGCACTTATTCATGGATATGGCAGATCGATGATTCAATCGGGACCATTATTCCTTCTGAGCGAATTGTGTTAACCAAACCTTTCAGTATCGACGGACATAAACTTAAAGCATTGTCGATAGATTCCGCAGGCACAATGTTCACTTGCTCCGATTATCCCGGAGATACGGCGGCGGTTATCGGTTTTTTTGCACCCGGATTTTCCTTTACTGATCTGGATGGTATAAATCACACACTCGCCGATATGAAAGGTCGTGTCGTCCTGGTAACATTCTGGTCAGGTAAATGTCCATACTGCGAGAAAATTCGGCCGCGACTGGATACGCTCGTCCTGCGTTATGACACCACCCGATTTCAAGCGATATCTGCCGTTATTGATTCGGATAGAGTAGCGATCATGAAATTTCTTCAAAATAGGCCATACGGTGGAATTATCGTTCCCTATAATGCGCCGTTATGGAATATGTACAATTCCCGCAAGACGACACCGGTATATTACGTTATTGATCCGGATGGGGCAGTGGTATTTTCGGGAACTGGTGCATCGGCGTTTACAATAGTCGAACGTATTGTTGCTGACAAGCTCTCATCCCATCAATAAAGCTTTTCGGGACTGATCCGAAGTAATCCCGTGTCGAATAATCGGCAACTTACAGGATCACTTTAAATATTCAGTAATTTGGAAATAAAAAATACTATATTAAAGATACCATGTAACCATTGCTCGGAGCATGAAGAAATGAGAGCGCCGTTCCAGATTCTGGTCATCCCGTTCCGCCTTACGGAAACAGGAATGGAATTTGCCGTACTTATGCGAAGTGATGCCGACTACTGGCAATTTGTTGCTGGTGGCGGTGAAGATGACGAGACGCCGGATCAAGCAGCTCATCGCGAGACCGAAGAGGAGACCGGCTTGGTCAGTACCCTCGTACCCCTTGACTTTTTCTCGACGTTCCCTAAGTCATGCTTTGCCGCTGCGAATTCATGGGGCCGGGACGTTTTCGTCATTCCCCAATATTGCTTCGCCATTGACGCAGGCAGCCGTGACATCGTGCTGTCAAATGAGCATACCGAATTCCGATGGATTCCATTTGAGGAAGCATCCGAACTTCTCAAGTAGGACAGTAATCGCAATGCCCTTTGGGAAATAAACGAAAGGTTGAAACCCCAAACAGCGGCCTGGAGCCCTAATCCTTGAGCAACCCCTAAAAAAATAAGCCGTTGCATTGTAACGACTTAAGTATTATGGCGGGGTCTACGAGACGAGTTCCGCAACTGGGTGATGGAAAATTCAGCAGCATAATTGGCTTGGAATCCATATTAATATTTTGCGGTACTTTGACTTAGCCAACATTTGCAATAATCGAATTTTAATAAATAAAAAATGGGCCGGGGAGGCCCAGCCCATTAAGTTTGGTTTTCGATTACCTCTATTTCAGTAGCAGCATTTTTTTGCTTTTAACAAAATCACCGGCCCTTAGTCGGTAGAAGTAAACACCGGTGGCGACTTCGCGCCCTTGGGAATCTGTGCTGTTCCATTTCGCGGTATAATATCCGGCATCCAGTTGATCGTTAATAAGTGTAGTCACTCGCTGACCGAGAATATTGAATATTTCCAGTTCGACATGGGATGATTTCGGCAAAGCGAATTTTATGGTCGTGGTTGGGTTAAATGGATTGGGATAGTTTTGGTCCAATGAAAACTCACGCGGAAGAATAATATTGTTGAACTTAAATGGAATAGGCTGCGATGATTTATCTGCTGCCAGAATCGACAGTATTTCAACTTCTCCATCAATTTCAATAATCTCGGTTTTACCCTTAGGGATGAATTTTCGGCCTTCTGCGTCAACCATGCCAAGCGTGATAATATCTCCATCCTGGCTGTAATAAAGCTTCACGCCATCAACCAAACTTCCAAGGGTAGCTGTTCTTGCGTCTTTGGATTTTAGTATCATCTCAATGCCAAAAATTTCTTCGGGACTGTTTATTTCAATTACACTCTTGCCTTCTTTAGATGAGCACACGATTAAAGCGCTATCAGACTTGGGAGTCTTTTTAACTGATGCAAATGTCTTGTCTGAGCCTATACAATCCGGCGAAGGGCCTTCAAGATATAAGAATGAAATCAGATATGTTATATCAAATATGTTTTTAAGTCCGTCCCGGCCATTTAGGTCGGCCAGATACGGATGACATGGATCAGGGCCGTCCAGATACAAATTGGTTATTAGGTAGGTGATATCAAAAATATTTACAGTGGTATCGCAATTTACGTCGCCGCAGACAAAGGGAAAGGACATTGTCGTGCGAGTGTCAAATGAATCGGGGGGAGATTCCACAAAACCAAGATTATCAGTAGCAATACTATAAAAGCTATAGGTATGCTCATCTTCGGTGAAAACAAATTCGGACGATGTCGCCGTCGTGTCTTCAAGCCATAGTTGATATACACCACTGCTATCGACATCGTAATATACTGAATAGTATTTAATACCTGAGCCCAAACCATCTGAACCGGCCCAATCTACTGTGAAATAGAGTGAATCCATGGTGGCTGGCAGCGCCAGGACCTCACTCTCCGGCGGATCAGCGTCAATAGTATTTAAATATGGGCGTTCTTTCGGCGCAGGACTCCAGAATGGGCAGGTATCGCAGGCGGGAAGCGAATCAAAATTCACAAAGGCCTGATTGGTGATTTGTGTACCAGTGATTAAATCAGGCAATGGATCAATGGTAAAATCAACCCATCCGATATTATATCCGGTTGAATCTATAGGCGGCAAAAATCCAGCCATAGGATCTTCCGGCGGTTCGCCGGTAATTGGATCGATTGAGCGGAGTGTCCACTTCACTATCCGGTTGTCAGGGTCATAAGTTCCTTCCACATTTACAAGAAGGCTTTCATCGGGTCGCATATCTACATCAATATTGAAATATTGCCCGCCACCAAGAGGGATATCCCATTTTAGGAATCCAAAATCAGTAAAACCGAATGAAGTAATCTCAAAATCTTCATCAAGCGTATCTTCGATGTAGACGTTTTGCGCCGGGGCTGTGGCTTCTTCATGGTTCCAAAAATCGATTCTATAATTATAATTCCCTTTGGTATTTTTAACATATCGCTTCAACGAATCTATTGGGTCTTCAGCAGTATCAAATCCATTTGGTCCAATTTTGTCTTCGGGTGTTGAAGAACCAGTTGGAATTATACTAATTGATGCCGAAGAGGGGGGGATAGGTGGTGGAAAGGCATCTGAACATACTTCATCTATGTTAACAATTGTTAATATAAGTTTAACAATATCTTTTATTAGCTCGAATAGTTCGGCCTGTGGGCCTGTAAACTCAGTACACTGTAACATTATATTATACATTATTTGAAGATGGTTAAAGGCCCTTACCCCATATATTTCTTCTGCCAGTACTTTCCAGAGCCCATCATATAGCTGAAGAAGACAATCTATACCTGGCGCAAGATCAGTTACAGCCAAAATTAGACTACGTATGCAATCAATCACAGCGGGATTTATTGGTGAACCATAAATAGCCGGATTTGCCCAAGCCGTCAACTCAAATTGATTTGTACCAACTGGCACCAATATTTTAATTGTTAGTTCGCCATCGCAGTAAGCCGGAATTTTAGATAAAAGTACAGGGAATACTATTTCCGAATTATAAATGAGATGTGTAGGGACAATGTCCCAATTTGTAGTGTCCGTTGAATCGGGGGGAGGGATAAATTGAAAGTCTAATTCAACTTGTGAATTTTCTGGAATTCCGGCAATCCATAATGGTACTCCAATCGCATCTATATTTCCATTATTTTGAATTGTGAAGATAAATGACTGTAGTCTACCATAACGAATATGATTCCTACCCATAATATCGACCCATATTTCCACTCCTACACTGGTTTCAATCGTGAAAGCTTGATTCGCCGTATCACTCTGCCCGCTCGGATTTGTAATAATAAACTGCCACTCACCTGTTTCAGTTCCCGAGAAATCAAATGTTGATATTAATTCCGTACCGGTTGAATCACCATATACATATTCGGCTACAACACTGTCATAACTTTCTCTGGCGAGATACACGGTTGCTGCCGAATCTAAACCGGTTCCCGATACAATTACCGTTACCGGTCCCTGGCCGCCCGTATAAGTTGAAAGGCCGGTTAAAGTCGGTTCAATTGGCGGGAGTGATGGAGTAGCTGTAGTGCTAACATATAACATGTATTGTCTTTTCTGGTCATCACCGGTTCCCTGCAATACAGCAGAGTCCATATAGCGCAGATAATATCTCCCTGCTGGTGGACTTATTATTTTGCCTTCAATATGATAGCCATTCGGGGGATTATTAAATAGCCAATGTTGAGTCGGATTACTCAGACTTTCATAATAGACATCGATTGTACTCCACATTCCGAAACCTTCGGTTTGGACGAAGAGCGTATCCTGACCTTCAGGAATATCCAACTGCACCCAATCATAACCTCCGGGGCTTAGAATTTCGCCAATATACCAATCATCAAAATTAACGGATGTTAGTGTCGAGCAAATACTAATTCTTCCTTTTCCCGGATCAAATACATTGATATCGAGGTCGTAAAGCCCTGATGATGGATTTTCCAAATGAAAAATAACATCTCCGGCTCCGGATTGATTGGCGACTTCATTGCCAAAACGAGACAGTGTAACATCTGCAGACCACGATCCGTTGTAATTGATTCTATTACTCTTTTTTAGAATAACGAAAAGATTTTCAACTTCAGGGACAATGGTCTCCGTTTCAATAATAGATCCATCGTGAGCGATGAAATTCTGCTCATCGCATAAGGAAAAAAGCTGAGTATCGAAAGGAACTATTTCAAATCCTTTATAAAATGTATATGAATTATTCAATTGATTCTCGATTTTCAAATCCCATTGATCAATAGTAGCATTCGCCAAGTCGTAGGTAATTTCAATAAGTGTGTCATTAATAAAACTGATAGAGTCAGAAATAATATCCTGTTCACCGGATAGCATTAGGCTGGAAGTCATATTGGTTTCAAAACCATTACCAATAACATCCAGGGTAGCGATCTGCCCACTTAATCCGATACCCGGATTTATAGAATGTATCTCCGGTCCGACCGCGTTGACAACATATATCACTCCGTCTATAGTGTTATTTCGTGGATTCTGATCACCTTCCAATTCAACAACACATTTACAATAATAAGCTGCCACTTCAGACGTTTGCCATATTGGAAATTCAACCGTATCTGTTGCCCCGGCGATTATATTATAGGTCACATTCTCAGAATAGTCTCGGCCAATTGAGAATGTGGCATATCCGCTTTCTGAATTTAATCCCTTGTTTTTTATAATAACAGAAGGAATATAAGGCGTATTTAAAAGGACTTCTCCCTGCGGTGCCCAAATAGCCATTGCCTCTAAATTATGATCGGGAGCCATTAAGTCAAAAATCTCATCCTGGGTTATTGCTTTATTGAATACTTCCAATTCATCAATTGTGCCACTGAAATAATCACCTAATGAGGATTTACCAATCTGTATCGGAGCCTGTGGGACATCTATTGCAGTAAGAGTGCCCACATAATCGTCAGTTCCTTCTAAAACGCCGTCAACATAAATATCTGCAGTTTGAGTGTTCAATTTGATTCCCACGAGATGATGCCACTCACCATCAACTATTGAAGAAACGCTTGTCGCGGTCGCAGGTTGGGCAGTTGCATCACCATTGCGAAATTCAAAAATTGCTTTTCCATTTTGAACATAAAGTCGGTAGTAATCCAGACCATTAGCATGATTGATAATGTAGCCATCCTGTGTTGTCTTAATCCAGGCTGAAACGGACCAAGCACCACCGCCGGGACTCAGCCAGTTACTGGCGGAAACCTGTAAATAAATATCGATACCATTAAAAAACAAT
Organism: uncultured Ignavibacteriaceae bacterium; assembly: GCA_964452645.1. Taxonomy (GTDB): domain Bacteria; phylum Zixibacteria; class MSB-5A5; order GN15; family PGXB01; genus CAYXTW01. Next base: position 65,258 of record CAYVMO010000004.1, read on the forward strand.
GCATTTCCACTAAATCCCTCTGTCCATGAGGCACCATAAATTGCGCCAATATAGCCATTGCCAGAATTATCGTATGTAATATCGCCAGCGTTTTCCTCAAATGGCCAGTGCCCTTTTAGGCCCGGCGTAATAAATTCAAAGGGAGGCGTAAATCCATAAACTCGGCCGGCATTGGTATCAGTATAATCATTTTGAGACGCGCCTATCACCAAATCGGGCAAGCCGTCATTGTTGATATCCCCATCACCATTTACCGAACAGCCGAATTGATCACCGGCATTTTCTGGAAGAAAGGTCGATAACAGAGTCCCGTCAATGCCTGAAAATAAATAAGCTTTCCCGGCGTTCTCTATCAATGAATTCTGATAAGGCGCACCAACAAGAAAGTCAGGAATCCCATCGCTGTTGATATCACCAACGGATGAGACGCTATGACCGAAGCGATCTTCGCCGGATTCGCCAGATATATAATAAATTATGGCCAAATTTTGGCCAGATAGAATCCATAAGCTGCCGGTATATGTACCATAATTTTCATTGGCTAATATTATATCATTGAATCCGTCATTATCAACGTCTTCGATTCCATCTATAGCATTGAAAAGGCCTCCACCCCAATCAAGAATAGGGAAGAGTAATTCTCCAGTAAGACCGGAATATATACGTACTCTTCCGATTTGTGTTCCTCCGGCAAAATCAGGATGATTATCATTGTTAATATCCCCAATTCCTGCAAGACTTACACCAAGGGCTTCTGGATAGCCTGTCCCACGCTTGACCCACTTTAAGCTCGCGCTTTCACCGCCAGAGTAAACGTAAATTGAGCCGGAAACGCTCGGGGGGCCATCATTCGGATAACCTATTGCAAAATCGTCATAACCGTCCAATTCTATATCGCCGATGCCTGCAACGGTATAACCATAATTGCCACCACCACTACCAATGAAAAGTGTATCCCACTGATTTCCAGAAAAGACATATGCCTTCCCCTGCCCATAAGCGCCGACGATTACGTCATCATATCCATCATTGTTGACATCGCCAGCGCCTGCTACGGCTGCACCGAAATACCCATTAGCTATATTTCCAGTAAATGTTTTTATCAAAGAACTATCTTTGCCTGAATAAATATATACTTTTCCTGCATCTGTCCCTCCTTCATCATTCCCTCTTGCACCAATGACAATGTCATCATACCCGTCATTATTAACGTCGCCAGCAATTGCAACCGAAGAACCGAAATAATCTCCAGACACCTCGCCGGAGAAAACGTAATCGGGAAGTGTCTGGGCTGTTATAATAGGGCAGATCGCATAAATTACAAAGATAAGATAAATGATAGTGATTTGATGGAGTTTATACATATTTTACGCTCCCTTTATAAAAAGGTAAGGTTTTTATAGACTTACTTACTCATAGCTCCCTCAGATTGGGTTACCCAATCTGAAGAGAATAATATATTGAAATTAATACCTGATTATAAAATAATTAATGAAGAGTTAAAGTCAATTATATATTTGCTCCTTATGGGCTTTGACCATAAGCATAATATTCTATTCGCGTTTGATGATGGTCATTGAAATATAATTTTTCGATTGAATACAGTAAAAGATCGGATTGAAAAATATTTCATATTTGGTAGTCTACGGAGCAAATCGTATGATATTGATGATAAAAGGAAGACGACAATCGGCGTATCATTCTGTACCACAATTACTTATAGAAATACGCGGGGACGAGTGTACGAATTTCGCAACTTTTTATGGTATGAAGTGATTGATTTAATATTTTAACATCAATCGCTGCTAATTATTTATGTGGAATCCCGGAAGCGGTTTCGGAGCGATAATACCATTGGGCTATGATCGAAAAATCTGAAGCATTATTCAATAATGTTTTACTGTATGCGACATCGATTTCCATCTTGATTCTCTTTGCTATTAGCCTGATATTAAATACAAATGTGGACGCGCTTAAAGGTATGGCGAATTTTATGAATAGAGATCAGCGCTTCTTTTCGGTCTTCTTAATAATGATATTGCCGGTTTTGCTTACTTTTTCCGGCTGTCGGTTGATCGAAGAGAGGATGGATAATTATCTCAATGCGGCGCATGAATTATGGGGATTCAACGGATCGGTTTTGGTGGCCTGGAACGGGCGGGTGATTCTCAGCAAGGGTTACGGTCTGGCCGACAATACGTTTAATATTCCCAACACGCCGCAAACCAAGTTTTTCATCGGCTCGATCACCAAACAGTTTTCCGCCGCCAGTATTATGATTTTGAAAGAGCGGGGGCTTATAAAGCTCGACGATCCGATCAGCAAATATCTCCCAGATTACCCGCGTCCAAATGGTGATAAAATAACTATCCGGGATTTGCTGGCACATACTTCCGGTCTGCCGAATTACACCGATTTCCCGGAGATAGTTTTAAAAAGAACGCAGCCTTTGAGCACCGAATATATAATCGATTTATTTAAAAATCGACCGCTGGAATTCGAGCCGGGCAGTAAATTCAGATACAGCAACTCAGGTTATCTTTTATTGGGTGAAATTATCGAAAAAGTCTCCGGTCAATCGTACGAAGCTTTCCTCGAGCATGAAATTCTCAAACCGCTTGGGATGAATAACAGCGGCTATGCCCGGCGGGAGTCAGCCTACCCAAATCGTGCCAGCGGTTATACCAGTATCAATCCGCAATCGCCCGACAAAGCGCTTCCGGTGCACTTTTCGGTTTTACACAGCGCCGGTGCGATGTATTCGACGGTGGAAGATATGCTCAAGTGGGATCAGGCCCTGTATCATGGGAAAATATTGAAAGCTTCATCAATAAAGGAAATTTTTACGCCGAATCTTGGCAATTACGGTTTCGGCTGGTTTATCGAATCGATCAGGGGAGTAAAACATGAATTTCACGACGGCTTCCTCGATGGTTTTAACACCATGATCAGTCGCTGGCCCGATTATAAACTTCTGGTCGTCGTGTTCAGCAATGATGATCTGGCCCCGGTCGGGAAAATAGCGCAGGGGCTGGCCGCCATTACATTTAATGTCGATTACGATTTCCCCATAAAAAAAGAACCTGTTTCGCTCGATAAAAATATTCTTACCGAGTATGAGGGTGTCTATGTGACTCCGGATAGTTCCTATATGTATGTTTCGCTGGTCAATGAGTCGCTTTATATCCGCCAGTTGGCGCAGCCCCGGGCAAGGCTTCTACCGGGGGCTATTGATACGTTTTTTTATGAATCCGATAATACTTTAAATTTGATTTTTTATCGTGATACCGCCAATACAGTTTCTTCATTTATAATCAAGGATAAATTCAGTGAAGTCCATGCCGCGCGACTTGACGATGATATAGCGCGAGATTTTATCTACCCACGACCCGCTATCAAAATCGATACCGGAATTTTGGATCGATATGTTGGTGTGTACCGTCTGGAATCTGAAGCGGGGGATAATCTCTCCGATTTTTATTTGACCGTTACGCGGAGGGATTCGATATTGATTGCGTCGGTTACCGGAAATGAAGCGGTCGCTCTCTATCCGGTTTCTGAAACCGAATTTGTGCAGGGAGAGGCTGACTTTAAACTGAATTTCGATTTGAATAAAGGCGGTATTGCTACCCGATGTACTATGACCATGGGACAGACCAAAGTCACCGGGTATAAAGTCGAATAACGAAAAATGAAACTACGCGATATCTCCAAATGTCCGGAGCTATCCCCGAATATTCGCGCACCCGACCTTCAAAGCCAGTAGAATGTGGTCGCCCTTCATTATTTTTCCGACCACCTCGATAAATTTTTCCTCGGTCAATGACTGAAGACCGTAAGGATGCCAGATATCTTTGCTTCCCGGTTTGATATTTCCCGGTTCGATCATGCGGACAGACATACTATTCACCTCCGTTTTGACGGCCAATTGGCGATTTATCAAATCGACCTTATCGGGCCGCCGGCTTTGCGTCTTTGTTGCCCTGTATAGGTAGGATATCAGTATTAAGGAAATATAAAGAACAAATGATATTAATGTTAATTTGGAGCTAAAAACCTACTGCCAGCCCGGAGACGATTTTCCGGGCTGACAGAAGAGGGGAACGGACCAGGGATTAAAAAATTTTATAATTTATAAGAAGCGCCGATTGAAATCGATCGGCCAACCGAATATTCGCGGAAGACATAATCGGTATTTTTATAAGTGATAATCTGACTGACTTTTGCATCCAACAGGTTGCTGGCGTTCAGTTTCAAATTAATGCCGCCCAACACCTTTTGGGATATGGTCAAATCAAGCATCGGTCGCGGTTTTTCATATACGTCGGGAATACCCATGCGGCCGACAAATGCCAACCGTTTGCCGAATATATTGAACATCATCGATGCCACCGTCCGGGACCTGATATTTTCATAGGTCAGGCCAAGGTTGATAATATATGGCGGTTGTCCTTCAAGCTGCCGGGTGGAAGAAGCGGAGGAGTCATAGAATAGTCTGTTTGCCATTTCCGATTCGGGAATATCGATCCGTGAATTGGCAAAGGTGAAATTACTTTCGAATTTAAAATTCGAAAGATAGCGCGAAAACATGCCCAGACCCTGGCGGAACTCAAGTTCCACACCATAGACTCTGGCATTTTCCACATTAATATACATGACATCATTGTTGGGGCCGAAATAAGCTCGTTCAATAGGATTTTTGAACTTCTTGTAAAAGAAACTCGCCGCGATAATTTTGCCCGGGCCATTGAACCATTCCCAACGGAAATCATAATTATTGATTTTCGTATAGGTCAGGTCGGGGTTGCCGTGGAATATTAAGCCTCTTTGCCCGAATTCATAAGTAATCAGTCTGCTTTTCTCTTTAAAAGTCGGACGAGCCAATGTCCGTCCGTAGGCCAGACGTAAATTCATTTGATCGGTAAGGGCATAAGTAAACGAAACTGACGGTAAAATATCGCTTGCATGAATGGAACCCTGGACTGAATCGCTGATAGTACCTATGACTTCCATATCAGTCGTTTCATATCTGGCTCCACCTACTAATTTAAGCCGATCGAGTATCGGCATTTCTACCATTAAATAGCCGGCCCAAATATCCTGGTTGCCCTTAAAATTATTATTGGCGGCCGTATTCAGGCTTTCCTCGATCTTTCTTTTATAAATAAAAGTATAAGATGTGTCGATCGAAAGGGTATCCCACTTAAGCGTATCAATGGCGACAATGGTATCATAAAAGGGTGGAATATTGAATATTCCTATAATGTTTCCCTGGCCATCGTATGCAGTATCCTTGGTTTTTACGATAAATGTCGAATCGTATGCAAGCAGACTATCGATGTTGGCCTTTTCATTCATCTTGGTTTTATTCCAGTCAATACCTATATTTTCATTACTTACGAAATCATCGGGATTGCCGTCAAAGACTGGATCAGTATAGTTTATATTGAATACTCTTTCAGTGTTTTCTCGGTCGGTTCCCACATAAGATCCGCCGAACGACAGCTTGACCGTTTTTTCGTATCGCTTCGCCAGAGGTAATGAAAAATCGAATTGCATCTCCCGCTTTTTGACGTCGATTTCTCGGAAGCAATGTTCCGGGAAATAATTGGAACCGGAAGTCGCTAATGTATATGTGGTATCATAACCCAAAGTGTCACCGGTATTGGAATCAATTATGGGATTCATATAAAAGCTGTTGTTGAAATATCGCGAATCGGGTTCGTTACGATGGGATTTGCTATAAGAAAGTCTCCAATCCATTTTTAACGGTTTGATGTAGTGCTCGCCGTTCAACTGAAACGAACTGACATATTGCTCGATGTATTCAATAACCCTGGACTGAAAATTCCCAATCGTACTACCGTATAGAGTACCGTAAAGATAGCGGTCGGTCTGTTCTCCTTCACGATTATAAACAAATCGGGTTGTCAGTTTATGATTATTATTAATCGGATAGCTTAATGCGGCCAGACCACCCCATTGGACCTTTTCGCTGGCTTTGATATCGGGAATTACATACTCCTTTTCCAATGTGGGAGCGTCGGGCTGGGTGAGATCGTAGCGAGCAACAGCCCCGTCGTCATAAAAGGAATAGCTGTGTTTATACGTTAGACTCGCCAAAATACCCAGAGGATGGTCATTTATTAAATAGGTATTTCCGAAAGACACTGCGCCGCCATTATTCCAGGGTGCCCGAAGATTTCGTTGATCGAAAGAGCTATTAAATGATTTATGGAACTGATCGGCCGAGAGACCCTGCTCAAGCGTGCCTTTTCTCGGGGTATTGCGATTGGGGCCGCCGGGCTTAGTAAGCTGTACCGGCATGGCCCTGAAGCCATTATCGAAACCAAGCCATTCGAGATTGCTTCGCGGCGATGTTAAAAAATTTTCGTTACCGGTTGCATTGGAATTGTATACTGTCGAAGTGGAAAAAGTCAGTGTCTTTTCCTCGGGCAAATCCTTCGTATGCAATTCGACTGAGCCACCCGAAAAATCGCCCGGTTTGTCGGGTGTGAAGGTCTTTTCGATAACCACATTATCAAGCAAATTGGCGGCGAATAAATTCATCTGAACCGATTGGTCATCCGGATTGGCGTTCGGAATCGAGGCACCGTCGAGAGTCGCATTCGAATACCGGCCGCCCAAACCTCTTATATAAACGTATTTGCCGTCCCGGACCGATGCGCCGGTGACACGCGACATCGCCTCGGCGGCGTTACCGCTCCCCGAACGGGACATCGCCTCGGCTGAGATGGCATCGGAAATCGAAGCCGCCTTTTGTCGTTCGATAAGCAAATGCGCTTCGGTGTTTTTCAACGCCTCGGCGGTAACAACTATTTTTTTACCCTGAATACTCTTTGGCTCCAGGGCCAGATTCAGTGTGATTGTCTGATCATTGTTGATTTTAACGTCGGCGATGTTCACCGTATTATAGCCGACGCTTGACACTATCAATGTGTATGTTCCTTCGTCGGCTTTTTTTACGAAGAAGTTACCGTCGAGATCAGTCGCGGCGCCGATTTTGGTTCCCTCCAAATATACCGAGGCGCCGATAATCGGTTCGCCGGTTTTGGCGTCGACGACCTTACCGGCAATTTTACAGCTGCCGAATGCCGGTGCAAAAAAAAGTGTGAAAATTACGAACTGGATAAAAAGCAATCCAGCCGCAGATTTGAAAGAAAAGGTGTTGTTCATTGCATTACGATTCCCTGGTCGCATAGTGCTTATCTCCTCTTGGTTGTTCCCCAAAGTTTTTGTTCCCCAATTGTTACCTTTTTTCGGAAGCATGAACGTATTTGATTGTTAGCCGATTATTAGATTCAAATTAATCTTTGTTTATTCGAGAAAAAACGCATCGGATTCCGGAGCGCCTTAAAACCGGCATAATCTACGTTTCCTAGCGAATCCCTAACAATCGACTAACATATATCTTATGAATCCGGTTTAAAAAACCGTCGTAGGCGTGAATTCGTTCGTCCAACAGGCCTCAATGGCCCTTTATACTTGGTTTGAGGCGGAGAATAATAATGGAAATCTAATATGCCGCTTATAAAAACCAAATATATAGCGGGTATTCTGGTCGCGAAGATGGAGAAAAACTAAGAGCGCGTATTTACTAAAAGTCGAAAAATGAGAGCCAAAGAAAACAAAACCATTTTAACCAAAACCATCCATCAAGAGAATCCATCTTTGATGTTACCTGCAACCGTAAAATTTATCAAATCAGGAGGCTCGTTTATAGAAGGTTTTTTTGAAGGATTATTTGCACCTGTTCATCAGCTAATCAATGAACAATTGCCAAAAATATTTTTTAACATTACCGGAGGAATCCAATGTTCCGCAATCTAATCGTAATGGCTTTTTTGCTGTTGCTTCCCATATCGATTATGGCCTATCCGAATTGTATAACCGGTCCGCATAAGATCGTTAAGGATGCCGATGTCGGTTCGGAAGTCGGGATGGATGTCACCTGGCATAAGGACACCATCTATATTATGGTTGGTCATATTTATGTTGAAAGCGGTTATAAGCTGACTATCGAGCCCGGGACTTTGGTCTGGGGCACCCAACCTGGATCAGGCTGGGCGCCGGATACGACCAATCCCGGGGCTTTGATTATTTCCCGCAGTGGATTAATTGATGCCGAGGGAACTTTCAACCATCCGATTATTTTCACCTATGGGGGTGATGACCCATCGACCGCCGATTGTCCCGACGACGACGGCTCTTATACCGACCCCGGCGATAGCTGGCTTGAAAGACAGAAATGGGGCGGTATTATTGTTCTGGGCAAAGCCAGGATTAACACTGCGACCGGCGACGGTTGGATCGAGGGTATTCCGTACCCGAATCCTACCGGCGATGATGCCGGTTATGGTGGCACTGATGACGACGACAGTTCCGGTGTAATCCGTTTTGTCTCGCTGCGTCACGGCGGCCATGAAATCGGAGAAGGCAACGAGATTAACGGTTTCACGTTCGGTGCCGTCGGTTCGCGCACGGTTATCGAGTACATTGAAGTCTATGCCAACTATGATGATGGCATGGAATTTTTCGGCGGCAAGTTCAACGGCGATCATTGGGTGTCCGCATACAACGGCGATGACGGCTTCGACCACGATGAAGGTTATCGCGGCTGCTTCCAATTCATGTATGCCCAATGGACCGATCAAACCGGCGACAAGAATGGTGAACATGATGGCGGCACCGATCCTGAAAACGGTGTTCCTTTCGCCGATCCTCACTATTACAATGCCACTTATATCGGCCGTGGCCACACTGCGACCTGCGACGGCCAGAGTTCGACCTTTATGATCCGCGACAACTGGGCCGGTGATTATCGCAACTCGCTTTTCTCCGAGTGGGCCTGCTGGGGCATCTATGAAATCGAAAATCTCGATGCCGGCTATACCAATCCGACTCTTGATGATAGCGAAAGACGTCTGCGTGAAGGCGACATACTTTTTGAAAATAATATGTTTTATCAACCCGGTTTGGGCACCAATGTGTGGGATTACGTAAATCCGACTCCCGACAAACAGGGTTACCAGCACGTTATGGCCTATTTTGATGATACTGCCTATACGGCCGATGGTGGTTCGGGCGCTACCTATTACAACAACCACACTGGCCCGACCAACGAATTCGGTACCGATCCGGAATTCGTCAGTATGCATTGGGATGACAGCCCTCATGAGATGTTAAATCCGATGCTGCAGGCCAGCAGCCCAGCCAAAGGTGGCACGATGGCAGCGATAGATCCTGGATGCGAAGGCACTATCAAAGATGTCGATTACAAAGGAGCCTTCGACGTTTATCATCCTTATGACACGACCGGCCATGGAACCTGTATATACGATCCGTGCTCTTTCTGGATTGCCTACTGGACCGAGCTTTATACCAGAAAGCACGTGCCGCAGCAACCGCCATATTTACCGGGTGATGTGAATGGTGATGGCAACATCAATATTTTTGATATTACTCATTTGATCGGGTACCTTTATCTCGGTGGTCTGCCGCCGCAAATCTGGATGAAGGTCGGCGATGCCAATAATGACGGTCTTATTAATATCTTTGATATTACTTACATTATCGGCTTCCTATATCTTGGCGGTCCTGCGCCCCAGGGATGCGGAGCTTAAATCTTACTTGCCTTTAAAGGCGGATATGGAATTTCCCCCAATCCGTTACTCAAAACGCCGGCGGCTTTCGGCCCCCGGCGTTCATTATTTTATAGACTTGGGTGCAAAGATTAGAATAAAATTTATTAGGAAATATCGAATTTATATCCGGCCCCGCGAACTGTCTTGATATAATTTTTGCATGATCCCAGTTTTTTTCTTAATCCCACAATTTGGACGTCGACAGCCCGATCGGTCACCGGGTAATCTTCACCCATTATGGAATTGATAATCTGATAGCGCGAAAACACCCATCCGCGACGCTGCGACAGCAGCCGTAGGATCTGAAATTCCATGTTGGTCAGGTCGACCGGCTTGTCATCGGCGTAAACTTCATGTTTCCCAGGCCAGATGGTCAGATTCCCGATTTTGATAAACTGCTCCTGATTCCCCTGATCCACAGTTTTTCTTCGCAGTATATTTCTGATCCTGGCAATGAGAACACGCGGACTGAACGGCTTGATGATATAATCATCGGCGCCTATCTCCAGCCCGACGACAATATCGGTATCTTCACTGCGGGCGGTCAGGATTATTATTGGAATGGCCTGAAAATCCGGCTTATTTCTGACTATTCGGCATAGCTGTAATCCATCAATACCGGGCAGCATTAAATCAAGTAGAATCAGGTCCGGGATATTTTCGTCAAGAATTTTCAAAGCCGCTTCCGCTGAAAGTGCGCTGGTAATCTGATAGCCCTCTTTAGAGAGATTGTATTTGATAACTTCAACAATATCTTTGTCATCTTCGACGACAAGGATTTTTTCTTTCGCCATGGCAAATCTCCGATAATATTCGTATAGCACTAAACAGCTTAAGTGTTAAAATAGTACAAGATTTCTATTAAGATTTCGTTAGCAGGAATTGAAGTAATATATGCCACCGCTAGAATATTTATCGGAGTTATATCTTCCTCTTAACATGGTATCGTACAATAAGATACAAAAATGCGGGGTTGACGAGACTCGAACTCGCGACCTCCTGCGTGACAGGCAGGCGTTCTAACCAAACTGAACTACAACCCCGGCTGATTTAGCGTGAATTTCTATTTAGCGCCGCTTACCCTATACTATGTCTTTGCAAACTCTCCTTTTTACATGGGCAGTACTGGACTCGAACCAGTGACCCCCTGCGTGTAAGGCAGGTGCTCTAGCCAACTGAGCTAACTGCCCTAATAATGAATACTATGCTTTCGTATCCAGATTTTCCGCAGAAGGAGCCTTTCTTTTGCCGTTGATAATAATCGAAATCGGAATAAAAACGCAATATCCCAAAATCAGCAGTATCGGCGCCAGCGTAATGGAACCGGCCGCAAGCGATATATACCCCACGATTATAATCAGTAAGCCTATTCCGAAAAAAAGATAATTTCTTGGGCCAAACGGCCACTCAAATCTTTCTTTTGCCTCTTTTTTCGTTTTCTTAGCCATACTTTCCTTCGCAGCTTTGGATTATAATAATTAAGCCCTAAATGTCAAGCCTTTTCTATATACTCGGTTTTTTCCCGTCCACTCTTAATAAGCTTCTCGGTAGCCAAAAACAGACCCCAGACAGCCATCAAAAATAGCCTGGTCTCTTCATCGGCAAAGGCCGCCTCAAATATCGAAGTAATAAAAAAAGCGATCGAGGCCATCAAAGTCCCCAGTATTATACCCCGAATAATATTATTCTCGGCCTGTCTCTTTAAAGCTTTTGTCATTCTTACAATCATAGCTATCCAAAAGCCTAAATAAAACAGCGCGGCCGGGATTCCGGCATAGGCCGCCACATTCAGCACATCGTTATGCGCATGCGAGAATACCCGGTTCGAAAATTCATCCCGGTAATTGATATATTGATTGCCGAAATTTCCCTGTCCGACGCCTATAATCGGATTATCCGCACTCATATTTATGGCGGTTCGCCAGATCGATAATCTCGAAACGCCGCTTTTGCCTTCCCATTCCATTTCGAAATTGGATGAGAAGCGGCTCAGGAAATCCGGCGCGGTTAAAAGAATTATGACAATTACGACTGCTATCAACGGCAGAATTATCTTGTAATGTCTTCGACCCATCCAGATTAAAAGAATAATTATTCCTCCTATAAGCGCCGTAATGGATCCGCGGCTGTAACTGAATAATGTCGCGACAGCTGTCAGACAGAATCCCACGTAAAAGATTATTTTGTTTTTCCGTTCAATGGTGCATAAGGCAATTCCCAGAAGCAAAATCGAAGCAACCGCATAATAATTGCCGAACGTCAAAGGGTGCGAAAAAGTGCCCAACGATCGATAACCATGCGAGGGCGCCTCTATCAATTGTTTCCCGTGATACAAATCCATACCGGAATAATGCTGCCATACGGCATAGAGACAAATAATTATGGCCGAAATGGTGAATAATCTTAACGCCATAACAACTGATTTTTTATCCTTTAGAATAAAGGCCGTAACCGGTATCATAAAAAACAGCCATTCTTCTTTTAATTCTAAAAGCGATGCCGACGGTGTCGGGCCGAAAATACTTGAGATAATCGACCAGGCGAGGAAAAGAAAAATGAAGATATTAAACGATGAAAATTCGAACCGCCGTCTGTAGATTTTTTCTTTAACGACAATGATCAAGGTCAGCAGAAGCGACAACCCGAGGAAATTCTGCGCCAATGCATGTGAAAAGGTCGTCGAAAGAAAATACCCGAGCAGAGCATATAGTGCTACTTTTTCCAATATTCCGTATCCGGTTGATTTCATCCGAATAGAACGCTTTCTATCATTTCGACCAGCAAATGTATCAGGAAAATCTGTTCTTCCTGAATCCTCTGGACGGAGTTATGCGGAACGATAACGGCTTTGTCAACATGCGGGGCCAGTTTTCCGCCGTCGTTACCGAGTAGGGCCGATGTCAGGATTCCGATTTCCCTGGCCGTTTTAACAGCCTCCAGAAGATTGGACGAATTACCCGAAGTTGAAATCAGAAGCAGTATATCACCTTTCTTCCCCAGCCCTTCCACCTGCCGGGCGAATAACTTGTCGAAACCGAAGTCGTTCGAGGCCGCCGTCATGACGGCGGTATCGGTCGCGAGAGCAATGGCCGGCAGCGATTGACGGTTGCGTGTTGACGTGAGTCGGACAATCATCTCCGCCGCCATGTGTGAACTGTCCGCCGCCGAGCCGCCGTTACCGCAGATAAGCATTTTTCCGCCGCTGCCGATGACGCCGGAAAAAATATCGGCCAATTCGACCAGCGGTTTCGCCAGGGTTTGCCCGACTGTACGGCGAAGCACAGCTGATTCTTCAGCCGCTTTTATGATATATTGTATTCGCTTGTCATCGTTCATAATGCAACCGCGGCCAGAGGATGAGCCGCTTCCGTAAATTCACGCAGCGTTTTCAAATCATTATTGTTCTCAAAATGCTGACCGACCACCACAAATGAAGCTCCGGCTTTTATTTTGCTTTCGACCTCCCGTGGTTCTCGGATCCCGCCGCCGACTATAATGGGAAGGTTGATATATGCAGCAATCGATTCAATCATGGAAGTCGGCACCGATTTTATTGCACCTGACCCGGCTTCCATGAAAATCGTATGCATACCCATGTACTGCGCCGCCAGCGCATGAGCGCAGGCGATATCGTTCTTATCGGATGGAATCGGCATCGAGTGTGATAAGTACTGAACCGAAGAATAACCGCCCGATTCGATCAGCATATAACCGGTGGCAATCGGCTCGATACCGTACTCTTTTACCAGCGGAGCGCCTTTCACCTGTTCATCTATCAGGTAAGTCGGATTGCGTCCGGAAATCAATGACGTGAATAATATGGCGTCGGCATGCGGGGATATCTGACTGTGCGTCCCGGGGAAAATTATTACCGGAAGGGACGTCCGTTCCTTGACGGCTTTAACCGTTGTCTGAAAATAATTTTTGGTCATCAGACTGGTGCCGACCAGGACAGCATCGACTTCCGAATCCTCCGCCGCTTCCGCCAAGTTCAGAATCATGCTCGTTGACGCCCGGTCCGGGTCCAGCAACAGAAAGAATCCGCCGCCCTTTTCGGTTATTACCTGCAATAACAACTCAAAGACCTGCATTTTTAGCCCCCTGCATATTTTCCTTCAATTTATCCTCGACCGCCTTAAATACATCGTCAGCATTTACATCGACAGGAAGACTTCCCTGCGCGAAATTTTGTTTACCGCCTCCCCGACCTCCAAACCGCCCGAGGATTTCTTCTGAAAATTTCCCGACATCCAACTTGAGGGCACTGCTGGCCGATGACATATATGTTCTTTTGCCGTTAGATAACCCGATAGCGACGCTGATCAACGAATAACCGACGCCTTTGCCGCTATCGACCCACCCCGCCATCGCCTCGAGGTCGGTTTCCCCGAAATCATGAAAACGCAACGTAATATCACTGATTTTTTTCTCATACCCGATGGATTCGGCCGATTCTGAGAAACGTTCCGCTTTGAGTTTTTTGTTTTCCTTCTGAAGTTCCAGAAGTTTGCCGTACATCTCATTAACAGCGACAGAGACTTCTTCCGCGGGACGATTTATGGTATTCGTGATTTCTTCCAGTGCGTTTTTCTGCGCCAGCATCATCCGTACCGCCTCAGTACCGGCGACCGCTTCAATCCGTCGGACACCCGAAGCGATCCCGGTCTCAAGAGTAATCATAAATGGCCCGATCTGCGAGATATTTTCGACATGCGTCCCGCCGCATAATTCTTTCGAAAAATCATCGACCGATACGACCCTGACACGCCTGCCGTACTTCTCGCCAAAAATCGCCATGGCGCCGGATTTCTTGGCGCTTTCGATGTCATCTTCAATCGTTTTGACAGGTACAGCCTCGAGAATTTTGTTGTTAACGATTTCCTCGACACGATTTATCTCTTCCGGCGTCATCGGTTGAAAATGCGAATAATCGAAACGCAGTTTTTCTGGCCCCACGTACGATCCTGATTGATGTACATGATCGCCGAGAACTTCCCGCAAGGCGGCCTGCAACAGGTGTGTCGCCGTGTGATGCCTCATTATCGCCATCCGACGATTTTTATTAAGCGACAGCCTGATTTTTATATCGCCGAGCTCCTCGATATCGGAGTATCTTTTCTCGATAATCCGGCCGATATGGACAACTGCCTCTTTATATTTGATTAATTCCAAAACCCCCAACCGAAAAGCATCACATTCGATAACTCCCCTATCTCCAATCTGTCCGCCCGCCTCGACATAAAAGGGAGTCTTTTGGGGAATTACAACCAACATTTTGCCGCTTCCATCAGATAGCTCGAACATCTCCGAAATCCCCGACTCGATTTCGAATTTCTCTCTTATAAATTCGGTTTTCAGGTTCTCGTCGGGAATTTTCGCAAGGATTTCATCCAGAACCGAGTGAAGTTGCTCTAATCTCTCGGCGTCATGTTTGGCGGCGGTCCGTGATTGCTCCTGCTGGTGCTTCATCATTTCATCAAAACCTTCCATATCAAGAGTCAGTCCCTGCTCTTCCGCCATTACCTGGGTAAGATCGACCGGAAACCCGTAAGTATCATACAGCCTGAAAATCTCGCTCCCCGGCACCATTTTGCTGCCGCCCGCTTTCACCCTTTTTACGACTTCGTCGAAAAGCATCAATCCGCTGTCGAGCGTGCGGCCAAATGATTCTTCTTCAGTCTTGATTACATTCTGAATATGTTCTTGCTTTTCCATTATTTCGGGATAAACGTCGCCCATCAGGGTGACCAATGTCGGCACCAGTTTATAGATAAACGGCTCACGGATATCGAGCAGGCGCCCGTGCCTCGCCGCCCGCCTCAGGATTCGCCTTAATACATATCCCTGTTTCTCATTGGACAAACCGCCACCATCGGCGATACAGAATGTCAAAGCGCGTATATGATCGGCGATTACCCGATGCGAAATCCCTCGTTCATCGATATAATATTTTCTGCCGCAAATGTCGGAAATCTGGTCAATCAAAACCATAAAATTATCGGTTTCGAAGTTGGAGTTGGCATCCTGCAGGATACACGCGATTCTTTCCAAACCCGCGCCGGTATCGATTGACGGTTTCGGGAGCGGCTCGATAGTGCCATCCGGCTTTGTATTGTACTGCATAAAAACCAGGTTCCAGATTTCCACGAAGCGGTCGCCGACGCCGTTTACCCTATACTCCGGACCGATGCCGAAACGCTTGCCGCGATCGACATGAATTTCGCTGCAGGGGCCGTTGGGACCTGTTTCACCCATCGACCAGTAATTCTCTTTCTTATCAAAACGCAGGATCCGCCCGTTTTTCAGTTCCGGCGCGATTTTACCCCAGAGCACAAATGCCTCGTCATCTTCCTCATAAACACTCGCGTAAAGCCGGTCTTTCGGCAGCTTAAGATATTTTGTCACCCATTCCCAGCCATAGAAAATCGCCTCTTCCTTGAAATAGTCGCCGAACGAGAAGTTGCCCAGCATCTCGAAAAATGTATTATGCCGCGCCGTGCGCCCGACATTTTCCAGGTCATTATGTTTCCCGCCGGCCCGCATGCATTTCTGGACCGACACCGCTCGCGGATGCTCGGCCTGTTTCTTTCCGGTGAAAATATCCTTGAACTGGTTCATCCCGGCATTGACGAACATCAATGTCGGATCATCGAAAGGAATTACCGATGAAGAAGCATACTCTTTATGGCCGTACCGTTTAAAATAGTCGACGAACGATTTTCTGATTTCCGAAGTCTTAATTTTATTCTTCCTCCTTGGCAACTTTCTCAAATGCCGTCTTAGCCGATCTATAATTTATCGACCGACGGGACAGGTAATTATACGCTTTCCGTCTGGCGGTTTCAAGTTCAAATTTCGAAAAATACCGCCATCGTCCGCGCAGCAGCCGCACCGCCATTTCGGTCTCATCGACATCCTGTAAACAATCATCGACCGTCGCTTCAGCCAGTTCACGGGAAATATATTTTTTACGCAGCGCTGCGACCAGAAATGCCCGCCCCGCCGGTTTATTACGAAGAATCGATTCAATCATCAGGCGGGCAAATCGGGTATCATCGATCAGCCCCATATCTGCTAAATCGGCCAGGGTCCTGATAGATATTTTTCTGTCATATTTTTTCTCATCCAGTTTGACCAGAAGCTGGCCATAAGAATAAGCGCTTCTCGCCAACAGATAAGTAACGTAATCGCGGGCCCGCTGTAAATCCGATTCAGTTTTAATTTTTTTCAACTGAATATCGGAGATTTCGCTTTGCTCTTGAAGCGAATATTTTTGTGACACGCTCCCTAATAAAGATATTTTTTCACCGTTAGACAAAATTAATTGGTGGTTTTTACCTTTTCGTATAATATTTAGTATTCGCGGCATCGATATTACAATCAATTATTACCCTGATAATAGCCTTATTTTATTTTCAGTCGGCGCATCTTTTTATAGAGATGTGACCGCTCCAGGCCAAGCTGTCGTGCAGTCTGAGCAACGTTTCCTTTATTGGCCGCCAGTGCCGCTTCAATATGTTGTTTTTCGAATTCATCAAGCGCCCTTTTTAATCCGGCCGTCGATTCTTTCGTTACTCCGGGCAACAATGGCCTTATATCCTTACGGTTTACGGTCGTCCCTTCACAATAAATATTAATCCGCTCCATAAGGTTTTTTAACTCCCTGACATTTCCGGGGAAATCATATTTCTGCAGAAATGACCGGGCATCGGTTGATAGTTTTTTTCGCTCACTCCCGATTTCCTTTGCAAAACGGCTCAGGAAAAAATTTGCCAGCAGGGGAATATCTTCCCGGCGCTCCCTTAAGGGGGGAACATCAAATTGTATGACATTCAATCGAAAAAGAATATCCTGCCGGAATCTGCCTTTTTCCACCATTTCATTTAAGTCCTTATTCGAGGCCGCGATGACAACACAATCAATCGGTACACCTGTATCGGCGCCGACCGGGGTTATTTCGTTGCTTTCGATGACGCGGAGGATTTTTGCCTGCGCCGCGGCTGACATCTCGCCGATTTCGTCAAGAAAAATAGAACCCCCGTCAGCTTCCAGAAAACGTCCCCGGCGATTTTTGGCCGCGCCGGTAAAGGCGCCGGCGACATGGCCGAACAATTCCGATTCTATCAGTTCATGCGGCAGCGCGGCGCAGTTGACGGCGACAAACGGCCCGCCGCTGTTTCGTCCGTAGCGGTGAATCATATTGGCTATCATTTCCTTGCCGGTGCCGTTTTCACCCTGGATTAAAAAGCGATTGGCCCGGGGGGCAGAACGGGCGATACTGCTTTTTAATTCGGAAATCGGTTTCGATTCGCCGATAAATTCGCCGTAAATAATCGAATCGAGTCTTTCTTTTTCGGATAAAAGCTTCTTCTTCTGTGTGGCATTTTCCAGCGTTACCAGAACTCTGTCCAATGAAATCGGTTTTTCGATAAAATCATAAGCCCCGGCGCGAATCGCCTCGACCGCCATTTCGACATCGGCATGACCGGAGATCATAACCACCACCTGCTTATTATCGCGGGTCAAAATCGTTTTTAATAAATCAAGACCATTGCCATCGGGCAGCAAAACGTCGAGAAAAATAACATCATAGGCCGCCCGCGAATAATTATCACCCTCCTTATAATCCCTGGCCAGTTTGACATAATGTCCGCGCTTTGCCAGGGCGGACTTCAATGAATTACGGATATTGAGTTCATCGTCGATGATTAATACATCAGCCATTGTCAAAAGGCAGGTCGATTATCAACCCGGCTCCTCCCTCTTCGCGGTTATATAATTCAATTGTCCCGCCGCTGTCATAGACGATTCGCTGACAGATGACCAGACCCAGCCCGGAACCGCCGGCTTTGCCTGAAACATAAGGCCTGAATCCGGATTGCAAAATATTATCGGGAAAACCGGGACCGTCGTCTTCAACTTTTATCATGATGCCGCTTTCGGTATCGTTGATTTCAATTCGAACCGAAGTTTCGGGTGATGATTCGAATCCGTTTTTTATTAGATTTATCAGCAATTGTCTGATTCGTTCATGATCGATTCTGAGTATTTTTCTCCGGCTGGAATTGTTTATGCGTAATTTTCCCGAGTCAACTTCTCTTTTATATAGAGTCTTGATATCATCGATCAGCTTTTCCGCTTTTACATCGGTAATCACCGGCGGGGCCATCCGCGCGAAAGACGCGAATTGGTCGAGCATTTTTGTCAGTCTTTTTATCTCGACTCTTATCACATCAACCGTCTCATCAAGTGTGCTGTCAAAATTAGGGAGTCTCTCTTTATAAGATTTCTGCAGGTCATCGATCGAAATAGATATCGGCGTCAATGGATTTTTTACTTCGTGGGCGATTTTTTGTCCGATTGCCTTCCAGGCCGCGATTTTCTCGCTGGTGGCCAGCTTGGTCTGTGTCTGCTTTAAATCCGATTTCATCCTTGAAAATGAGTTGGCCAACTGCATAAACTCGCCCGCCTCATAAGCAATAACCGGCGTCGTCAGGTCACCCGCCGCGATTTGAGATGTTGCCAAAATTAAATTATCTATTTCCCTTTTTATCCGTCCGGTAATGAACCACCCCAGCAGAACCGCTATAAAAATCGACAGTATCGCCACCACTCCGGCCACCTGGAGCAGTGTATGGAAAAGTCGTCTTTCGGTCGTCGATTCAAACTCGGCTGTCAGAAAAAAATCTGATATTTCACCCCCGGCCAGAATTGCCGTCAACTTTCCTCCTGTCTGGTAGAGCCGGTTACGGCGTATGTTCTTATAGAAGGCTATATCACTTTTAGTCGTATCGTCGGTAAACCATAGATTCAGTCGGGCGGAAATCAGTTCTTCAACGATTTTTATGTATGTCGAGTCGATGTATTTCCCGGCATACAGGAAAATGCCGGGATCCATCAACGAAATCGATGTAAAGGCCGCATGGCGGCCGTTAATATCGAATTCTTCCGTCTCCAGCGAGCCACCGGCATGAAGACCTTCAATTTTAACATCATTATTTATATATTGGCCGATTAATCCCGGCCGGTGATAACTGGCCCATACCTTACCCGAATCATCAAGTATTTCCACAAAATCGAGATCGGTCTGCAAACCGCTGATATCCAGCCCGTCTGTCTGAGATAATTTCATCCGATGTATCACTCGTTTCATAACCGGCGTTTCCATCAATTCGCTTTCCTTTTGATTCAAATCATCTCTGAAAACTTCCTGATACCGATTGAACTTCTCGAGATTTTTCAGTCCGCTGTTTTTGTCGGCCAAATCGAGCTGGCGTATGGAATGGAAGTATATGACCAGCATGATCAACACCGGTGATATAAGAGCCACCAGTATCAGGTAACTCCGGATTTTTCCGGTAAAGGTCATCACTTGTTCTCCGACGCCGATCCTGCCAGCTTGATTCTGGTCAGCGCCAGCAGATTAAAATATCCATCGGGGTCAAAACCGAATCCGCGCAGTTGCTTATCAGCCGTAAAAAAGAGAGTTGGTTGAAAAAGGGGATAAGCGCCGTTTTCGTTTTTTAGACTTTGCAATACACGTTTTATATAATAGTCTCTTGCTTCGGTCGAGGTTGTCTGGCGACTTAATTCAAGACAATCGGCCATTATTTCCACTGAAGCATTACTTTTTCCGTTCGGTATCGTGTCATTCGCCAGAATATTATAAATATAATACAGGCTGCTGTCGATTTGACCGGCTAGCGTGGGAATAAACATCAAATATACATCGGCATTATCTTTGTCATGGGTTAATGTAGTTTTTATCCGGTCGCGGTTGAGGACATCGGCATAGTACCGACCCAGTTTTTCAAGTCTTCCATCGCCGATATATATTTTTATTTCTTTGGGGAATTTATCAAGTTGCAGTAATAAATCCTTGGCCTTTTTCCAGTCATATTCCGATTCGGCAATACAGAATTCATCGAGCGGGTAGAAGCAATTATAAGCTCGAATATTGTCGCCGTCGAAATATAAAGATAATCGTGTCTTATCGAATCTATAATAAAGTGATCTCGTCAACAAACCGCCGTCATTAATGTCTCGGCTGATATTAGGTATTATGGCGGCAAAATATGGAGCATAATTAGAAATAATTCGCGCCTCGGTTTTGTTTGTGATTATGTTGGAGTGGGAGAAAAAGCCATCAATACGGCCCGATTCAAAATCCAGACTCATATCGATTTCAGAATCATATTGTTTTAGAATAATGCGATTACCGTTCTGAGCAGTCATCGACAATGTCATTTGCATCGATATAATGGAAATATCACCGAACGGATACGAAGGCGGATTTCCTATAGTCGGTCCCACCGGAATATCATCGGGCAGGCCGATGACAATATCTGATGTACTATCGATATCGGCTGATTCGATTAAGACCCAGCAGGAATCGATTGCAATCGTATCGAAATAGTAATGTGTTATCCGGCTGTATGATATTCCGAGTTGAGATGATTCAATAAATCCATTATAAATCGAATCTCCGGCAGCATATACCGTAAAACGGTTCGACGGATAAACGTTTTCTTCGGTTCCAATCGGGAAGTACAACCGATCCAGCTTATACTGGAGGATTCTGCAGTTGATATCAGCTGCAATTCCCGTCTCGATGCAAACCGAAAGAACCAGCAGCGATAACAAAAGAATAGGCTTTATATTCCTATCATTCATTTCCAATCCCATAATGAGCATCTGCGATAGCAACATATAAAAAGCTTTCAAGCCGATTTACAAGACTTTTTTCTAATCAAGCTCTTGTGTGTCGTATATTACACACTCAATTGACTGTCTTCCATTTAATTATACATATCGGAAATGAGGTGTGTCCAATTTAACACGGATTTATGCAGTATTTTAATCCACCTCAGACATTAACTTATTGAACCACAATCAAATAAAAGCCCCGGCATATGTTTTGTATTGCTTACTTCTGAACGCAAACCTTAACACAAAGGAGGAAAACATGAAACGGTTCATCACATTCAAAAACCTGGGGATCGCTTTTACGGTCGCGGCCTTTTTGTTGGTCGGCTGTTCGGGCGAGAAGCCAAAGGGAAAAACCGGCCTGGTTGATAAGGTCGTCAGCGATTCCGTCAACAAGTTCGTCGAGAATGTCGTCGAGGCATCATTCTCGGCCGCACCGGTCAAGGTCGACACCGATGGCGCGGTTTCCGACGTAGCCGATATGGTCATTCTGGACTCGGTTCTTTATGCCGTCTATGACGGCGGTCTCGTCACCTATGATTTTCGAAGCAAAGAGTCGTCTTTTATCCGGAATGGCGAAAAATTCAATACGATTGCGCGATACAATGATCAGATTTTTGTCGGCGGTGAGAAGCTATATACCGTGTCGGGTAACAATCTCGAACCAACCGATTTCGAGGTCGAGGGTACGGTTAGAAGCCTGTACAGCTATGATGATCGTCTGTTTATAGGAAGCGATCGGGGATTATACGCCGGGTCGATTCCAGGCATGGAACGTCTGATGGACGATGTTTCGGTGACCGCCATGGTGTCGGACGGCAACGGCCTGTGGGTCGGCACCGTCGGACAGGGGCTGTACCGATGGGATGGAGATATTTTCCAAAAAAGATATCTGTTGCGGGACACGTCGATTTTCGACAATGTCAATGCTCTCGATTTCAATCATGATCATCTGTATGTCGGAGCGGCCACCGGTTTCTTCGTCTTTGATGGCGGACGCTGGGAACAGTTTACGTCTAACGATGGTCTCCCGGGGAATAATGTCAACACGATCGACGCTTCATCCTGGGTTGTTTATATCGGCACCGATGAGGGAATTGTCTCGTATTTTGAAAATAGCATTATCCCTGTCAAAAAGTTTGCGACAACGGTCGCGACCGTTCTCAAATCGATGGGCGGAAAGTTGATTGTGGGGACTTATGGTGACGGCGTTATCATGAAGGCCGGCTCGTTTGTCAAAACGCTGGTGGAACCGAAGAGTGAAAGAAAGGAGGAGATATTTTCAAAATCAGAGGATGAAACAATCTAAACACGCGGAATAAGGCTAACCCTTCGAAGCCCGGTCGGGATATGCTCTGATCCCGGCCGGGTTTTTTAATTTTACGGACAATTCGGGTCGGGGCCGCCCAGATATAAATACGATATTAAATATGTTATATCAAAAATGTTGACATCACTGTCATTATTAACGTCGGCCGCCTGCATAGGATTCGGCGGCGGACCCCCCAGGTACAGGAAACTGATTATGCAGGTTATATCAAAAATGTTAATAGCCTGATCGCCGTTGCAGTCTCCGCATGTAAATTCGCAGACATCACCGACACCGTTACTGTCAGTATCCGCCTGATTCGGATTGTATGTATGAATACAATTATCGCAGCTGTCCCCGACAAAATCGGCGTCCGCATCTTCCTGCAAAGGATTGACATAATTGATGCAATTATCACAGCTATCGCCGACAAGGTCGGAATCGGAGTCTTCCTGATTGACATTGGCCACGTTGATACAGTTATCACAACTATCACCGACCTGATCGGAATCGCTGTCCTCCTGCAGGGGATTTCCATAAGCAATGCAATTATCGCACGGATCGCCGACACCGTCACCATCGGCATCCTCAGTTTGAATCGGATTATATACCGTCGGGCAGTTATCGCAGCCATCGGGGATGCCGTCGCCGTCGGTGTCGATATTATCATCATAGCCGGGGCATATATCGCAGGCATCACCGTAACCGTCGCCGTCGCTGTCCAGTTGATCGGGATTGGGAATGTCGGGGCAGTTGTCATCAGGGCAGCGGTTCTCGGGAACGCCGGGATCGCCGTAACCGTCGCTGTCGGAATCAAGGCAGTACGGCGGCGTCCAGTTGGACAGGAAATAAAGAATGTTGGCGATGACCGTATCGCGGTTATTGTACGACGGAAAATCATTCGAGATCGCTTCGTAACCCCAGTTGAAATAGACGACCCGGTAATCACCGGCATAACTCAGGGCGCTCGGACCGTCCCCCTGGAAATTAAAGGCGGCCATCGCCGGTGGGACAACCACGATTTGCTGTGAGAGGGTCCAGTCCTGATTGGTGATACTGGGATATCGCAATATTAATCCGTCGCCAATCGGCGAGCCGGGGACACCCTGATGAAATAGGTTGAAATGCAAATCGCCAGCCCGGGCATGCAGATAATTTTCCATAAATGCGGAATCTTCGTTATTAAGTTCGTTGGCCAGCATCTGTCCGGTCAGAAATAGATTGCCGCCGTTATCCAGATACTGCTTCATGGCGTTGATGTCGGCTGTTTGCAGTAAATCAGACGAAGTGTCGCCGGTAAACCAGATGACGGTCCCGTACTCACTCAGTTTGCTACCGGTCGGTGAACCCTGGGATTGCTTCTCCCAGATATCAGCCGGGGCCAGTTTCTTTTTCAAATCATTATAATAAAGCTCTTCATAATTCCCGCCCCGGTCATCATCGACTATTAGAATATCGGTCCGGCCGATGACTTTTTCGATTGCAAAATTGTTTGCGGGGGCGCCTTCATCCGATGTTACCGATACAAAAAACGAATCGTAAATCGGGTAGGATATATCGGGAACGACAAACTCAAGCGGTGTTGCGGCATTATTGCCGGTCCCGCCGTCACCGAAAATTACCGGGATTGTCGCCATCGACGTCGTGAAATTGACGGCCGGATCATTCGAGGTCATGATCAGGACGGCATTATTGGCCGTTAGCCAGTCATTTCTAAAATAGAAAACACATTGCACCGACTCAAACGGTTCAAGGATGCCGTCGGCATCGCTATCGGTGAAAAACATCGAATCGATTTCGAGGTGCGGGCGCGACCATTCAATATCGAGATTGGCGGTCATTATGGAATCGTTGTCGGATATCATCCAGACCGAAACCTGCGTCGTGGCGTTACTATATGAGCGACTGTTGGGCGTCGATAGGTCGTCGAATGATCTTTTATTGGTAACGCCCGGCCAGGGATCGGCGGCGTCGCCGTCATTATGTGCCCATTCCAGCTGAAATAGACCATCCGCCTGCTCCAGCGCGACCTGATAATGATTCACGTCGGCGTTGCCCCATCGGGAATCATCGACATGATAAATAAGCAGACCGGAACCGGGCAGAGGGCCGTCAAAACCTATCTTCTGCCGGTTCGCCACCAGAAAATATTGATTGCCGACGCTGCCATTGGCCCAGAGCCGATAAACCACCGGCTCGGTTTCAACGGGGGGAACTTCGATATCGGTTATATTTTCGGTCACGATAACCGGGTCAAGAAAGCCGACGTACGATTTAGACCAGGCATCCATATGCGCCGGGCGTCGCCCGGCGCCATTCCAGCTTCCGCTGGCCATCAGCGACCAATCGCCCAGACCGGCTGAGGTCGAGGGGGTATAGTCGACGTCATAAAGATCGGGAAGCCCCAGCACATGTCCGTACTCATGGCAAAAAACGCCGATATCGGTAATTGACGAAGTACTGATACGTTCTTCAGGTTCGGTGGAATAAGTATTTATTGTTACGCCGTCAAGATATTGCTGGTGCGGGTATATTGACCATTGATGCGAGTGAATGTCATTATTATTCCCGGTTTCCTCATAGCCGGGGCCGGAATGGATAACGAATAAGCCGTCGACTTCGCCGTCATTATTGGAATCATAAAGCGAATAATCGATGTCGGCGTCGGCGGCCTGAACGGCATCGACAACCATCCCCTGCGCATTTTGCGGATAGCTGCCGAAACCTCGCTGCCCGTCCACATAATAGGCGTAAGTCTGCGGCATTCTGTACCAGCCGTAAACGTCACCGTAAATGTAAAATTTCCCGTACGAATTCTCGAGATAAAATTCGGTCATCGATCCGGTCGGATTAAGATGCCCTTCAGAAAACAAGAGCGAATCAAAATCGGCCGGAGTGGCGGCCACAACGCCGCCTTCGTAAGGCTGATCGGTAAAATCGACCAAAATCAAAAGAGCCCGAACAGTATCCACGGCATCAGGCGAGGCTTTGGCGTTTATTCGATAAATCGTGTTGCCCATATACTGGGGATTATTTACGCCGCGGCTGTACGCATCCTGCATAAAGGCGCCATATTCCTCGAGCCTTCCGTCGGCTCTCATCTGTTCGACCAGTTCAGGCGCAAGCGGCGAGGCATGAACGGCTGGTGTGGATAGTAATACTATGGGAAATACAACGATAGCGAGATAAAGATATTTTTTCATTCTCATATTTTTCCAATCCTATTTTTATATGCTTTCATTAAAACAAACATCTCCAAACAATGTTTTGTTCACGTTTTCCGATGAGAAAATAAGAATTTCGTATTTTTTCCGCCTTTCCGCTTATTTTACGGAACATATATAATTTTTCGGCACATCTTATCTACCCTTCATATATATAGCATCCGGCGGGAAGGTATCAAAAGGCGAGTCCTTTTTATTATACGTATAAATCGGCTTTTGTCAATAATAACTTGTCCGGGAGGTGATTGGATGGGGAATCCTTTTAGTGAAAAACCGGGATTTCAATAAAAATCCCGGTTAACATATTCCTGAATTAAATCTTATTTCAGATCTATTAATGCCATTCCCACTCGATATACGGTTTATCCAGATCGGTCATGGCATTGACAACCAGTTCCACCAAGCCGCCGTAAAGAATATTGCACTTTTCAAACAATCCGTAAGCGGCAAACATATCCCGCATAGCACCTTTGCAGTTCGAGCAGGGGGCACAGACATATTTTTTATGTTCCGGTCCAATAATATCCTGGAAAACATTGAGAATCTGCCGCAGCTTGGCGCGACCGGATAGAATCTCCCGCCATTCGGGAAAATTGAGATCCTGAGTGATGGCGAAACCGCTTCCGCCGCCACAGCAATAATTTCTTACCCCGTGCGGCGTCATCTCGCGGAAATTATTACAAACGGCACGGATAATTTCGCGCTGCGGTTTGACAATCCCCATCAGTCGGACAACATTGCAGGGATCGTGAAGAGTTATCGTGATATCATCGTTACGAGAGGGATCGAGTTTTAATCGACCTTCTTTGATTATTTCATTGATCAGCGTCAGCGAGCTTTCCCTGGGAATGTTAAACTCGCCGGTAAAAACACGATCGGCAATGACGGTCAGGGCTTTATGAGCGTGACCGCATTCGCCGAGCACGATTTTTTTAACACCCAGCTTCTTGGCCACTTCGGCATGTTTGACAGCCACTTTGGCGAACTGAACGTCATCGTACCAGACTCCATAATTAACGCTGTCGTATCCCACCAGGTCGCTGGAAAGAGTGTAACTGATCCCGGCCGCCTCGAGGATAATGGCGAAAGCCTCCGGATTTTCCGGCCAGGCCAGAAATTCACCGGCGTTGTGAATCAAAAGGATATCCGCTCCGGCCTTATCCATCGGCCATTTGAATTTCATCCCGGTTCGGTCTTCCACTTCTTCTTCCAGAAATTCGATGTTATCCAGAAACGGCTCGGGGGCCATACCGGTCGAAGAGCCAACTCTCAACTGAAGTACCGAACCTTTTTTGTGCAGAGGATCGAGATTTATATCCATCTCCTGGCTGAAGATTTTTCGCAACTCGCGCGTTACCAGACCGTTATCGGCGCCGATCGGACAGGTTTGCGCACAGCGGCGACAGATAGTACAACGATAGGTCAGTTCCATCAGACGGGCAATCATCCGCCACGTGACATCGATATCGTTGCCTGAAATCTTGGCAAAAAACTTGCCGCCGTTTTTGACATATTTTTTATAAAGCCGCCTTAGAATGTCGGCCCGGTAGGTCGGACGATAAATATCCAGCCTACCCGATTCATTATAGATAGGACAGGCCTTCGAACAGGTCTGACACTTGGCGCAATACTCCATAGTCAGAAAAAGCGGCTGTAAAAAAGTCCAGTTGTTTTCTTTTTCAAAGAGCTTTTTTAATCCGGAAAGAAACTGTTCGACCAGTTTCTGTTTTTCCTCTTCGGTTTTGGGACGCGGATATTTGATGGTTACGACACCATCAAGATCGCTTTCATATTTTTCCCGGGCTTCTTCCGAAAGCGGTTTCAATTTTGGTTCCAGATCCAGCTTATCATAGGGGGGTGGCAGAGGAAGAAACTGCGACTGGTCAAGTCGGACCAGTTGTCCCGGTGCATTTGCGAATTGCTTCAAATTTATTTTGCTGTCAGCCATTGTTGTTTTCCTCATCAGTTGCCGCCTCTGCCCATGTACTACCGCTTTTTATATGCGGAGCCGACCAGTTTTGCCGAAATCCCAGCGAGGAACTGACGGCTTTCTCAATTTTGCCGCCCCGGACATTAGGCGAATCTTCCCATCTAATCCAGTGATACGTAAAGTATTTGCCAAATAAATGAGTCATATGAGTGAATGGATAATAAAACAGCAGTGCCGCCGTCACCCAGAGCTGCACTTTGACTGCCATCGGCAAAATCCCGATCGCCCGGAACGTAATCAAATCCCGAACAAAACCTCTCAGGATCGAATAGCCCGGATCAACCGTCAGCCATGATACAAATCCGGTAACAAAGACCGCCAGCAGGAAAAGAAGATTGGTGTAGTCGCTGCGAACGGTCGATTTTCGAATTTCTCCCCAGGTTGATCTGCAGATTAATAGCCCGACAGCGCCGACGATTGCCAGAATCCAGCCGATTGTGCCGATTATTACGGTCAGATGATAAACAACAACCGCGAGACCGTTTGCCGATGCAGCTGATATTCCGATTCCCGCGGCGCCCAGAATAGCGCCGAAAACCAACAGAAAGATAAATCCTATAAGACAATACATCCCGAAATGAAAGGGAAATGAGAATATCCACAACAAGCGATTGTTATTAAAAAGCGATTGAATGAATATAATCTCTTTGGCCATCTCTTTCAGTTCACTGAACATGGAGGTATTTGCAGGTTTTGTCCACCAATCGGCATCTTCAAAATAAGAACCTCCATATTCAGCTTTCCCTTTTTCATGCGGTATCGGATACAGATCCCATCTAAGATGAACCGGCATCCGGGCGATTTTGGCCATCTTCAAGACAACCACCACGATGAAAAAGAGGATTGAAATGTAGCATAACGTCTGCAATCCGCCCATCGAATCCTCCATTATTTCCTAAATAAATACGTTCCTAATTCCACGTTCATAAGTACATCAGTTTGAGAAATAATTCACAAACTTCGGCAAGATAGCTTTATTTGCTTTTTCTGTCAAGCATAATCAGGCGTGGCGCAACAATTTATTGCATTTATTATGGACTGCAATAGGCCTTTATTATCTTTTTCGAAAAAACCTAAAGCTCTAAAGCCGCGTTTCCCTAACGCCGTAAATTGCAGGCGCTTATGCAACCGTCAAGGGGGCCTGACTCAAGTAATGGTTGAATCTGGCCGATGATATAAATAAATCACGGTTTCTGATTGCTTATGCGGAAGAATAACAATCAAAGCCTAAAAATGTCAACGTTTGAAGTTTGGTTTCGGGGGCTATTATGAATGAAACCGCTGCGGCTCCGAGAGCCGGGAAAGATACCGGCGGTAACGAGTCCGGAGTTTTTAATTCCAACGCAGGATCCGGAATCTGCCGTCCGCTGGTACGTATCCTGGACCAAAACAAATCGGTTTCGAGACGATTTTTCGAACTTATCAACAGGTTGAATAAATTCTTTTCAATATCCAGAGCAGTATTAATAATCAATGACAAAGACGGCGATTCCCTGAAGATGATGACGGCCTGGGAGCAGGCCCGATTGCGCGAGGGTGTAATGCTCACTATCCCCCGAAAAAATTCGCTTCTTCGCCGGGCGTCGGGAATCAGGGTGATTATTAACCGATCGTCAACGGGAGAATTTCCGCCCGAATATCAGGGTAATTTTATCGAAAACAATATCCTGTTTGATAAATCAACCAGTTCATTGGCAATTTGCCCGCTTTTTGCCGGTGAGATGTTAATGGGGATAACCTGTCTGACATCGTCGGCCCCGTTTGCCTTCGAATTAATAGAAGAAGGATATTTTGACGGTATTTTCAGGCAACTGGGTGAAGTCCTGGCCGATGAACATATGTTCTCTCTTTAACGAATATTGATTGAAGATATATTCCTTTATGGCGGATTGATTAAAGAGCCCATACAAGTCAATATTTATTCTTCCTTTTTGCCCACCGACAGCTTTTGAATCAGTATATTTAAAATCGCGGCCTGCGTATTGACAGCCGAGTTCTTTGCGGTCTGTCGGTTCAAATTGTAGTTGAACTAAATACGATATTTGTGTATTTTAAATTATTAGAGAACAAAATCGGGTTGGTAAGGCGGAGTAGTATGCTGTCTTTAAAAAACGTATTAATTTCGGTCTTTCTTCTAATATTTTCCGGGTTAAGCATTAACCCACTATGGGCAGCCGATCAGGATTTTTTCGATGTTTATGGTCTGGAAATCGAGGGCGAAATATACGGGTATTTGACTGGTGAATTCAATGGCGATGACCTAACCGATATCGTGATTATTTATTCACCCGCCGACGATTATAGTACTCGATACCTTGCCCTGTTTATACAAAGAAACCTGACCGGATTTAATCCACGCGCCGATTATCTGGCCGAACTCCCGCAAACCGCGGCCCAGATCAATGCCACCGATATAAATAATGACGGCCGCGCAGAAATCCTTATTATCGACGCCGATGGTGTCGGATATTTCCGTTTCACGCAAAACGTCGGCTTTGATGGCCCGATTAGGCTCATTCGATATAAGACCGTTTTTGCTTTTCCTCTTTTTCATGGGATTATTACCGACCCGTTTGTTTTCGAGATTAACGGCAGTCGCGGTTGGGAAATTGTTATCCCCGCCCCCAGAGGTTATGTAGTTTTCGAAAAAGGGGAAGATGGCAACTATCAGATTCTGAATCAGTTGTCGGTTTCGATTGCCTGTCGCAATACCGACAGAACTATGGGAGATTTTTCGGTACGAAAAAACACCGACATGACAATCAGATTTGCTTCTATACACGTTCTCGATGGCAATCTCGACGGACGAAACGATATTTATTTTTTATGGGACCGAAAGTTGTGTTGTTTTTTCCAGGACTCGACCGGCAATTTTTCCCAGGCTCCCGATGTTTCGCTTACATTTTTTCCGTCGAATTCGGCCGGAAATTTTGAAAGCCAACTGGTTGATTATAATAATGACCAAAGACCGGATATTGCCGTTTCCTGCACGTCCGGCGGTATCTCCAATTCCGAGACCAGGATCAGGTTTCATGTTGCCGATGCCAACGGACGCATAAGCGCGGCGTACAGCAAAGAGATTTCATTGTCCGATTCCCATTGTAATATGATGGTCAATGATTATGACGGCGATAATGTCCCGGAATTGGTGATTCCCGCGATTGAACTCGGTTCTATGGCGGCGACCAAAATTCTTCTGATGAAAAGAGCCGATTTGAATATTCTGATTTATCCTTTCAAATCGGGGATGCCGGCAAAGGAGCCGGATAAAAGACGAAATTATGAATTCCGGTTTAATCTTGACGATGCGCAGCCGACCGGCGAGGTGGCCGTCGATTGGTCGGCTGATTATAACGGTGACCGATATAAAGACCTTGTTTTTTCTTCCGGCAAGGGAGAGTTGAAATTCTATTGGGGGGAGAAGAAAGATTATCTGTCGAAAAAAGCGGACCTGGAGATACCTCTCGACCACCCCTCGGAGATTTATCCCGTAAAACTCAATAATGGCCGGCATTCCGACCTCATTGTCAGGCATAACTTGAACGGACGAGTTGACCGTTTGACGGTCCTGAAAAATAAAAACAATAAACTTTAACGGGGGACTTAAAGCATGTCACAACCTGAATATCCCGTTTGTCTCAAATGCGAAAAAGGTCGCTTGTTGCCGCTATCCGACTACGGCCGCGACGGGGCCACTATCAAGTATAAGGCGTGGGTTTGTTCGAATCCTGACTGCGGATTTTCGCTGCGGATTGACAACGGGGAAATAAGTTACGGCAAACCTATCGGGGTCTCAAGCAAGTAGGTATTATGCCAAAACTTTTTGAAAATCTCTGGGTGAAAATCGCGGCCATCCTGCTGGCGATTCTTCTCTGGTTTCACGTCGCCACGGAAAAGACATACCAGATGGAGATATCGCTGCCCCTGGCTCATATTGAGATATCCGAAGAACTGGTAATCGCCGAGCCGCCGCCCGATTCCATCCGGGTCCTTGTCTCGGCAAGCGGTAAGACGCTTCTGCGAAGTGATTGGAAAAAAAGTGGCTTAAGGCTGGTGGTCACCGGCAGCCGCGCGGCCAAATTTGTAACCCATATATCGACCACGAATCTGTCTCTGGTCAAGGGCGATAAAGTTGCATTATTGGAAGTTATCCAGCCGCGTGAGATTGTTCTTACCTGCGAGCGCAAAATGCAAAAGACTGTCCCCATTGTCTCGAAGCTGACCGTTTATCCCGATGAGGGGTACCTGGTCGATGAAAATGAGTCTATTTTCCCCAAAGAGGTTACCCTGACCGGACCGAGAGGACTTATTCAGGATATCGATTCCATCGAGACGATTTCCAAAACCATCGAGGGTGTTCGCGATGATTTTTCGAGCAGAATCGCCCTCAAGCGGCCCGATATTTATGGTCTGATTATGGAGCCGGATACGGTTGTCGCCTATTTCAATGTCACACCCATCAAGCGAAAAGAGTTTAAAAATGTCTCCATCAAACTGATTAACATGCCGGGCGGCAAAAATTACGATTTCACTCCGAAGACGATCGACCTTCGCGTTGCCGGCAAAACCGGGTCTATTGACAGCCTTTCCGTCGGTCTTTTTTCGGTCATCGCCGACTATGTTCTGGCCGATAGCAAAGGTGTCGTACCGGTGCAGGTCGTGATGCCGCCGTCGGTTACACTGCTGTATAAATCGACCGATTCAGTAAAAATTATTGTAAACAATGCTGACTCTGGGAATTGAAACTTCCTGCGACGAAACCTCGGTGGCTGTCGTCAAGGATACCGACGAAATACTATCCAATATAATTCTCAGCCAGATGATCCATAAGGGATTCGGCGGTGTCGTGCCGGAATTGGCCAGTCGTGAACATCTTAAAGCGATAACCGCGGTTTACGATGAAGCTCTCGGTCAGGCGGGAATAGCCCCCGAGGGTATAGGTCTGATCGCCGCCACCTATGGCCCCGGTCTTGTTGGAGCGCTTCTGGTCGGGCTGAATTTCGGAAAAGGGCTCGCGTACGGTTACGATAAACCGTTTAAGGCGGTTAATCATCTGGAAGGACACATTGCCTCGAATTTTCTGGCACATCATGATCTTCCCGAAAGACATATCACTTTAATTATTTCCGGGGGACACACATCGCTGGTTCTTATAAACGGTTTCGGGAATTATAAAGTGCTTGGCCAAACCAAAGATGATGCTGTCGGGGAAGCGTACGATAAAGTCGCCAAATTGCTGGGATTGGGCTATCCCGGCGGGGCTGAAATCGATCGTCTGGGTAATATCGGTAATAGAAATTATTTTAAATTCCCGCGCGGGATTATCAGAGAAGACAGCTATGATTTTTCATATTCCGGTCTGAAAACGGCGGTGGCACTTCATGTCCGGGGTATGTCCGAAATCGAGCTAAAATCAAAACAGGCCGATATTGCGGCTTCGTTTCAGGAAGCGGCGCTGGAAGTGCTGGTCGTTAAGGCCGTGCGGGCGGTGTCCGAATTCGGTGTCAAGGCGATAACGCTTTCGGGCGGCGTCGCCTCAAACAGCCGCCTGAAAGAAATGATACAAAAACGCTTGGGAAAAAACAGAGCCCGTTTCTATTTTCCGCCGCAGCAATTATGCACCGACAATGCCGCCATGATCGCCGCCGCCGGTTATCTCAGGTATAATATCGATGGTGCCTCCGGTCTGGATATAAACGCCATACCATACTTAAAGCTTATTTAAATATACGGCGTTGTTTGACTATTCATCGCTTTCTAATTATTATGCCGTGAGATAATTATGATACATGTTGTGGAAATCGATAAATGATGATCAGCGGCTTTTCATACATTCGCAATGGTTTTACCTACGGGTATCCGTTTCTGCAGTCGATTCAATCGATTCTGCCGATTTGCGATGAATTTATAATGGCGGTCGGGGATTCGACCGACGGCACGCGGGAGGCGATAGAAAGATTAGATTCCGAGAAAGTAAAAATAATAGATACCGTCTGGGATGAAACCCTGCGCGAGGGCGGGCGGATTTTTGCGCAACAAGCGAATATCGCTCTCGATAATATTTCCGGCGACTGGGGTTTTCATATTCAAGCCGATGAAATCGTCCATGAAGATGATCTTAGTACAATCAAGAATACTATTGCGGCGTGCGATAATGACGAACGTGTCGAGGGATTGTTATTTGGATTTCTGAATTTCTGCGGCAGTTATGATTATATCGGCACCAGCCGCAGCTGGCATCGGTATGAAATACGCATCATTAGAAACAAAGGCGCGGTCAGATCATACCGCGATTCACAGGGATTTCGGAAGTACACCAGTCTTGAGAGTTTCAATAACGGGGAGAAAGGTGAAAAACTGAAAGTCAAAAAAGCCGATGCCTCGATCTATCATTACAATTATGTTCGCCACCCGAAACTTATGAAAAAGAAATCCGATTATTTTCATCGTTTCTGGCATGATGATAGCTGGCTGGAGGAAAACATAGATAAAGAAACCGATTCCGGATTCGAATTCGACGGCGAACTGGAAAGATTTTACGGGACGCATCCGAAACTGATGCATGATATAATCAAACAGCAGGACTGGAAGTTCGTCTACGATAAATCGAAAGTCAAGCAGTCGTTGCGTGAAAAGATACTTAACGTCATAGAAAAACGAACCGGCATAAGGATCGGGGAATATAAAAATTATATTTTATTGAAGTAGATTGGAATCGCGCCCCGGGCTGGTTTCAATAAAACAAAAAATGGACCAAATCTGCATTAATACAGGCTGCAATTTGGTGACATATTATCAGGTGGCGTTTTTTTTGCGGCAAGGATCTGTTTGAAATCGTTTTTTTCGCCATTTAATTTATATTGTAAGTAGATGAATTGTAAGTTAATCCAAGGTCATGTATTGTGAGACATATTTTATAATGCACAGAAGTCATGTACAATGGCCCATTTGAAATAAGGCCGATCACTGAGAGTGATCTGGAGGAAGTCCTCGAAGTCTATCGACAGAGTGAGGACTTTTTGGCTCTGGGACCACAGCCGAAAGCATCCATGGAAATGATTCTTCACGATATAGAAACATCGCGGTGTGAAAATGGCATTTTCTGCGGAATTTACGAATCGGCAGGAAGGTTGGTCGGTATTATTGATTACGTTCCCCGTGAATTCAATGGAGCGGCTCATGTGGCATTCATTTCCCTGCTATTGATTTCTGCTCCTTTACGCAATAAAGGCATCGGGACGAAAATCTTGGAGCTTGTGGAAAACGAAATCAAGGCGAACAGCCAGGTAAATGAAATCCAGACGGCTGTACAATTGAATAATCCGGCTGCTCTTCGCTTCTGGCAGATGAATAATTATCGGGTCATCGGTAATCCTGAGCCTAGACCGGATCAGACTGTGGTATTGTATCTGCGCAAAAAGCTCTTCATCTCGGATTGAGACAAGTCAGCCTCCGCTTCGAACACCGGAGCAGCCGGAGAACCCTGATTCGCGAAATCTCGCCCAGGGCAGGTTCCGACATAATTAGAAAGTCGAATCCGGAGGCGATTTCGGCCTGCTGGACCTTTCAGAATTTCATTCACACACCGGCGCGGGGCCGCTTAAGTACAGAAACGAAATCAAGTACGTAATATCGAATATATTGACTTCCGCGTCATCGTTGACATTACCAGCCTCGACCACCGGTATCGGCGGCGGACCATCCCGATACAGGAAAGTAATTAAATGGGTGACATCAAAAATATTGATTATCTCGTCATTGTTGACATCACCGCATAAATACTCGCAGGAATCTCCGATTCCGTCAAAATCACTATCAGTCTGATCCGGATTGTATACGCTCGGACAATTATCCTCGGGGCAGCTGTTCAGCGGGAAACCGGGATCTCCGTAACCGTCACCGTCGGTATCGGTGCAGTAGTCGCAGGAATCGCCCAAGCCGTCACCATCATAATCTTCCTGATCCGGATTGGAAGCACTTATGCAATTATCGCACGGATCGCCGACACCGTCAGCATCGACATCTTCAGTCTGAATCGGATTGTATACCGTCGGGCAATTATCTTCGGGACAGGTATTAGCCGGGTAGCCGGGATCGCCGTAACCGTCGCCGTCCGTATCGGTGCATTCATCGCAGGCATCGCCGATACCATCCAAATCGGCATCATTCTGCTCAGTGTTGGCCGTCATCGGACAATTATCGCAGTCATCACCAACCGAATCGCTATCATTATCAGTCTGTGACGGATTAGGTATCGACGGGCAATTATCGCAGGCGTTGCCGATATTATCGGAATCATTATCATCCTGTGACGGATTGATAATCTCCAGGCAGTTATCGCAATCGTCTCCGATTCCATCATCGTCAATATCAGTCTGATTTATATTGGCCGTCGAGGGACAATTGTCGCATTCATCGCCGATGCCGTCACCATCATTATCGGCTTGTGATGCGTTTGAAACGGTCGGGCAGTTGTCGGAATAAAAATAAACGCCGTCGCCGTCGCTGTCGAGTGAATCGAGTCGGACGATTCTGTTTAAGATATCGTTGCTGAGAGTCGTTTGAAATTCATAAACAATCCGTAACCCGGCCTCGCTGATATCGGCCGTACGGTATTCTTCGACAACGATATCATCAGGATTGCTGACCTGCTCCGGAACGCTCCAGTGCGCTCCGCCGTCATTGGAACGGGTCGCATACAGAATATTATTACTCACATAAGTACAGACAAATGTACTGTCCTCAACATGTGAGATCTCGGGGAAATTCTCCGGTTCCGCCGTCGCCGCGACAACACTCATTTTATTCAGACTATCTAAGTCGCCATCGTCGGTGTACCAGCAGACGATATCCTTATCATCGGGAAGACTGTCATTATATGTTGCCGCGATAACAAGAACGGCATTATTATAAGCCGCCACGACCGGATAGATAATATGCTGATTGCCGTCGACGAAATTTTTCTCCAGCGCGAATGTCGAATCCCAGTCGCCGAAATCGTCCTGCCTGACAAATAGCTGATACTGCTCGTCGTCCGAATCGTACCTATCATAAACGGCATACGTTTTCAGAGTGACATGGTCGATATCGGCTGATGTTGTCCGACAGCTATCGAGATTAAGGTAGTAGCTTAACATAGAGTAAGTAGAATTCAGCAAATAAAGAATGTGCGGGCCGTCGTGCACATCATAAGCCGGATTACCGGTCGCACGGCTGAGAATGGCCGATTGAATACCCCAGTTCCATGATTCAAGGCTGTTGTCGCAGGCTATCTCGGCCATTTTCATACCGTACCAGCCCTGGGGATTCCACGCCGCCCAGGAAACAGACCAGTAAATAGCGCTGTCAGTTCTCGGGATCGACACTATCGCAAAGGCGGCGCCATTCTGGAATGTAAGCGGCGGCACAAATGTGCCGTAAAACTTCGTCCCCGTACCCCAATAGTCCATTGAGGGATAAGTGCAGCCATACACCCCGCTGACATAACCGGATACCCAATTTTCACCGCCGTCGACCGAGCCGTTCAGAAAAATGAAACTTAGCGGATTGACCCCGTCGTAGTATTCGTAGCTGTAGGCCAGGTTGTCATCACCGGCATCGGCCAGCGCCGGGTGTTTATATTCGACGGCGGCTTTGGCGCCGGAGCCGCTTTCTGATAGAGTATCCGAACGTGTGATCATTAAATTAGGGGGGATGGAATCAATTTTTTCGATTTTGGCCATCTCTGTCTGCGGTTGCTCGGTAATAATTCGCGAGATGACATTATCGGCCTTATAGATTTTTACGGATTTCTCAGCCGCAACCTGGTTTAAATTGCCTCCCACAACACTAGGGACAATAGGGATAATTAATATGAATAAAATTATCGCGGTTAAATAAATACGTGACATTTTTCGGACTCCTGTTCCAATATTAAAAAAATTTCCTTATTTACAATTTTGCTCCAGATAGTGAAGTTGTCCTAACCGTACCTGAAGTATATCTATTGGCAAATAACCCCAAAAACAATAATAGCAATTGTATAGTACGACAAAGACGCCATTTTGTCAATGAATTTATCCGCCGCCGACCTGACTGGATTTTTCAATTACACCGTATTTATTGCCTTCGAGATAAACAATCATCCCTAGAAGACTATATGGATCGGCCGCTTCGCAGACTTCCTTGTCAATTTCGACCGTAAGTATGCGACCGAGAATAATAATTTCATCCCCATATAAAAGATGTTTGTCCAGTGTGCATTCCAGATGCGCGCGGCATTCGGCCACGCGCGGTGGTTTGACTTTAACCGATGGTATCGATGTCAGGCCAAGTACTTCCACCGGCCGCGGATGCGGTAAATGGCCGCATTTCCATACAGTTTCGGCCATCTCCGCCGAGGGGATATTAATCACGAATTCTTTTTGAGATAGTATATTTTTTGCCGTCTGGTGGTTTATATTACATCCCAGAGCCACAATAGGCGGGTCGAAGACCATCATCGATATCCAGCTTTTCGGCGCGATATTCGACGAACCGTCTTCATTCAAAGTCGTAACAAAAACGATTTGCCCCAT
This sequence comes from uncultured Ignavibacteriaceae bacterium, assembly GCA_964452645.1. Lineage (GTDB taxonomy): Bacteria > Zixibacteria > MSB-5A5 > GN15 > PGXB01 > CAYXTW01. Next base: position 103,708 of record CAYVMO010000004.1, read on the forward strand.
CAGCGGCGAGGGCGACCAGGTCCGTTTATCCGGATCGAGATGGATTTTCTTTTTCATACGCTGGATTCCTATTTGATGCCTGAATTAAACCGAAAGTCGAAATTCCTTCTATAAAAACCGCAGGACTTCGTCGTGCAGCCGGGCGCGGTAACTGAGCCCGCCCGATTCCATCCGGGCGATTATTTTTTTATAATCCTCGAACTCAACCAGATCGGCCAGTTTGGCCTCGCGGATTTCACGAATATCAATCGGCTTGATTTTGCCCGACTTGTATTTTGCCGTGAAAACATGCGTTTTCCACGGAATCGATTTGTGGCCACAGGAAAACGCGACATGCACCTGAAGAATATACTTTTGAAGTATGATTTTTGTCCCGGTTTCTTCGTACGCCTCGCGCTCGATACCTTCAAGCAGCGTCTCGCTCGGTTTCAATCCTCCCGAGGGCGCTCGATATAAACCTTCCGGATAATGGTGTTTGGCGTTGACAATGACTTTATTGCCCTTGAATATATATAGCGTAACATCATGGCAGCGACCCCACGTCTGGGTGGAACGGATAAAATCGTACTCATCCTCGCTGACCGGCGCCTCCATCGAAATCGTTGGCGGATAACCGTACTGGTCGGCGGCCATCTGTATCATGCGCGGAGTGAAATACATCTTATCTCAATAATGGAATAATTTCCATTTGAAGCGGTTGGGTGGTTACTTCCGGGCCGGTTTCGGTCATCATGCAGTCGACTTCGCTGCGGACACCGCAATTTTCGAGATAAATCCCCGGCTCCAGCGAAAAGAGATGCCCCGGAAGGAGCTTCCGTCTATCCTCAGTTTCCATATTATCGATATTCGGCCCGGGACCGTGCACTTCTTCAAGAATCGAATGCCCGGTCCGGTGAAAAAAGTATTCGCCGTAACCGGCGTCGGTAACGACTTGGCGGCAGGCATCATCGACTTCATATCCATAAAGCGGCCCGGCTGCAAATTTTTCCTGCATAAATTCAACGGCGCGATCCCGTGCTGAAGATACTATTGAAAACAGGCCGCTGTACTTCTCGGGGACCTCAGCACCGGCGTACGCCATCCAGGTGATATCGGCATAAACCGCGTGCGGCGATTTTACTTTGGCCCAGAGGTCGATTAAAATCAATGAACCTTCATTGATAGGCGAAGCCTTCTCTGCAGACGGCTGGTAATGCGGATTGGAGATATTGGCATCGATTGCGCAACAGGGTGGGAAATCAAAGGTCAGATTATTTTCTTCAAATCGCCGTACGATAAAATCGACCACCATCCATTCGTTGACAATAGCTCCTGATTTTATCGTCCGACCGATAAAATCAAACGCCTCGTCTTTTATACGATTAATAAGTTCCGCCGCTTTCTTATGAGAAACCAGCTGAGCCGGGGTCATCCGGGCCTGAAAAAATGAAACCAAATCGGCCGAGGAAACGATTTCAACGCCGGTTGATCTGACCAGCTCAATCGTTCCGGCCTCGACCAGTCCGATATACGGCAGGCGATTGGATGGCGAGTATTCCATTGCAATCCTTTTATGGCCATTAAGCATATCACCAAGTTTTAATTCAAGCGTGCGATATGAAGAAAATATAATCTTCTTCCCCGGCAGATGTTCGAAGCGATCCTTTTCGATATTATGCACGAGAGCGACCGGCTCACCCTCCGCCGGAATTAAGAAGAAAGACCTTCGGGTAATATGCAGGCTCAGTTCGAGAAAATTGACGGCGATATTATTTCGGGCATGAAAATCGGCCATCAGCCATCCGTCGATTTTTTCCGATCTTAAGTATTTTTGAATTTTCTCAAGTTCCATGATCCACACAATTACCCGGGTCACACTTCTGGTAATCCAATAAATCAAACAATTTGATGAGCTAATTATACTTCGCCGAGTTTTATTTTACAACCTTTTTAGAACCGAAAATATAAAATAGAATCGATACCAGAAGCCCGGGGAAAATTGGCTCGATTCCCCACCAATAACCGCCGTTTGCGCTGAAGTACCTGGAAAGCAGCCAAACTAATGATAAGCCACTCGAGAGAATTACCGATATAAGGGCGGCCGTCGACGCCATCCGGCGTTTGCCGTTGAAAGCGAAAAAGAGCGGCACCAGCAAAGCCGGAGTCCCCACCGAGCCGAAATCATGCCAGATATCCACGACCGATTTAAAATATAATGCCGCAATCATGGCCAGCAGGGCTGAGATGATAAGGCCGAGACGAGTATAGAATGTAATTTTATTTTCGGCGACACCGAAAATTCGCCAGATAATATCGCGGCTGAAAGTCGATGCGGCTATGAAAGAGTACGAATCTACGGTCGACATGACAGTCGCCAGCAAAGCCAGAGCAAATAATCCCAGCAGCCCGGTCGGCAAAACCTTGGCGGCGAGGGCCGGGTATGAGCCAACCGGGTCGGCCAGATTCGGGAGCAGCGCCCGGGCATAGAGGCCGCAGGAAGTGGTCATAAAATCAAAAGCGGCCCAGAACAGAATGGAAATGAGTATACCGTTACGGGCGACCGATTCACTTTTGGCGGCGTAACACCGCTGAAAAAAGGCCGGCTCGATCAGAGTCGCCAGGGCGATAACATACCAGATAGCGATATATAGTGCACTGTTGCCGCCACGCCAGGTCAGATGCTCGGGCGGAACCGAGTTTTTTATGAATTCATAACCGCCGTAATTGACGAAGAGCATTATCAGAAGTATGAAGAATCCGGCAAACATCAAAACGAATTGAAGGAGGTCGGTTCGTACGACCGAACGAAATCCGCCCAGATGCACATAGAAGAGCGAAAATATCGTACCCAGCAAAGCGCCCAGCCACAGCGGCCAGCCGAGAAGGAATTTTATTAAAACCGCCAACATCAGAATATATGCTCCGGGCAGGGTCATCAGGAAAATTATCACGGAGCCGACAATGGCCGTCGGCTTGCCATAGACCGAATTGAGACGATCCGGAATTGTTAAGATTTGGGCACGTCGTGCCTTTTTGGCCAGAAATATAGCGAATAAAAAAGCGGCCAGATAATACGGCAAACCGAAAACGAGCCAGTTGGAGACACCATAACGATAACTGAATTCCCCGACGCCCAGAATGCCGCCGTACCAGGTCGATACCAGTGTGGCCACAAAGGCCGGCAATGTCAGCGTTCTTCCTCCAAGAATAAAACCGGCGGCGGACTCGGCTTTGCCGGCTCGCTCAGTCAGACCAAGGACTACGAGTGATATGAGGTATATTAAAATTATTGCATAATCGATTGTTGTCAAAATCTATATTACTCTATCTCCCATTTTAATTGTGTATAAAAACTCCGTTCGGCGGCGGGATAATACTCGAAGGCCCAGTATTGGTAGTTTGCATCCCAATACGAATATCCCGAAAGCTCATATTTTTTATTGAAAAGATTGTCGACTCGCGCTGAAAGCGTAAACCTTCCGATACCCGACGCTTTGCCCAGAAACCATGACGCCGAAAGTGAAGAGACAAGATGCGGATCGATGGCCTGTTCTTCGTTAGCGGCGTAATCCACATATTGCTTGCCGACCGCCTGAAGGCGGTATGTAAAACGAAGCGGATTCCATTTGTAATCGAGAATCAGATTACCGAGGTACTCAGGAAAACCGGCCGTCGGATTGCCGGAAAAATCGAGCGTATCGGGAATCCCATTACCGGTCGTGTCTATGTACCTGATATATTTCTTGAGTCGGTCATAATTATACGAGGCATTGGCGTTGATATTCAAACGATCAAAAAGACCTATAGAGCCGCTGAATTCAATTCCGGCGTGTACCGAACGTTCAGCATTACCCAGAAGCGGCCGCCCGCTTTCATCCAGTCCCCCGTCGGCAATGATTTCATTGCGGAATTCCATCCAGAATAAATTAACACCGATTTTATATTTTTCGCTTTTAAAATTCGAACCCAGTTCAAAATCATACAGCCGTTCCGCCCTGGCGATAGGCTGCCCGAAGGTATATAATGTATCTCCGCCCGAAACGCTGGTATTTTCTACCTGAAGCTGAGGAAAGGCATGAACATCTTCGGCGTCGTAAAGACTTTTATCATCTGGCTCACGAGACGAAACGGCGAAACTGAAATAAACGT
>CAYVMO010000004.1:107845-175925 GCA_964452645.1 uncultured Ignavibacteriaceae bacterium
ATTGTCGTTGGCCAGATAAGTTATACCGGTCCGGGGCGACAGGAATAACCAATCGACGTTGTATTGGTACCCCGGTAAAGCGCCGATTTTATCCTGGTCGAAATCATAAGATAAATAGCGAAGCTGAAGGTTTCCCATCATTCTGATTTTTTGAGTCAGTGAGTAGTACTCCAGAGCATAAACAGATGCCGAATATTTCTTACCGTAATATTGATAATACTTATGCAATGGGCTGACAGTACTATCGAGATTACTGCCGCTGACCAGCAAACCGTAATGATCGGAGTCAAAATAATAAAATGAACCGCCCAGGATAGCCGTGCCTTTGTCGTGCTCCCAATCCAATCGCGGATTCCAACCGTATTGATTCTTTTCCACCCATTTCTGTCGTACCAAATTGATTTCCTCGACCGATGGATCAATCAAGGCGCTGGTATCAACATAAAAACGTGCCGAGTCGGTTCTTGATTCTTCATAGTATCCCTCGCCCCTGATATAGTACAGCGTGTTTTTCAGAATCATGTTTTCGTTCAGCTTGTAAGTGTTATGGAGTTCATAATGAGGTTGATTGAAATTATCGATTTCATTTTGATAGGGCGTCCAATTGGTCCGGCGGTCTTCTTTCTCTGTCCCGCGATCGATTCCGTACCAGGCCTGATGCGCCTTCATCGGGCCGCCGTATATGTTTACAGTCGTCGTCATCCGGGGATCGACGCGCGAGATTGAGAAAAAATAAGCCCAGCCGTCATACCAGGAATATTCCCGGTAACCGCCGCTGTACAGTTTCGAATAGCGTCCGGCCAGCGACCAGCGGCCGTCGATCAGTCCCGATGAATATTCGACCGCCTGCTTGCGGATGTCCGAAATGGACTTATTGTCGGCGAAAAATTGTCCGTAGCCGGTGCTGACCGATACATTCCGCGGCCGCTCCAGCCTCGCCGAGGCGATATTTATCGATCCGCCGAAAGTGGCATCGCCGTAAAGCGAATTGCCGACACCCCGCTGGACCTGGATATCGGCCACTTCCGAGGCGAAATCGGGCAAGTCGTAAAAATAGGTAAAACGGTCTTCGGGATCATTGAGCGGGATACCGTCGATATAAACGCCTATCCGCTTGGAATCAAAACCGCGGATTTTGTAATCGCTGGCCCCGGTCAATCCGCCCGCATAAGAAAAGGAGTACAAATTCGGGGTCGTCTCAAGAAGGATCGGGAAATCACCGACCGTATAATCACGCTTGATATCATCCGCCGTAAAATCGGAAAAGGCCACCGGCGTCTTTCTATATTCCGCCCGCATCGCGGTAACTCGAATATCCTGCCCACGATAGACATTGGACTGCATGATTATTTTCAAATCGGTCATATCTTTATCGGCGGCGACATGAATCATCTCCGGCTGATAGCTGACATGGCTGAAGGCCAGATAGGCGGGTTTTTCCGCGCCCGCATCCAGCGTAAACCGGCCGTCCTGATCGGTGGTTGTCGCAAGCGAACTGATATTAGTCAGGACATTAACGCCTTCAATCGGCTCACCGGCGTCGCTGATTACAGTTCCGCCGAATGTCGCCGCGAAACCGGGAGCCGAAAGCAAAACGATTAAAACTGATGTGATTGAAATAAGTCTCATAACAAACTCCTTTATTTGGCATTGATTTTGGCCAAAAAATTACCGCCTTTCGGATAATTACCGATGCAGGCGGAGTAATGGAGTCTGTTTGTCCGTTTCCCTACGCCGGTATTATCCGGATCAGGTTATGGGGGTATAATCTCAGGTGTCTCCACCACCCCCAACGGTCCATATTCATCAGAAATTACGTAATTTTATTTTGATAAATCAAGTAATTTTTTTGGAAATATAGAATTGACCAACTGCTATAATCTTGAAGCTGAAGATAGCAAAGTATTTGCGTATTTTAACGTATTATAAATTATATTGGTGAATAATATGCGAATTATCGGGCCGTTTATATTTGCTCTCTGTGTTCTGACTTTTTTCGGACTGCTTGTTATTTTTCTGCTGAAATATATAAATAAAGACTGGTGGGAATATCTGCCTGTTAGAAGAATAGCCAAAGCCTTGCCGATTGTGGGCGGCATAGCGATGTTCTTATGGGTGGTCGGCTATTTTACGAAAAATATCCCGATATCAAGTATTGGATCGACAACGACAATTATTATCTTGATTTCCCTTATAGCTTTGATACTCACGCTGCCGCTGTCAGGCGTAATTAATTCAGCAAACCGCTGGCTCTCAAAAAGGTCGCAAAAAAAAGGCAATGGCGTGGATACCACCCGGCGCATCGTATTGAAAGCGGGCGCTTCGCTTTTTCCGGCTGCAGCGCTTACTACCGGCGGTGTGGGAATTGTTCATAGTTATCAGGAAACCAGAGTCTATCTGCTGCCGATGGCTTTCGAAAATTTGCCCGAATCTCTGCATGGTTTTCGAATTCTGCATCTGTCGGATTCCCATCTGGGAATCTATCGTATGCCCGATGACCTCGAGGATGCCCTTGACCGAGCAAAAAAGTTGAGGCCGGATATTATTCTCTATACCGGCGATATCGCCGATGAACTGGATTTGCTTCCGGAGTCACTCAAAATGGTCGTCTCGCTTAATCCTCGCTGCGGCTGCTATGCTTCTCTGGGCAATCACGAATATTACCGCGGTATCGCCAGGGTCCTGGCTGCTTTTCAGAAAAGCGACGTTACTTTGCTTCGGAGTAGCGGCGTTTCAATCGATGCCGGTGCCGATTCAATCTATCTGGCCGGGGCTGATGACCCGGTCAGTATGCGGAAAGACAACACCCCTTTTCTCAATCGAACCGTGGAAAAATCGATGGAAAATTATTCACCCGAAATATTCAGCATATTGATGTCGCATCGCCCCGAAGGTTTTGATGCCGCTGTTAAATATAATGTAAACCTGACATTATCAGGACATACTCATGGCGGTCAGGTCGGCATCAACGGCCGCAGCTTCTGGGAAAACTTTATGTCGGATAGATACTTATGGGGGAAATATGCCAAAGATAAATCGCAAATGTATCTTTCCTCCGGTATCGGTCACTGGCTGCCGTTCAGGCTCGGCTGCCCGCCCGAGGCGCCCGTTATTGAGTTGACGCGAAGGAGTTAATACATTATAAGACAGGGGATTTATTAAAATTAGAAATCTGCCGAAAAAAAATATTAGGAATATTCTAAATCAGGTATTCTAAATTTGAAATGAGTCGATTCGATACGTATTTGATTTTGGTATTGAAACCGGAATAAAATTGTTTGTATAATTTGATGAAACCGATATGATGTTGGTTATAAGGGAGCGTAAAAGGACTTTTAAACGCTCCAAGGAGGAAAAATGATAAAAGAGATTAGCAGAAGCAGCTGGGCGAAATTCTGCAAAAAATTCAGTACCGATAATCGGTATCGATTGTTCAATGTTGACGTCGCCAAAAGGGATCACAGCGACGGCAAAATCGTCTGGGAATCACCCTTTATGGGCCTGGAGCTTGAAAAGAACGGCCGCCTGATCAACGGACTCCGGCTATTTTCGGCCTGGGCTGATCCTCAGTACGCAGCGCAGTCGATTGCCTCGTTCAAGCAACCCACCAAGTTGATGCTTGAAAAAGATAAGCAGGGAAACGACTGCAAATTGACGGTCCATACCAAGGATGGTACCCGGGCGACGGTCGAATTGATTAGCGGTAAAGACCCGAATCAACATCGGGTGCTGGTCGAAAAGGTGGCTTATTCGATATACGAACGGCGCGGATATTCGCACGGAAACGACCAGGTCGACTGGATTGAGGCGGAAAAGAAGGTCGCCGAGACCGAGGCTCAATTCGCCTGATCTATCTGCCGGGATTGGCCGTCAATTCACATATTTTATTTGGGGGCGAGGTTGTTTATTGCAATAACCTGCGTTAACTACTTCGTATTGTCAAAAATTTCTTCAGCATAATAATCTCATGGGGCAAATTGTTTCGTGATGCTTTATGTTGAGTACAGATGAATTGCAGTCGGCAAAACGTGATAGCCGGAATGAATCCACGATAGCCAATAAGTTTAATAGTTTAAGAACAAACAAACGATCGGAGTTTTCCGGCCGTAAGGTGTATAGTTATTTCAACGGAGCATGGAGTGCCTACGAAAGAGTTGGACATCGTGAAAGGGGCGTTGAATAACATTCCCGATGGTGTTATTGTCGTTGATCTGGACGGCAATTTTCTGCTGTTCAACCGGGCCGCCGAACAGATATTGGGCGTCGGCGCCCATGAGTCGGACCCGGCCGATTGGAGTAAAACTTACGGATGTTATCTTCCCGATAAAATTACTCTTTTTCCGGCTGAGAAATTTCCTTTATATCGTGCCTTGCGCGGTCAGAGGGTGATTGATGAACAAATATATATTAGTAATCCGAATCGGCCGTCCGGTGCGTGGATTTCCGTAAGCGGCAAACCGTTGCGTGATGATGACGGCGATATCTGGGGCGGTATGCTCGTATTTCGAGATATTACGTCTCGTCAGAGGGAAAAGGAAGAAATCAAAAGCTACGAGCGAATTTGCTCCGCGCTGGAGCAAACTGCCGATAGTGTTATCATTACCGATCGGCAGGGTATTATCGAGTATGCCAACGCCGCTTTTGAAGAAATGACCGGGTACAGCATCAATGAAGCGGTGGGCCATAATCCGCGCTTTATGAAATCGGGTAAACATGACGAGACATTCTATAAGAATCTATGGTGTAAGCTTCTCGCCGGACGTCCCTTTCGGGGCACGATTATCAACAAAAGAAAATCGGGCGAACTGTACTGGGCGCAGCAGACGATTACACCGATAAAAGAAAACGGCGACATCACGCATTTTGTCTCCGTCCTCAAGGACATTACCGACCTGATTGAGAAAAAAGACCAGGAAGCGAAAATGCTTGTCGCTCGTGAGGTACAGCAAAGGTTTTACGGCATCTCCGCTTCCGCGCTCGGTTATGATATCGCCGGGTCGGCCTATCCGGCCGATGAAACCGGCGGTGACTATTTCGATTTTATCGACCTGCCCGACAATCGTCTTTGCATCGCTGTCGGTGATGTCAGCGGTCACGGTATCGGGGCGGCGCTTCTGATGGCCGAGACACGTGCCTATTTGCGATCCGTCATGAAAGAAAGTTCGGACATCGCGCGAAATCTTGCGGAGATTAACCAATTGCTTACTCCTGATCTGGGACCCGGTGAATATGTTACTTTAATGGTCTGCTGTCTCGATTCGGATAAACGGACATTGACCTATGCCAGCGCCGGACATGTTCCCGGCTTTTTGATAGATACCAGCGGTGATGTCGATCTGACCCTGGGCGGCACCGGCCCGCCGCTCGGTTTGTTTCCGAATCAGGGATATTCATCGGTCGTTATCAAACTCTCGACACCGGGACAGATATTGCTGATGCCGACCGATGGCGTCATGGATGCGATCTCTGCCGAGGAATATCCTTTCGGTATCGAGCAGACGATAGATTACGTCGGCGCGCATCGTCACGAATCATCACAGAAAATTATCGAAGGTTTATATAAAGCGGTTCGTGCCCATGAAGGGCATCTGCCGCAACTCGACGACATCACCGCCGTCATCATCAAAGCGATGTAGACTTATCCACATCATTGCGAGCCGAGACCTCTTAAAGCGGGGGCGAAGGTGCGGCAATCTCAATGCCCTGATTTTCTGTCTTACGCCCCAATGCGCGCCGGCCGGCCAATCGGGAAATTCCAAATTTGGGGGTTGACGATATTTTGTCAATATTTTATATTTTAATAAGATTATTTAAGATTCGTCAAGGAGAAATAAGTGCTGAAGATCCGGGTACTTTTGATTGAAGATAATCGCCTTCTGCGCGAAGGCATCACGGCCATGCTAAATGAACAGCCGGATATCCAAGCGGTGTCGGCGACGGGCAATGGTGACGCCATGGGAAAGGCAAGGGAAATCAGACCCCAGGTTGTTCTCCTTGACCTGGGCCTGAGGAGCCAGAATAGCCTGCGAGTTGCGGAACTTATCAAGAAAAAATTTCCCAAGGCCGAGATTGTAGTAATGGATCTTATTCCGGTACAGGCTGAAGTCGTCGAATTCGTTAAGGCCGGCGTTGCCGGTTTCATCCTCAAGGATGCCACCATTGACGATTTTCTGCAAACGATCAGATCGGTTGCCAAAGGCAAGAAAGTGTTGCCGCCATCCCTGACCGGTTCGCTGTTCTCTCAAATTGTGGAATACGCCGTCCATAGCGGCAAGGCCGATCGTCTGATGAAAGCGGTCAGATTGACTAGGCGCGAACATGAGGTCGTCGATCTCATTGCTCGCGGAATGAGCAACAAAGAGATCGCAAAGGAACTCAATATCGCCCTTCATACCGCCAAGAGTCACGTCCACAACACTCTCGATAAACTGGCTCTTCACACGCGATTGGAATTGGCCAGCTTTGCTCTCACCGAGGGAATGGTGAGGACATCAACGAAGAAGTCCTCCAGGAAGCGACTGTAGAAACTAAATCCAAGGGACTAATTCTTTTTTCAATCCTACGGCTGATTGACCGGTCATTTAAATCGGCTATATTATATCAAAGAAAAGGAGGTAGATTTATGTCTACCATAAAAAAACGATCAGGTTTGGAGGAAAAATTCAGTAAGGACAAGATTATAAATTCCATGAGGAATGCCGGCATCAGTGAGGAAACCGCCGAAGAAATAGCAGGCGGTATCAGCTACCGCGAAGGCATCACGACGTCGGAGGTCCGGAATCGCGTCATTGGAGGGATCAAGAACCGTGAGCCGCAGGCCGCCAAGCAGTTCGAATCCCATCCGAGGAAAAATCATAATCCCTGAAAAGGTACCCGCTATAAACGCTATGAAACGAGTCATGGAAACGGTGGAATCGACTTGACATGAAATACCCGCCAATGATCAGAAGTCATTTTATCACCAAATCAGACTCGGCCCGGATTTTTTTAAAACACTTAAGACCGTGGACTGATGCGTAAATTAAAAATCGGCATCATTGATCTTGTTGCCAAGGCCCCGACGCGGACCTTGTGGATGCGTGTCATGGGTGCAAACTTCGTCAGCATCATGCCTCAGGTCGTTGCCACGTGGTGCGAGGAATTCGGGCATGACGTTACATTGGTCACTTATACGGGTCGAGAGAATCTTATCGAAGATTTGCCGGCGGGGGTTGACTTCGTCTTCATCAGTTCATTTACCGAAGCGGCTTTACTGTCCTATGCGCTCAGTAATTTGTTTCGATCGCGAGGCGTGATTACAGCTATCGGCGGGCCGCATGCCCGCTGTTACCCGCAGGACGCCCAGAAGTACTTCGACTACGTGCTGGGATTCACAGACAAAGCGCTGATTCACGAGGTGCTTCGGGATTGCGCCCGGCACCGGCCTATGGGTCTGAACCTTTCGGCTGAAAAGCAGCCGGTTGAACTGCCCGGTGTAGGTAAACGCTGGAAATTCATTGAACAGACCCTGAAGAAAGCGCCGTTTATTAAGATAGTCCCGCTTCTCAGCAGCCTGGGTTGTCCCTACACCTGTGATTTCTGCATCGATTCCACCGTGCCTTTCCGTCCGCTGGATACGGAGGCCATGAAAGAAGATTTGCGTTTTCTGCTTGGTAAGCTAAAGCGCCCCCGGGTAGCATGGCACGATCCGAATTTCGGGGTTCGTTTCGACCCTTGTATGGATGCCATAGAGGAGGCGATCCCGCCGGGTCGTATCGACTTTATCGCCGAATCGACTCTCTCTCTGCTGTCCGAGTCCCGTGTGAAGAGACTCCAGCGTAACGGTTTCAAGGCTCTCCTGCCGGGTATCGAATCGTGGTTTGAGATGGGCAAGAAGTCAAAGACCGGGACAAAAAACGGGATGGATAAGGTGCGAATGGTTTCCGATCATGTCAATATGATTCTGCGATATATCCCGTATGTACAAACCAATCATATTTTCGGACTTGACCGTGACCATGGACCGGAACCGTTCGAATTTACCAAGCGATTTCTGGATCTTAGTCCGGGAGCTTTTCCGGCCTATTCGATGCTTTCGGCGTTCGGGCAGGCGGCCCCGCTCAACCTTAAATTTCAGCGAGCGAATCGAGTTTTGCCGTTCCCCTTTCACTTTCTCAGCAACATCCAGATGAACATCAAACCTAAAAATTACTCGTGGCTGGAGTTTTATGACCATCTTATCGATGTCACGAAATACTCCTATTCCCCCCGACTGATATTTCAACGGTTCCTGGCCAACGGCGAGACAATTCCGCGATGGCTGAATGTCGTTCGCGGTTTCTCATCGGAACGCTATGGCCGGGTCAAATATTTCACCCAAATGCGGCGGCTGTTAAAGACCGACCGGCAATTCCGGTCTTTCTTCGAACAGGAGACGACCGAGATTCCTCGATACTTCGTAGATAAAGTACGTAAGGACCTCGGCGATTTTTGGGGTTGGCTGCCCGACGGAGCCATACGTCATGATCCCAACGCCTATCTTAAGTCACAACAAAAAACATGTTCGTACTGCGGCATTCCGGGCGTCAACGCCGCCTGATGGTAAGAACGCCATACATTATAGCACTAACTTACAATATTCATAACGTCTTTGGGGTGAGCGCGCCCGCATGGAAAATGGCTTCGTTTCGCATATTTGGGGAATTCTTTTTTTGCGGTTTTTTGGGTGAAAATCGGCGTAAGAGATTGAGGGGGTGAAGAATAGCAGAAAATGGCTTTAGCGGAAAAACCATTTGAAAAGGATTGTCTCAGTCCCGGAGAATAGGCCATATATTCGGTATTTGCGTATGCGTATGTCGTACCACGTCAATTTCCTGTTTCTACATAACAGCCGCGACTCGCAATTTACATTGATATTGTAGGAATTTTGGAAATAGTATTGATGCCCCATAGCTTGCTATGAGATCGAAAGGAATAACTGTACCGCTTTTTCCAACAAACTCACAGCAAGCTGTGGGCCACCCGGCGGTTTGCTGACATACGAAGATTTGAAATCCGGGGAATAAAAAAAGGAGGCCGGCCGAAGCCAGTCTCCTTAGAAATTAATCCCGCGCCTGACTCGGCGCGGATTTCATTTTGTCGTCATCAATACGAACTGCGATAGCCGCCGCCACCGCCGCCGCGATTACCTCTGTCGACGCGTGGTCTGGCTTCGCTGACCTTTATCTCTCTTCCATCGATTTCGGTTCCGTTCAGGCCACCGATGGCCGCCATTGCCTCGTCCTTAGCCGACATCTCGACAAAGGCAAAACCTCTCGGCTCGCCGCTGTTTTTGTCGGTAATAATGTTGACGGTTGTGACTTCGCCATAGCCCGAAAAGGCTTTGCGTAATTGATCTTCGGTCGTATCAAACGACATGTTTCCGATGTAGATATTCATCCTACACTCCGTAGTTGCTTATCTCGAAGTGAATTTCTTTCCATTGAAATCAGCTACTCCAAGATAAAAGACATCTTGCGCGTAATTGCGCGGTCAATTCGAGATTAAGCTTTTTCGGAGAGTTGTAAATTAAGACAAGACTGCGATAAAGGCCGAACTCAAATTAAACTAACGATTCATTATACGCTATGTATCGTCAAAAACCTACATTTATTTTCATAAATTATAAATTATTTTCGAATAATTCGTAATAAATCCATAAGCCGTTCAGCCCGTGCGTGTTAGGGTGGTATCGTCCCTCAATAAAATCCCTGCGAAATCGACGTTAATTCGGTTATCAGGCGGTTTTTTAATTGCGCTTGCCGAGCTGTCTCGGCCGTTCAATCACTGAAATCGCCTTAGCGATATTATGTATTCAGCCAGTAGCTGACTTTCACGAGAAAGATGTTGCGGGCTTCACCTTTGAAAAAGCGCTTGAAATCGCGCCAGAAGATCAATTCGTTGACCGTATCATCGACTTCTGTCCGCGAACGTGTCCAGACCAGATAGAGCGTACTGCCAGGCAGGTATTCCCAGCGCAGCAGAAAGGTCGAATTCAATGCCGAATAATTATAATCTTTATTGTATCCCGATTGTGGTTTGGCGTAATTGAAGCCGCCTAAATAACGGCGGTAATCATAATAATCCAGACCGGTCAGCAATCCTGCGGCCGACAACTGGCAGGAAAGATTATTGCGAAAAACGATACTGGCACCGGCGTTAATATTCAGAATATTCTGGTCCTTATCGGCAAAGATGGATATGTTATCATCGGGATTATCGATCCACTTCAACTGGTCGAAATCATGGGTGTATTCGCCGTATAGGATAAACTCCATATTACTCGCGGGTCGATAGCGAAACAGCATTTCCGTCATCCACCAGGGGGCGGTGAAACTGTTACCGTATATAAAATCGAATTCGAACGAGAATTTATTTCTGGCATCGGTATCGAACCAGAACGAGGTATACCAGTTGCGGGGTATTCTCCAGATGCCGTTACCGCGCATCTCACGATCATCATAGTCGCCCCAGTTCTGTGTAAAATTCACTCCGCCGTACCAGTAATTGGTAAATTGAATACTGTTATTGAAGTTGAAATTCCTGCCGATATTGTAGCCGTCGTAATTCCACTCCGCCGAAAGATTGATATTGTTCCAGCTATTGCGGACAATCCACCAGTCATCGGTGGTACGATACTGCCACCATGTCCAACCGTTCCGGATGTCGTTTCGCTGCGTATAACCCAGGCGATTAATTTGAAGGTTCGGATTTTTTATAACCGTTCCGACCGCACCGAGAATATGTTTCCCGGCCGTTTTTTCGATTACGGCATCGGTTGCAAAGCCGACGTTCTCATTATTAACGCGGCTGAAAATCGACTGTCCGCGAAAACACCAGGCGGAATTATTAGTGCGCAGGCGCCAATCGAGTCCACCGGTATAGGCCGGATGCCGCGTATCTTGACCGACTGCGGTTAATATGGCGCCGATACTGGAATTCGCCAGGACATCCTGTTTAATCCTCAAGACCGAATAGGTCGCCATTGGCTCTACGACACCCTCTTTAAAGACCGTATCGATCGACATGGTGTCGACGATATAAGAATCACCGACTTTTATGGAATCCAGTTCAAGATTTTCAGCGGCGTACTTTGCCTTTTCCTCATCGGTGACCGCACTCAGAAAGGCAATCGACGTCCCGGTGGACAGTTTCCCGGTCAGCTTGGATGCCCCGAGGATAGTAGTCCCTTTCGGATAGTCGGTATAATAAATCAGATTGTCATCGTTAACGTCACGTTCCGGAGAACGTCCTATCCGCCGGGAATAGAACATGGTGTATTCGGCCATATATAAGTCAGCTCCTTCCATAAAGAAAGGCCTTTTTTCCGGATAAAAAGTCTCATAAGTGGAAAGATTCAGGACCGGATTGTCCAGTTCGACCTGGCCAAAGTCCGGATTTATGGTGGCATCCAGGGTTAGATTGGATGACAGCCCGTATTTTAAATCGAGACCGATATTGCTCATGTAATCGCGGCCATCCGGATTACCGATGCCCTTGGGCTCCATTTCGGAACTGGAAACCATGTGGGGGAGAAGCTCCAGCCGGCCGGCAGGTTTGATTCCCTTTAAGCCGGTCAAATGTCCGAAATTGGACACAAAACCTCCTTCGGATGAAGGCGTATATGCCCAGCGGACATTCTCGGTTTTGCGGCAAACAGTCCTGACAAAATCTACTCCCCACGTATGCTCTTCTTTTTCGCCGAAACGCAGACAGTGATAAGGGATTTTGATCTCCGCCGACCATCCCCACGGTTGAGACTGCACCGCCGAACTCCAGACGCCATCCCAGGCATCATCGGCGAATTCCTCGTTATAGAGCCGTCGATCGCGCTGAACGCCCGATGCATTGACATTAAAGGAATACCCGCTTTGATGGTCATGATATGGATCGATACGCACATACACCTGATCGGACTCGGTAGCCCGGTCTCTTCTGGTCAACTGCCGGATAATCTTATCCGGTTCGGAGTCATAACACCAGAAAGCGAAATAGACAGCATCATCATCGTAAGCCACGGCGACGACCGTTGATTCGGTTGCGGCTTTGCCCTCATCCGGTTCACGCTGAATGAAATTGCGGGCGAAATCTATGTTTTGGCTATTCCATATTTCGTCATTCAGAAAGCCATCGATTACTGGTGGATGAGGATTAGCCCGTGTAGCGCGAATTTCGGGAACTACTCTTTCTTTGGAAACATGAGAGTCATCCTCAGCCAAAAGCGGAATAGTTGGTAATAGCGATAGCAAAATCGGGCAGACTGCCTTTAAATATGGTTGCATGACAGGACCTCCGGCCAATCATTTCCGATATTATTCGTTTTGCCCGTATCTTCCTATCATTCATTCATGACGTTAAAAAAACCACAAAGTTTCGATAAACTGATTAATATACCTCGATTTTCAAATCAATCGTATAGTCTTATGCATTGTAAAAATTCTAAGGAAAGGCGGAGTTCCGCGGCATGCGAATTGATAAGAAAAATAGGGCAAATACATATTGACAGTGAGCGTCGAATGGTTTATTTTAAGCATAAATAAGTTAAGCGGCGTCTAATAATTGCTTTCCCGCCTGTTATATCTGTTCGGATTCAATTTGGCGGGAAGCTGAAAATCAATAGTCTAGAACTCGGATGAGTGATATTAGCTGCGATCAGTAAGGAGAAGACATTGGCCTCTTTTGGGTCATCAATAATATTATCATGAATCAAAAGAATAATAAATCGCAGGCCGTTATCGATGGCGAGCGAAGATTTCGTGAGTTGGCAGAGATGTTGCCCCAGACAATTTTTGAGCTCGACCTTAGCGCCAATTTCACATATACAAATCGTTTTGGTTTCGATTCTACCGGCTATACGCAGGAAGATATAGATAGCGGCTTGAATGCGTTGCAATTGTTCAGCCCGGGAGATCGGGAAAGGGCCAAGGAAAATATCACCAAAATTTTGAGTGGAGGCGAACTTAAACCGCACGAATATACGGTAATGAGGAAAGACGGGAGAACATTCCCGGTATTGATTTACACGAGGCCGATTGTTCGCAATGGAAATCCGGTGGGACTAAGGGGAGTTGTGGTTGATATTACTGAACGCAAAATGGCTGAAGAGGCTCAGAAAAAGGCGCAGGAAGAGCTGGAACAACGGGTTAAAGAGCGTACGGATGAACTTACCGATGCAAATCGACGGCTGCAGAAACAGATGGAAAATATCAGGAAAGTTGAGAGGGCCTTACGGGATAGTGAAGATCAATATCGGTCGTTTTTAAGCAAATTTCGAGGCATTGCATATCGCGGGAAAATGGATTTTACGCCTCTATTTTTTCATGGGGCGGTTAAGGAAATCACCGGCTATACGGAAAAAGAATTCATCTCGGGCGAAATTAAATGGAATGATGTAATCCATCCGAAAGATCTGAACGGGATTGTCGGGATGTATGAAGTAAAATGTAAGCCGGATTATTCGGTTTTGCGGGAGTACCGCATTATCCGCCGGGACGGGGAGATCAGGTGGATTCAGGAGTTCATCCAAAATGTCTGTGACAATGTCGGCAAACCGCTTTACGTGCAGGGGATATTATACGATATAACCAAGCGCAAACAGGCCGAAGAAGCATTGAAGAAATCGGAAGCGAAGTATCGCGGTCTTTTCGAAAATATACTCGACGGCGTATATCAGACAAAACCGGACGGGGCGATTCTTGCGGCTAACCCGGCGCTGGTAAAAATGCTGGGGTATGATTCGGAAGAGGATTTGCTTAAAATCGGTTTAGCCCAAAACCTATATGTTAATCCGATGGACAGAAAAAAATTAACGCAGAAACTGAATAAAGACGGGGAACTCAGAAATGTCGAATTTGAGTTGCGGTGCAAAGACGGCCGTGAGATTACGGTAATGGAGAATGCGCGTGCCATTATAGATGAAGAAGGCCGGATTTCGCATTATGAGGGAGTTCTCACCGATATAACCAGGCGCAAACAGGCGGAAAAGGCATTACAGGACAGCGAGGAGCATTTCAGGAATTTCCTGGAGAATTTGGGCGACATCGCGTATGCGATCGACACCAGACGAAATGTCACATATACAAATAAGATGGGCGAGATCGTCGTCGGTTTGCCCCTGAGTAAAATAGTCGGAAGGAGTTTTCTTCCTTTATTTACCGAGGAAAGCCAAAAGCTTGCTCTTGATGTCTATGAGCAAACACTAAACGGCGAAAGCCCCGAGTATGAACTGGTTTTTACAAATGGTAAAATCTGTCGTTTTAAAAATGAGCCGCTTCGTGATAAAGATGGCAAAATTACAGGTGTTTTCGGTACCGCCCGGGATATTACTGATCAAAAAAAGGCGGACCTGGCACTACGTGACGCACACGAACAATTGAACGCGACCCTCAATGCTTTGCCCGATCTTCTTTTTGAAGTTGATATAAGCGGCAAAATCATTGACTTTCGCGCTCCATATCCGGGACTCTTATTTCGGCCACCGGAGGAGTTCCTCAAGAAAAGAGTGGATGAGGTTCTTCCCAGGGAGGCCTCCAGGATTATTATGGCGGCAATTAAGGAGGCGGCCAAGAAGAAACAAAGCCGGGGAAAAGTTTATTCGTTGAAGATACACGGGGAAGCTCGCTGGTTTGAATTATCCGTGGCTGTAAAGGGAGATTCGGACGCGCCGGATATGCATTTCATAGCCATGGCGCATGATTTGACTGAGCGCCGGCTGGCTGAAATTGCCCTGCGGGAGAGTGAGGAAAGATATCGATTATTAATCGACAGCTCCGATTATGCTATTACACTTTTGGCGAAAGACGGTACGATTTTATTGATAAACAAAACCGGGGCAAGGAATTTGGGTCGGAAGCCGGATGATATTATCGGGAAATCGATTCGAGAATTTTTGCCGGAAGCTTTTGAAGAAATTCAGCGAAGAAATCAGAAAATTTTAAAATCAGGAAAGGGTCAGGAGTTTGAGGATTTAATGGAATTACCCTCCGGCAAACGCTGGTTCTGGTCGAATTTACAGGTCGTCAAAGATGCCAGTAGCAAAGAAGTTGGGATTCAGATCATCTCTCACGATATCACGGCGAGAAAGCAAAATGAGGAATTACTGAGACAAAAGACCGAGGAATTGAGAGAGGAACGTAAGGCCTTAACAGATAAGAACATAGCTCTCAAGGAGATTCTGGATCATATCGAAAAAGAAAGACAGGACTATAAGCAAAATATATGTCGAGACATTGAACAGGTCACCGCATCAGTGTTAAAACGCCTTAAACCAAAAGTCGGCGAGGCTGGCGCAAGAGATGTAGAGGCTCTTGAAAACGAACTTAATGTTATGTTGAACAAGGACATAGATATATTTAAGGATCGTTATGATCGCCTTACTTCGCGCGAATCGGAAATTTGTGATATGATAAGGGACGGGAAGTCCTCCAAACAAATCTCCGAAGAACTTAATCTCTCAATTCTGACTATCCAAAAACACAGGGAACAAATCAGGAAAAAGCTGGGAATCACAAATAAAGGAATAAATCTGGCAACTTATCTGAGATCTCATTAAAAAAGCAGGAAATATACGCATTAAATACGCAATTACTTCGCATTGACTATTTTCAACTTTATCCGTAATATATTGTAGAATTTGAAAGAGGACATGCTTAACCCGGCGGTGTTTAATGTTAAGACATCATGCTTATACGCCGAACACCGCCGGGCCTCCTTCATCATCGTCACGTTCTCGGGAATGAATCGGTGATCAACTGTGAATTGACAGTGAGAACATTTTGAAAAAAGGGGGCTAATTCATAGGTCTTTTGGAGGTAAGAGAAAGAATGAATAAGAAAGTTATTTTGTATGCTAACGCCGACGATCCGTGCTTTGGCGAGGTGCGGGATTATCTTGAGGAGCAGGAGGTCAGTCTTCACATTCACAATATCGGAAAAGAACCGTTGAATCATCCGCAAATCTCGGGCCTTGTCCGACATTACAATCTTCATCATTTTTTAAATACAAACTCCGAGTCGTACAAGAAAAACAAACTTGATAAAGCTTTGCCCAGCCGGCAGGAAGTAATTGACCTTATCGCTGCGGATAACGATCTTCTCAATCGGCCGATAATAATCAGCGGGCGGCTGATGGCGGTCGGTTATAATCGCGAGGCGATCAAAGAGATACTTATTGATACGCCACGGGAAACGAATCACAAGCAAAAGCCTGACGATCAATCACTCGATTAAGTCGTTTTGGCTCACCTGGAATTCCGGTGAATATTACCTATAATAATTTCCGGCGCGTATTTCCATACACATATTAATATCATTTTTTCTTGCATTACACCGGAAGCGAGATATATTTTATTCCGGATGTATTATCGCAGGGCATCAAGAAAAAACGGGAAAAGCATTCCCCTGCGGGGATCACGACTGGTTCGAAAGAAGAAATTCGAACCGACTCTTCCGACCGATTCCGGAATAGGAGTGCGCTCAATTTATGAAAAGCGTTGCGCCGATTTTCTCTTTAAAAACAATATTAAATTTCAGTATGAACCATTGATTTTGCTTGATGGGCGGCAGTATCGCCCGGATTTTTTCCTGCCTGAGCACGGTCTATTTCTTGAGATTTGCGGTTATGGGCACATGCCTTATTATAATGAGCGGTTGAAAAAAAAGGCTCGATTATACGAGAAACATAATCTGAACGTGCTGTATATCCATTACAACGGCCGCGGATCGCTCGAAAAAAAGATTCGTGACGCGTTGGATAAGCGCGGCGTCAGCCTCGGCAATTCTTAGGTCAGGCGGTGGACTACCCGGCTTTTGGGATCATATAATTCGTAATGAAAAAGATTTGTATGGTCATTTGGATTACATACATTATAATCCGGTAAAACATGGACATGTGATAAATCCGTTTGATTGGAAGGAGTCGTCGATACATGATTTTTATAAAAAAGGATTGTATCCGGGCGATTGGGGAAGCAGGAAAGCGATAAATATTAATGGTGATTATAGTGAATAATTTAAGATGTCAGGAGCGCAGGGCTCACTCCTGACCTACGCTGGCTAAATCCCGGCAGAGCCCGAGGTGAAAGAGATGTCGATATGATTAATAATCCTGAAAAATATGGTGCCGATGTGTATACGGATAAGGGTGGAGTCAGGTATGTCCAGGTCGAATCCTTGCCGACGGAAGGCGATGCCTTCAATATGATTGATCCTATAGGGGATTTATTTGGCAAGAAGAATCTATCAGATTGGAGTGAAGTTAAGAAATTTAAAATCCCGGAATTATTACAGCAGTATCCGGATAAAATCAAGGACTTTCGGACGTTGTGGGGACACCATAAGTACGGCGCTGATTTATTCGAATTTCATGCATCGCAGTTTCCGGTAAAGGGCTTGGGCGGATTAATATGGGCGTCGCATGCATTGTTTGAATCCGGTGCGTGGTTTGGCTATGGCTTTCGACACAATTATATGTTACCAACCCTAACCCAGATTTATAATAACCAGTATTTATTCGGAATTTACTAGCTCGAAGAATTAATATTGTATGCAAATGAAATCTAATTTAATGGGTCCAATTAAATATGCCATTTTTTCACTACTTATTTTTATATTATGTGTTATTTGCGGCTGTTCAACATATTATACAAAACTATTTCTAATAGGGGCACCATCCGATGACCTTTTTGACCCCGAGGAAATTTTTAATAACTTCCACGGTTGGGATTTTTATCTAAGTATATCAGGGGCATATTTGGACCCGAATAAAGAAAGAGTACAGGGAGATTCGTTCTTTATTAGTCTTACAGCTGAACCCATAATTCACGGATTGTTATTGGCTGACAGTATAGAAATCAAGGATCCATTTGTGACTTTAAAAGCCGGTAATGAAGTATTGAAGTTGAAAATATATTCCCGATATAATGCCGGTGGCCACGTACATATTAATTATAATTATATATATATTCCGAAAAATGAGGCGCTCATTAAAGCCCATTTCGAAATCAATGTTATCAAGGCGGATGGCCAACGATTTATAAAGGAATGGCAGTCCGAGCTATATAGGTACGAAAAGAAGGAGAAAGGTCCCTCAGCCTGCTTTCTTGGGGCATAAATGGGCGATAAATTATTATCATGGATAATATATCTTTTTTGCTGGAATATTGATTCTGGCCCAAAGACCGCGCGGTTCCATACCTGGATTTATTTCACTTTCGAATCGTCGCCGATGGCTTTGAGGATGCCGGTTTCGTCGATTTGCCATTGGTCAATGGCGGGGTCGTCGTCAAGACGCTCGGCGGTGGCGGTGGCAATAAAATGATCCTGGTCGCCGGTGATTTCATACCGATACCGAGCTGACGGCATAATTTCCACACCAAGATCAATAAACGCATCGGGATTGTCTTTATCGGCTATCTGACCGGCGTCCGGAATCCAGCATTCGTCATTAATCTGGAAATACGATCTCTCCAGTAAATATATCTGGTGTAGAAGCTCTTTGGCTTCAGTTTGTTTCGCCTTGGTGGTCGAACTCATATAACGCGGGATAGCGATTCCGGCCAGAATTCCGATTATAACCAAAACGATCATCAATTCTATTAATGAAAAACCGCGTTGGTTCAACCGACGCCTGGATTTTTCGAATCGGTTTTTAATAGATAAAACTTCCATTTTGAAGCCTCACGCCGGTGCTGAAAAACTCCGACAATTTTTTATACGAAAGTCGAAGATTAATGGCGCAATTGTCAGGATCGCCCTTCGCTTCGCTTGGGCCCCTCGATATTTCGCTGGCGCTCAATCTCTCGGGCAGGAATCCTGACCTACATTTGCTATTCCAACGTCGGGTATGTTCCCGGAATCATCATCGGCAATGGCCGGCCCTTGTGTTCTAAATTCATTTTTATATACCTGTAGACCGGATCATTTTCAAACGTAATAGGAAATGACGGCATCCGCGAGCCAAAGTCAAACAGTCCTTTAAATTTTGGAATTTCCACTATTTCAACTTCGTCCTCGGGTTTCAATCCGGCGTCAGTCCGCGCAATAGACAGGGCGGTCATCAAACCGCCGATTTCATCAACCAGACCCACCTTTTTGCCGTCAATGCCCGAATAAAAATGTCCTTCGGCGATTTTTCGAACTTCATCGGGCGTCATGTTTCGACCATCAGCGACTTTATTGACAAAAATGTCATAATTTTCCATGATAAGTTTTTCAACAATGGCTCGCTCTTCGGAGGTCAGGTTTCGAGCCGGGACGGTCAGACCGAGAAGCGGCAGCCTGATCCCGATTCCCAGATCGGCGTGCTCGCCGCGTTTGACATAATCCGAAGTCATACCGACTTTTTCACCGAAACCTTTATCGTACAACCATCCACCGATGACGCCTATTGATCCTGTGATACTGCCCGGTCCGGCGACGATTTTATCGCCATACATCGATATCCAGTATCCGCCGGAGCCGGCCACCTGTCCCTGGCTGACAATAACCGGTTTAGCCCGGGCGCATTTTTTTATGGCTTCAGCCACGAGATCGCTGGCCATGCCGTCGCCGCCCGGTGAATCGACTCTAAAAACGACCGCCTTTATTGAGCTGTTTTGAGATACCGAGTTAATAACACGCTCCAGCCAGCGAGCCCTGATGCCGGTATCCATGGCACACTCGCCGAGGCCATAAACAACGGCAATTTGCGGTTTCTCGCCCCATTTCTGTGACGGCAGTGCGTTAGCCATCAACTGACGGGTATCGATTCGGCGCAGACTCTTGCCGACAAAACGGCCAATCATTTTGTCTTTATCCGACCATCGGGCCAGCGTGTCGACCAATCCCGCTTCCAGGGCACTTTCGGCCATAAAATAGGCCTGATTGTTTATCAATTCGTCAAATCGGTCCGACGTCATCGATCGTGATGCACATACATCATGGCGTATCAATTCGTACCAATCGTCCACATAATCCTGACGCTGCTCGAAATCGGCTTCGGACATTTTATCACGGCTCAGGACTTCGGCGGCCGATTTATATTTGAAAAAACGCCATTCGTCAAATCCAAGTCCGAGTTTCTCCAATGTCCCCTTGAAGAATGTCCGATTCAAATTGCAACCGAAAAGTGCTATCGAACCTTCCGGGTCGAGCACGATTTTGTCGGCGACACTGGCCAGGTGATATGATGTCATTTCGGCGTTATCGATGAAGACGATGATTTTTTTGCCGGATAGCTGCGCCTTTTTTAGTTCCTCTCTGATTTCCCAGGCATGTTCCGGCAGGATTTTCATACCTGAAAGGTTCAGGGCAATTACGGCCAGACGCGGATCATCCGCCGCCGCTTGAATATCTTCCAGAATATCCATGAATCGCAGGGTTTTTTTGTCGAACAGAACATATTTTTGATAATCCACACGTCCTTTCATTTCCAGCGGCAGATAGCGCTTCCCTTTCTTGAGTCGGGCTGAAAAAATGCTCGGGCGCATGCCGCCGGCCCGCAGGTAATATGAATAATGAGCAAGATTGCTGTTTTGATCATAGTGCGTTTGACTCCCTATTCCGCCGGAACCAAAATCAATTGAAAAGCCAATTGTAAAGGCATCGCTGTCGAAATACCGTCCGGTCAGATTGATGCCGTCGACAATCTCGACTACTGTGCCCAGGCTCCATGGTGCATCTTTGACCTTCATGCCTCTTTCCAGAGCGGCATCGGCAAAAAGCGTCAGGCGCGATGTCCCCAAAGGTCGGACACCTAATTCGGCAATGCCTTCATCCCAAGGGCTTTGAAGCGAAAAATTCGCAGTCAGACCTAAAGACAAAAAATCAAAGGGGCGCATGATAGAGCCCAATGACAAGATTTTTTCGCGACCGATAAGGTCTTTATCTCCCGATGACCAACCGTAGGCGATTCCGGTGGCGTGCATCTCGGAGCCGAATCCGAGTGTAAGGCGATAATCGGTGACATGAAAATCGCCAAATTCCTGCCGCTGGACGCCGAAACCGAAGTGCGGGGCGCCGAAGAAATATCCCCAGTTCCCGAAGGACCAGGCATCGACACCATCGCTCGACCAATAGAAACGACTCTCGGCCGATTTTAAAAATCCCAGGTTGGCCGGATTCGAAAAGCCAAGCAATCCTTCCTGAAAAGAACCGGCCGAGGTCATCAGGAAATTATTTCGTGAATAATAATCGGTCGAAATTTCTCCATTGGCCGAAGTGGCAAGCAATGAGGCAATAATTATCGCTGTTGATAGCTTTTGCATTGCATCTCCTTACATGTGAAATATGTTTTGGGTAATATCATTATCATGCGGGACAATTGCAAATATAAAAATTGATTGGCCAAAAAATATTGCTCGGCGACGTCAATGGCGATTGTACTATAAACATTTTTGATATCACATATTTTATTACTTATCTCTATCTGGGCGGCCCGGAGCCGGTGGAAGGACGTGTGGAATAGACGAGGATTATTTTTTTTCGGGAAACCAGTTTTTTGTTATAAGGCAGATTTTCACCAGAAGAAGCATCACGGGGACTTCTATCAACACGCCCACGACTGTTGCCAGGGCGGCACCCGATGATAATCCGAAAAGCATGGTGGCGGTGGCGATAGCCACCTCGAAATGATTCGAAGCTCCAATCATGGCCGACGGGGCGGCATCGCGATACGAGAACTTCAGCAATTTTGCCAGAAAATATGTCAGCCAGAAAATCAGATTGGTTTGAATAAAGAGCGGGATGGCGATCCACAAGATTATTAACGGATTGGACAGGATAATATCTCCCTTGAAGGAGAATAGAAGGACTAAAGTGATTAGCAGGGCAATAATCGTAACAGGTGTCAGGATGTGCAAAAATCTGTCTTTAAACCAGCGTTCACCTTTGGAGCTAATTATCCATTTTCGTGATAAATACCCGGCGACAAGCGGCAGAGCTACATAAATTCCGATTGAAAGTAATAACGCCTGCCAGGGGACCGGCAATTTCCCGACACCAAGCAGGAAGCCGCCAAGGACTCCGTACAATATAAGCATTGTAAGGGAATTTACGGCAACCATTATCAGAGTATGGCCATCGTTGCCGCGAGCCAGATAACTCCAGACCAGAACCATCGCGGTGCAGGGTGCAATTCCGAGTAAAATACATCCGGCCAGATAACTTCGCCAGAGCGGCACCTGGAGCATTTTTATTCCGCCGACAAGCACGACCTGCCCTGCGCCGTACTGATCGCCGATATTAAGATTCAATCCCAACGGCATCTTTACATAATCGATGGCGTCCGGACCGATTAAAGTATAAAAAGCGGTCCCGAGAAAAAATATGGCAATACCATACATCGTGAACGGTTTTATGGCCCAGTTCACGATCAAGGTAAGGCTGACCGGCTTTATATTTTTTCCGGCCCGAATAATCTCGGTAAAATCGATTTTAACCATAATCGGGTACATCATAAAAAACAGGCAGATGGCGATCGGAATCGATACAACGGGAGCTTCGCCGATATAAATGGCCATACCATCGAGGGTGGCCGCGACCGATGGGGCGATTCTGCCCAACAAGATGCCGCCGACAATACATAGAAGCACCCAGACAGTCAGATATTTTTCAAAAAAGCTCATGCCTTTCGATTTGACGGCTGACTGATTATTCAATTTGTCTCTATCCTCCCAAAAGAGGTCATAATGGAATCCTCATGATATATATCAGCGTATAGTAAAATCCGACCAGAATAAAAATCATTCCCGTGATACGTCGGGCCCATTTTTCAAATTGGGCAAATCTATTGAATGTTTTTGCGACGTACCGGGTACCAAGGGCTAACAGGAAAGCAAATAATATCACCGGCAGGCCGGTCCCGGTGCCGTACAAAGAAGGCAATATCAGGCTCGAATTGTATTTAACGGCTAGGGGAATCAGGCTGCCGAAAAACAAAGCCGCCGAAATCGGGCAAAACGACAACGCAAAAAGGATTCCCAGAAAGCAGGCGCCCCGGAGGCCGTACGATTCAGCTCGTTTTTGTATTTTAGCGCTGATTCCGGAGCCTCTAAAAACCGGGCGGATAAGTTCCAGAAGAAATAGTCCGGCCAGAATCAGGATCGGGCCGAGGGTAGTATTAATATACTTTTGCAGCATAAAAGCGGTTTTCGATACCGATAATAGACTTGTCACCAGCAGGATTCCGATAACGGTGTAGGCCAGGACGCGTCCCAGCATATATAATAATCCGGCCAGTAAAACCCGTCGGCGATCGGTGAACTGCCGGCTTATGAATGAGATGGCGGCGACGTTTGTAGCCAGGGGACAGGGACTTATCGATGTTAATATCCCCAGCCATACGGCCGAGGCGATCCCGATAAATATGTTATCCATCAATCGCTCTTAAGGTATTCACCGATTTCGTGCTGCACGTATTCGACAAAATAATCTTCGTTATTCAGCAGTTGCCAGATTTTATCCAGGTTTTTCCAGGCGACCTGTTTGCCGTCTTTCATATCGACAATCACCAACGACTTGGTGAACAACTGATAATCCCCGACATAATGTTCGTTTTCCGGAAGGTCGGTATTAATCAGGCGCCATTCCAATTGACCGGATTTCAATTTGTCGGCGAAACCGGTTTCGATAGCTTCTTTGGAGTACGCTTCGATCTTTTTACAGGATGCGCAGCGAAGCGTACCGTGAAAGTAATAAGCGATTACTTTGTGCGGTACAACCGTGGAATCGGAAATTTCCGGCGTTTTGGTTGTGTCGGCTTTTATCTCCGTACTGTTTTTATCACCTGATTGGCATGCAAAAAGAAAGGCGCCCAGGATTATGACTGCTGTCAATAATTTGTAAACAGATTTCATTATAATAGTCCTTCTATATTTAATGCATTCTTCCCAAAAACCTACGAACTTAATATGTCTTTTATTTCATCAACCGAGGGTACTTTGCCAACCGTCTTCACTTCACCATCGACAATCAATGCGGGGGTCATCATGACGCCATATTTCATTATTTCCTCAATATCGTTGACCTTTATCAATTCATTCTCGATACCGAGAGAATCAACCGCTTCCTTGGTCGACTCAAAAAGTTTATTGCACTTGGCGCACCCCGTTCCGAGGATCATTATTTTTTTCATATTTTCTCCATATTAAAATATCGCACCATAAATAATTCCGGTTATGGCGGCCATTATAATCACCAGTAAAACAAAGACTACCGTTTTTTTTGTACCTATCACGGAACGAATCACCAGCATATTGGGTAGTGACAGGGCCGGCCCGGCCAGAAGCAAGGCCAGCGCCGGACCTTTACCCATTCCGCTTCCGATTAATCCCTGCAGGATGGGGATTTCGGTCAAGGTAGCGAAATACATAAAGGCGCCGACAACCGAGGCAAATAGATTTGCCACTATTGAATTTCCGCCGACCACGGAACTGATCCAGCGAGAGGGAATTAAGCCCTCACCGCCGGGACGGCCAAGAAATAATCCGGCGATCAACACACCCAATAAAAGCAGTGGGAATATTTGTTTGGCCAGATCCCAGGTGGCATCAAACCAGTTTTCACCTTCGCCTTTTTCCGAAGATAATATAATCGATAAGCCTATCGCAGCAGCGGCGAACGGAATGACCGGATTATCGTTAAAGATAAAGGCCAATACTATCGTAATTGCCGACACCGTAAGTACTTTCCGCCATTCGATTTTAATCCAGAAAATAAGGACTACTGCAAAAACGGCCGACAATATGGCGGTGAGAATCCATTTATTGTCTGAGATAATATTCCAGATCGAGTTTGGTGCAGTACTTCCACCCCAGTTGGCGAACACCAGAATGCCGACCATCAAGCCGAAATAAATGATATTTTGTCCGAGAGGACGGGCAGGTTGCTCATCGGGCAAAACAACTTTTGCATCCGCACCGGTGCGCAATTCATTGCGGAAGATAATTTGCATCATCAAACCGATGACGATACTGAAAACGAGCGCCCCTATCATGCGCGCGATACCCATTTCTGGCCCCAGAACTCTGGCGGTTAATACGATGGCGAGAACATTAATGGCCGGCCCGGCGTACAGAAAGGTGCAGGCGGGACCCAGACCGGCGCCCATTCGATAAATCCCGGCGAATAACGGCAGCACGGTGCAGGAACAGACGGCTAAAATGCCGCCTGATACCGAGGCAACACTATACGCCATAACTTTTTTTGCCCCGGCGCCGAGATATTTCATAACCGAGGCCTGGCCGACAAAAACAGAAATAGCGCCGGCTATAAAAAAGGCCGGGATCAGGCAAAGGACGACATGCTCGTGGGCGTACCATTTTGCCAGAGACAATGATTCCGTGATGGCATTCTGGAGACGAAACGAATCGATCGGAAGATAGTACAGGATAATGAATATAATAAATATACCGGCCAGCGGTTTCCATTCGCGTCTTAATTCCATCGGGTTATTTTTTCCCCGGCTTTATCGTAATAAGATTAAGACGTTCTCTGGCGTTCGCACTGACGACCGTTTCGACGCATTTAAAAAAGCTCAGGACACACGGCATTTTCAGATTATAAAAAATCTGTGAGCCGCTTCTTTCATCCCGGACAATACCGGCGTTTTTCAGGACGGCCAGATGTTTGGAAACGGTCGACATATCGGCCCCGATTTTTTCGGTCAGATTGCGAACACACATCTTTTCCGAGGCGAGCATATCGACTATATATAATCGGGTCGGATGGGCCATGGCCCGGATAATCTGGGCACGCACTTCATAGACCGCTTTTGTCTTTTCGTCCATAAGAGACTCCTTTATTATTGCACATTTGGCAATATAGCCATATAACCAATAGTTGTCAAGATTTTTCATTTATCGGCGAAAATATATATATGCTGATTTTTAATTTCTCGAAAAAAATCTTGGCTGACATTTTAAACAGTTCTATTTTCACCGATAATTCTCAGGAGAGAAGGTCGGATTGGATATAGATTTACCGATTTTGGAGATATCGATATGACAATCAAGGGCAGGAATATTTTCAGAGGGTACACGCTGGTCGAGGTGGTGGTTATTATTATAATCGTGGGGATAATTACCGCGATTGTGACACCGAAAATATTTTCCATAACGCGTTTAGCGGAACCGGAAACGGTCGATGAGATGATTTTGCGGCTGGAATCGGCGTTAGATACTTATTCCGCCGGGCAGAATCTTGAGGGTCAGCCGATAGAGATGCATAATCCGTTTGATGACCTGCCTGATTCCCCGGAAGACTATGTCGGCCAGCTGGATATAATAAATTCGACAAATACGCCTGACGGCAGCTGGGCGTGGCGTCCGACCGGCAACTGGGTCATGTACAATCCTAAATCTCCGATAGATGGTGGCTGGCTCAATTCGGATGAACGATTTATTATCTATCAGGTGCAGCCGGTGGTGGAGGAGGGCATAACGGTCGGCCTTCGATTGTCGACCACCGATGCGTACAAATACATCTGGAAATAGGCTGATATAAGCCAATCTCTACTAGATATATCACGTCATTGCGAGCCCCGAGAGGAATGCTTTGCATTCCGCGAAGGGCGTGGCAATCTATTAGCGACATTTAGATAGATCGCCACGTCGTCCTCATTCCCCCGATAAATCGGGGGAATTTCGACCTCCTCGCGATGACGGCATTTATTTTTGCATTACCGGGAATGCTTTAGCTATTGCGATCAGTATAAGAATGTAAAACCCGAGAAATAAATTGTAAATATTCGAAATATATCTTAATCCGCAAACCGGCCGTCGGCGTTTTTATTTTCGGCTTTACCTGATTTTCCGGCCAACCAACCGATTTTGATATTTTCAGGTTCATCGAAATGGGGGACGTACGGCTTGATATCCAGAAGCGGTGTTCCGTCGATGATATCAAGATTGGATATATGAATAATTGTACCTTCTATTTTATCCAGCTTGACCACCGAAAGGCCGATCGGGTTGGGGCGACGGGGCGCACGGGTGGCAAATAAACCGCGCTTGACATTATCCAGATAAGGTACGACTTTCAGCGAATAATCTTTCGAAAGATGCATAAAATAGATTAATATTATATGTGAAAAACCGTCAAGATCAGCCAATCCTTCGGTATAATCAGGATAAACATCTATATAACCCTTAACGCCTTTACCTTTTTTGGGCTGAATCGGCGTTCCTTTTTGTTCTTTGAAAGGCGAGTGGATGATACCGATCGGCCTGAATTCGATTTTTTTCATTCAACAGCTTTTAAGTTCTCTTTTCACGTTTGGCCTTGGCCTGCTCGACCTTCTGATGATGCGCCGAGCCTTCCCGCAGCATTTTGCCGTTACATTTCGGGCAGCGTTCTTCCTGACAGGGAGTACCGCGCCGGTGCGGCTGTTTATATCCGCATTTGGGGCAGATGCAGTAACCAGCCTGTCCCATTCTCTCGCCTTTCGGATTTTTCATTTTAATAATAAAACCTCATTGTAAAAATCTTCATTAAAACCGACCAGGAGCTTTTTCCCGGAACGGATAGTCGGTGCGCGAAGATTGCCGGTGCGTCCGAGGATAAAATACGCCATGGTTTCTTTATCTATTTTTTCGCTTTTAAGATTTACTTTCACTGACCTTTTGCCCTTCGATGCTAATATTATATTAGCGTTTTTGAAAAGTTCGCGGGCGTCTTTTTCCTTAAGTACTTTCTGATTGGCGATATCCTGACTTATGATTTCAATTTTATGTTTGGCAAGGAACTCCTGCGCCCTGGAGGAACTCTTTCAACCCCGGCGATGATAATACCAATCGGCTTTCGGCAAGTTAAATCTCCTTTCTGATTCCATATTACACAGAATAAACAAAATATTCAAGCTGATTTGACAAACAAATTCAAAATATATTAATTCATGCATGCTTTATTTCTGGGTGATAATTGCCTATTTGATGATTCTTATCGCTGTCGGCGCTTATCGCAGCAAGTTCGTTAAAACTCAGGACGATTTTATGGTGGCGGGGCGTCGGCTTTCGACGAAAGTGCTGGTCGGCACATTGCTGGCGACCTGGATCGGATCCGGCTCGATTATTGCCGGCGCCGGTCTGGCGTACGACAAAGGCTTTCCCGCTTTGTGGTTCGATGCCGGTGTCTGGGCGGCGCTGGTTATTTTATTTCTTATTGCGGGGCGAGCGCGGCGATTTGGGCAGTACACCGTTCCCGATATACTTGAGGCCCGCTATAACAAGTACGCCCGTCTGCTGGGGACAATCGTGACGATTATTGCGTATACCGCTATTGTCAGTTATCAATTTCGTGCCGGGGGGATGGTCTTGAATCTTATCACCGGCATTTCCGTCGATCAGGGGATAATTATTACGGCCGTTTTTGTCATTGGCTATACGGTGCTGGCCGGATTAATTTCGGTGGCGTACACCGATGTCGTCAACGGTGTCATGATGATAATCGGTCTGGTCATCGCGCTGCCGTTTCTTTTAAGTAATGCCGGTGGCTGGACCGGTATGGTGGAGCATCTTCCTGCAGAACACTTCCAACTGCTGGGAAATATGTCGCTGCCGGAAGCTTTGAGTTATACGCTTCCAACCATGCTTTTGCTTCTTGGCGAATCGGGGATGTACCAGCGTTTTTTTTCGGCTAAAGATGAACGCGCCGCGAAACGAGCGGTGGTGGGGTGGATTATCGGGACCATATTTATCGAAACGCTGATTGTCTTTCTGGCGATTATCGGCAGTTCGATGTTTACCGATATCGACGGCGAGATGGTTATTCTGCATTCGGTCAGGTACGGTTTGCCGGTGCTTATCGGCTGTTTGACTTTGGCGGCGATTGTGGCGGTCATAGTTTCGACGGCTGATTCATTTTTGCTGGTGCCTTCAACGAATATTATGCGCGATATTTATCAGCGTTTCATAAATCCGGACCTGTCTCAGAGAAAGATGGTACTCTATTCCAGGATTGTAGTCGTTGCCCTTGGTATTTTTGCCTTCCTTCAGGTGCGATTTTTCGAAAAAGTTCTCGAGATGGCGATTTACGCTTATACGATTTACGGCGTCGGTATTACCCCGGCGGTTATGGCGGCCTTTTTCTGGAAACGAGCGACCGCCGTGGCCGGTGTGTGCTCTATCACCTCGGGAATGGTGGTCACGATCGTCTGGGAAATTTTACAGCAACCCTGGGGTATCCGGACTATTTATCCGGCCCTGGGATTATCGTTGTTCTGTCTGATATTCATAAGTCTGCTGACGCCGAAGCCGGATAAGACAAAATGGCAGCCGTTTTTTGATTAAGAAAAAAACATATACTATGAGAAAACCATATTTTTCATGGTATCGCGGACTTTTTCGAAAAAATCAATGACTTCCGGCTCGTAATAATCGGGATAGGTCCAGGTGAGCGGTCGAAATTTTTTCTTTTCATAAATCAAAGTTACTTCGGCGAAGATGCCGTCTTTTAAGTAAATCCTGTGCGAATAATCTTTGGTTGTCGCCAGGACGAGATTGGCCGGAGTTAAGACGCCCGGATCCAGATTAACCTTTCTGAATACGAAGTCATCGACTTTTTCACCGTGCTTTTCCTCGAGTTTGTTGGTCCAGAGTTTGATTTCAGACAGTTGATCGCGTTCAATCCTATTTTCAAAAGCGAAGAATTTTCTTTTCAGATTATCGCCCATTTCCTCGCGGTAATATGTCGTATGCAAAAATTCCATCTCGTCGGTTTCGAATTGGATGTATCCGAATTTTTTCTCAAGCTCCAGGATGGCATCGCGCATGGTGCCCAGTGAAGAATAGATGGCCGAAACGATCAACCGTCCCGGAAGCGGCTTTTTTATTCGTCCCATGGGGTAACGGTAAGGAGTCGGCCTGTTAATGTCAATAGTTACCTGACGGTTCAGGGAAATTATCTTTGACCGCGACAGGCCTGAAGACAGAGCCCGCAGATGTGACTTCCGATACGTTCGGGCTTCGCGAATTCGGAAACCTGCTTATAGCAGGCATCAAGATTGAAATCCTCGACGTCGTCTGATATTGCACCTGCCGGACAGGCATCGAGGCAGGCAAAACATTCATCGCAATTTTCGTCGCTTGGGCCGTCGATGGGAAGCTGCAAATCGGTTAGTACCGTCACCAGCCGTACCTGCGAACCGTAGATTGCATTAACCAGAAGATTATTGCGTCCGCGCCATCCCAGACCGGCACTATACGCTATCTCGCGATGCGATAAATGCGCGCGCATCGGTTCCCAGTTTATCATTTGCGATGCCGGGATAGCTATCGCATTTTGACCCAGGCCGTTTATCTCCGAAACAATCCGAAAGGCGATATCGTCGAGCGCGTGGTTGACCTGCCGATAGTGCGCTTTATAGAGGATATTGGGATGGTCGGTCAGAGTTTCCATAACTGAAATTGAGAGCGGTATACCGATTGATATGGCTGTGTTCAAATCTTTGGAAATTTCTTTAATTTCGGCATGAAAATTTTTACGAAGCTCGTCGATGCGGCAGACTCCAAACAATTTTCCGCCCATCGCGTCGGCCAATTCCCTGTAATTTTCCTTTATCTGTTTAATATCCATTGCCCAAATATACGCAAGGATAGAGCGGAAGTCGAGTCCGGATTTTCGTCCTTGCATAATTCAGAGCCGGAATATATATTTGTTATTTCATATTATGGAGGATGGCAGCCATGAAATATAAACCGGTTAAAGCGGCACACGGGACCAAACTCACCTGCAAAGGTTGGGCTCAGGAAGCCGCCTTTCGGATGATGAATAATAATCTCGATGAAGAAGTCGCGGAAAAACCGAAAGAATTGATTATCTACGGGGGATCGGGCAAAGCTGCCCGCAACTGGGACTGCTATCATGCCATAGTTAAATCGTTAAAGTCACTCGATAATGATGAGACGCTTCTGGTGCAGTCCGGCAAGCCGGTCGGCATTTTCAAAACGCACGATTATGCCCCGAGGGTTTTAATTGCCAACAGCAATCTGGTTCCGAAATGGGCCACCTGGGAGAAGTTTCGTCAGCTTGATAAAATGGGTTTGATTATGTTCGGCCAGATGACGGCCGGAAGCTGGATTTATATCGGTACGCAGGGCATTCTTCAGGGGACGTACGAGACATTCGCGGCGGTCGGGGAGAAGCATTTTGACGGCGATTTATCCGGCCGCTGGATTCTGACCGGGGGGATGGGCGGCATGGGCGGCGCCCAGCCGATGGCGGCGACGATGGCGCGGGCTTCCATTCTGGATGTGGAAGTTGATGAGGCGCGTATCAACCGTCGTGTGAAAACCGGCTTTTGTGATACCAAAGTCAAAACGCTTGACAAAGCGCTGAAATTGATAAAAGAGCACATAAACAATAGGGAGCCGATTTCAATCGGGCTCGTCGGCAACGCCGCCGAGATGTTTCCCGAGATTTTCCGCCGCGGGATCATCCCCGATATCGTTACCGATCAGACTTCGGCTCATGACGAGCTCAACGGTTATATACCCGAAGGATTGACGGTCACAGAGGCCGATCGGCTGCGGAAGAAAAATCCGCGGGAATATATGGACCGCTCTTATGAGTCGATGGCGAGACATTGCTCGGCGATGGTGAAATTTTTGCGCGCCGGTTCAATTGTATTTGATTACGGCAACAATCTCCGCGGCCAGGCCGAAAAAGCCGGTGTGCGCGAAGCTTTCGAATATCCGGGATTTGTCCCGGCGTATATTCGGCCGCTTTTCTGCGAGGGTAAAGGCCCGTTCCGATGGGCGGCTTTGTCCGGCGAGCCGGCCGATATTCATATCACCGATGATATTATCCTCAAAGAATTCAAGCAAAATAAGGCGCTGTGCCGGTGGATAAAAATGGCGCATGAGAAAGTGCCGTTCCAGGGACTGCCCGCGAGAATATGCTGGCTCGGGTACGGCGAGCGGGCGCATTTCGGTGATATTATTAATAACCTGGTAAAAAAGGGTAAGATTAAGGCCCCGATCGTCATCGGGCGCGATCATCTCGATTGCGGCTCGGTTGCATCGCCTTATCGCGAGACCGAAAATATGCTCGACGGTTCTGATGCCATCGCCGATTGGCCGCTTCTGAACGGACTTCTGAATGCCGTTTCCGGCGCCAGTTGGGTGTCGATACATCATGGTGGGGGGGTCGGTATCGGTAACGCCATACATGCCGGGATGGTTATAGTGGCTGACGGCACCGACGAAATGGCTGTTCGTCTGAATCGGGTTTTGACCAATGACCCGGGGAGCGGTATTGCGCGGCATGTTGACGCCGGGTATAAGGAAGCGATCAAGTTCGCCAGGAAGCACGACGTCAATATCCCGATGATGAAGAAATAGTCTGAAGGTTATTTTTACAAATCAGAATTGGCCACAGGGATATAAATAATAAGTCGGTCGTTTTCAGCGTAAGTTTGCAGTTGATACTCTGATAGTTGTTTGTCGTTTAATTTATCTTTGATATTTGCCATAATATAGATGTAACGATTTTCAGTTGCGAGAAGCCTGACCGCTTCTTCGAAGTCCATAACCTGCCTGATATCTGAACGCCAATACCAACTTGTTTTGGCGACATAATCCCATTCTGGCGAGCCGACACCGATCAACAATCCTTCACGGGAAGGATGATTTATAAGCAATTTGTTCATCGTTTCATTCAAATGATAAATTTCCGGACTTCGAATTTGATTAATTCTGATATCTGACAAACTTACAGCACCCGCTAATAATATCCATAAAATAAAAAACCAGACTGAAATTTTTCGGATTGTATTTTCGCTCAGGACATAGGTTAATGGAAGCGCTGCCAGTGGAGCGGCGAGCGCGTAGACCGGGCAAAAGTAATGATAATAAAGCTTCCCGGCCATAGAATGAAAAAGAAGATAGAATACAAAGCAGATCAATGTCGGATACAACAGGGTAACGTGCCTTTTGATTACGAGATATATTCCAAAGGGCAGAAGAAGTATAAACGGTATGTAAAGTCTGCAAAATTGGTAAATAAAACGATACCATTCCGCTTTATTCTCGACGCCAGTTCCTTTCAGGCTTCGCCAAATATGTACAACAAAATAGTACTTAACAAAATGACTGTTTGCATAAACCCAGTCCAAGATCAGAAAAACAAGAATCAACCCTACGCCAATCAAAGAAATCAGCCAGAATTTTCGTTCTTTCAGCCAGTCAGGACGGATAAATATTGATGTCAATATAAAGGCGATCCAGATTGGCGCTGATACGACACCTTTCGTTAGAAACGCCATACCAAGGGCGGCTCCCAGAATATAATATATTCCGCGAATCCTTATATTGTTTTGCAGCTTAACGATACCCCATAACGAGACAAGAATAAAAAAAGACAGGGGAACGTCGAGCATAGTCGATTTGCCGTTTTGCATAAAATTATAGCTTAATAGAAGTATCAGTCCTGACAGGAACCCGTAGTATTTCCCTTTTATTTCTTTAGCGAGGTAATAGACAATCATCACCGAGCCGACGGTCGTCAGATATCCGAAGAAACGCGCCGTGATATCGCTGGCGCCAAGCAGCAAAAATATTATCGCTTGAGCCCACATTACCAAAGGGGGGTGTTCGGCAAAATTGGGATGATAATAATGAGTATAAGTCGGGTTAAACCAGCATCCCAGCTCGATCATGTTGCGGCTTATAACCGAGTAAGTTGTCGAATCAATGTTGATGCCATTTTCATTATATCCCAGTAAAACAAAGAGTATGGCTGAAATTAGTAAAATAAGGGCAGGTCTATCGCTGATATAATTTTTTAAATTAAATCGTCGTATAGTATTGGTAAGATGGTATCCTGGCAGCATGGTAAAATATAATTCGGTTTGTTGGTTAAGTCAATAATCTCAGGGGATTGGAATTCGCGATAAAAATAAAAAAGGCATCGGTCGGTCGACCGATGCCCGACGACCTATGACAGGCCGCTGTATATGGAAAAGCAAGTGAGGATAAGGGCTTGTTAAATCTGACCGGTGTCTATTTCGTATCTCTTTAATTTATCAAAAAGCGTCGTGTAGTCGATCTTCAGTACTTCCGAGCATTTGCGCTTGTTGCCTCGAACCTGTTTTAACACTCTGATTATAGCCGCCTTCTCCGCCTGCATCTGAGCGTATGACCCGATTTCCTTGAGTCCGGCGCCTTCCCGCAGCCTGATTTCGCCGGCCGACGGGAGACGGATGGCCAGATGCTCCGGTGTAATCTTTTTGCCTTCGGCCAGAATAATGGATCTCTCGATAGTGTTTTCCAACTCGCGAACATTTCCCGGCCAGTGGTATTTTTCAAGAAGGCTTAAAGAATCACGCGAAAGCGATTTACCCGGTTTTTTCATTTCCTTGCAGTACTTGCTTATAAAAAATTCGGCGAGCGGTCGGATATCGTCGACGCGTTCCCGCAAAGGCGGAATAGTTATCGGGAAGACCGACAACCTGTAATATAAGTCTTCACGGAATGTCTTTTTTCTGATTAACTCGTTCAGATTCATATTGGTGGCCGCGATGACGCGAACATCAACCGAGACGGTCTTGTTGCCGCCAAGCCGCTCGAAGCTTTTCTGCTGCAGGACGCGCAGCAGTTTGGCCTGCAGCGAGATATCCATATCGCCGATTTCATCGAGGAATAATGTACCTCCGTCGGCGATTTCGAATTTACCCATTTTTTTGGCCACCGAACTGGTGTAGGCGCCTTTTTCGGAGCCGAAAAGTTCGTTTTCCAGCAGTTCTCTGGGGATGGCAGCGCAGTTTATGGCGACATATGGTTTATCCCGACGCGGCGAAAGATTGTGAATCGCCCGGCCAAAAAGCTCTTTGCCGGTACCCGATTCGCCCTGCAATAAAACCGACGTATCGGATCCGGCCACTTTTTGAATAAGCCTCGAGACTTCTTTCATCTTTTCGTGCTGACCGATTATCTCGCTGAATCCCATGCTCTGGGCCAGTTCTTCGCGGAGAAGGCTGTTCTCGGCGATCAGACGGCGATTTTCCAGAGCTCGTTCGATTATGACCGCAAGATGATCGGGATCAAAGGGCTTGGTGACAAAATCGAAAGCGCCGTTTTTCATGGCGGTGACGGCCGACTCAACGGTGCCATAGGCGGTCATGATTATGACCGACATGTCGCTGTCGATTTCCTTAAGCCCGGACAAAACCTGTAAGCCGTCGACATCGGGCATTTTCAAATCGGTTATAGCCAGGTCATAGCTTTTGAAGCGAGCCAGTTCCAGACCCTTTTTGCCGTTGCCGGCGGTGTCAACCTGATAGCCTTCGTCGCCCAAAGCCTGCGAAAGCATGGTTCTCATCGAATCTTTGTCATCTATTACAAGAATACTGGGCATTGTGACTCCTTGGTGGTAGACTTCCCTTTCCCACCCATT
The DNA here is from genome assembly GCA_964452645.1 of uncultured Ignavibacteriaceae bacterium. GTDB lineage: Bacteria > Zixibacteria > MSB-5A5 > GN15 > PGXB01 > CAYXTW01. Next base: position 143,227 of record CAYVMO010000004.1, read on the forward strand.
AGTAAATAAGGGCGTTCTTCCTTATTTTATCGACTTTTAGCGGGGATAGTGCATATCAAAATTTGCACATTTTGTTGTTTCAATATGTTACGGTGCAGTGTCTTGCAGGGCTACGTGCAAATGTAATGCCGACCCATAAATGGAGAATATCCGGATTAATAGAGATTAAACAGGTCTTTGTTGGGAGATAACTTATTGCATTTAAATCCGAAGATTTTATAGCGGTACGGGGAAATGACCCCTTATTACAGATTTCAATACCAATAGAGATTTTCATTCCCGGGCGCTTTAAACGCCCCAAAAAATCGGTCTAATATTATGAAAATTAACCAATTATATATATACACCTCGGAAAAATTCCGAACCAAGCACACACATCTGAGAAAAATTGACCCCCCTCCATACCCCCACCCCTTTTGGCAATTTATTGATATAATCTACTACAATGTATAGTATTTACGACGGACCTTGAACAAGCTTTTTCCATAGTAATTCCGAATTGAATCCGTCGCTGCTATTGTGCCGCTTGAATGGCAAACCAATCTATAAATGTGTATCGATTTAAAATCCTACAAAAAATTATATCGAATTCGAGTCTCATCAAACGGGGGAATAAATAGGGTGGCATTAAGCTTGTCCTATATGTTCCACCTATCAAATATCTGGCTCTTATCCTGTAAAAATCCAAAGCGGTAATAATTTGCCAATAATTCGGATTACCCCGAATATAGCTAAGCTCGTGTCTTTCAATGCGCTGGGCTGATTTGATATTTCTTACAAAATTCAAGATGGTCTCAGAAATTGTTCAATTCGAGCCTTAAGTTTCCGATAAATGAAATAAAGGAGTATTATCTTTAAAATTTAATCGATTCGGAATGGAGGAATTATTTATGTTTGGAGAAAACGGCAATATAATTAAAGCCATTGTTTCGGCGCTATTTTTCCCCCTCCTGTTTCAGGAAGACTTTATTGTATTTGCCTGGGGAGCAACCGATCCGTTCTGGCTGATGCTCGGTAAACGGATATTTCTCCTTCTGCCTGTCTTTGCAGTCATTCTTGCTTGCTGGACCAGCATTGCCTGCGGGCTCACGGTGATTTTCAGGCAGAATAGAAGGCAATTTATGGCCCGATTGTTGATTACCTGGTGGGATCTCGGCAAGTCGATTTTTCTGTTTTGGGGCGGAATCATCAAGTTTCTTCTAACAGCATCGGTGGCCGCAATAGAACTTATAAAAATCGCTTTTTTGTCCCTGTGGTCAATTATCGAAGAAATTTTGTTTATGCCCTTCAGGGCATTTCGTAGTATAAGTCAAAATATTTTTGGTTCACCGGTTCCATGGATCGCCGTGTACATGACGATTTTCTGGTGCTTTGTGGAGGCGACCATCTTTACTTACGTTACGACACCATTGGTTACCGACGTTTTTCTGAATATAACCGGCGAACACATGCACGTCAATTTCATTCGCATCCCTCTATTTATCTTCTTGCTGTTTGTGGTGCTGGGCAGTTATGCTGTTCTTGCGAATTTTGTCGATTCCTTGAAGAAAAAGAACGTCCAGTCAATTCTCGGCATCGGCGCCATTGAAGTAGTCGTTCTTTTTGTTGAAGTTCTCTTCTTATATCGTGAATTCGTCGATTCCCTCGTCCCGTGGTTTGCGCAATACTCGGAGAATTTCGATCTCGGCGTTTTGGGCACCCTGGGCATTTCCGCTTTTGTGTGGTTTGGCGTTCGCAGTTTATCGTGGTACCTGTTCGCTGCTCATGGTACACCGACAATACTTCATCTCATACAGGGTAAAGGAGTTGTCGTTCTCGGGCGAGGCGAGGTGCCGAAAAGCCGCCTGGCCAGCGTATCCCCGGAGTTCATAGAGCGAATCAAGAGCGAGATGGATTGGATACAGACCAAGTTGGAGAGCCTGTTGACGGCATTAACGTTGCCACCATTGCAGGTGATTGCAGCATCATTGAATTTCTGTACATTGCTATTGAATGGAAATCATCTGTTTCAGCTACCATTCAAATCAATGGCCTCGGTTACAGACACTGGAACTCTCTTGCGCAGAGTTTCTATCACCAGAGAGCAGCCAGTCGTTCAAGAAGATGAAACCTACAAAGCCATGGAGTATGAAAATGTGGAGAAATAAATCGGCTGGCGTGTTTTTTCTGATACTGGTCCTCTTTATTAGCGGATGCAGCTTTACGAAGGACGACCCGAAACCGCGACTGGCAATGTTCGTGGGAGTCGATATAAGCGGATCGTTCATGAACGGCAAGTATTTTGATGACTCTATCGATTTCCTGTCATATTACATTTATTGCCATCTGAACAGATTGGGCGGACTCGAAGAACCGAGCGCCCTTTTTGTCAGTTCTATTGGCGGCGCTCGCGCAAATGAGCCCAAGACGTTTTTCCCTATACAGACTTTCGAAAACAAATCCGTTGAAGAGATTGGCATTGCTCTCCGGAATATGTTCCCCAAAGAGAATCCCAATCCTTTTACCGACTATAATGCATTCCTCGAACAGGTTGCGTTAACCGTCAAGAACAAGAATCTGGCTCTACGGCCGATATCTGTTGTCATGATTAGTGACGGCATCCCTGACGTGATCCGCGAAGGAAAGACGAACTACCGCAGCATTATTGTCAAGCCGCTTGAAAAACTCTCGCGAAGTGTGACCATCCGCTTGTTATACACGGATGCGGCCGTCGGCAGAAATTGGCAGACCCTGGTTCCTCGCTCCCGAGTAAAAGTCTGGACTCAGGACGCGAGTGTCCTGGAGTCCTGGAATGACCCGAAGATTCTGAATCCTGATGCTCCGCTCGCTGAGCAGGAACGCTTTTTCGAATGGATAAAGGACAACATTGATTTTGATGTTCGGTCAAAGCGCATAGGCTGAAACCGTTTCGGCCGGGTGAATTTTTATAATAAGTATATTTTGTGCTAAAAATCGCGGGCTCAATTGACCAGCGCCGGGGTGAGGTTCATCCCGCCGAATATCGAAGCGAGATTAGCCGGGATATCCGGGATGGATTTAGTGTACGTCTTCAAACAATTCGCCCCAAAAGACAGCAGACATGACATTCTCTTGGATTCATGAGAAATTATTCGGTTTGTCTGCGTCTATTGTCGCTCAAAAAATTAATATTTTTCAACTAAGAAATGAATTGCTAAATCTATTCCCCGATAAGTTTGAAGTACAACCGTGTGGCCAGGATAAATCAGCAGGATATAAAATTACTGGTATCGCCAAGCCCTTAAACCTGGTCAACACCAGTAATCTGTCAAAAGTATGTTTAGCGGTACGGGGAATCGAACCCCGGTTTGAGGACTGAGAATCCCCCGTCCTGGGCCACTAGACGATACCGCCATTTCCATATTTTCGGCCAATATAATGGCTTTATAAAATTTGTCAAGATTGCTTGTTTTCGGGAGAATAAGATTTTATATTAAATAAAATACTAAGCCAGGAGGTATAATGCCGGCCAGGAAATTCAAGAGCTTGAAGCCAAAAGATCTTGCTTCTAACATAAGTCTCAGAAAACTAAAAATAAAAACCTCTAACGACGTTGAACCGTGCAAAACGATTATCAGCCAGGAACGTGCAATCAAGTCGATAAAACTCGGGCTGAAAGTCAAAAGTAAAGGATATAATATATTCGTGACCGGTCTGACGGGTACCGGTCGGACGACGACCATCAAACATATACTTGAAGAATTAGACACTCAAAAGCCGGGGCTTGAGGACATCTGTTATGTCAATAATTTTAAGAATCCTGATAATCCGTCGGCGCTCATATTTAAGGCCGGTGAGGGGAGTGCCTTTGGAAAAGATGTTGATTATATGATTGCGATGCTTCGCAAATCGATTCCGAAAATCTTTGACAGCGAGGATTATAAACAAAAACGGAATCGAATTGCTGCCGATTTTGAGGCTCGTCAGAAAAAGGTGATTGAAGGTTTTGAAAAGCAAATGAAAGAAGCAGGATTCGTGATGATCCAGTTTCAGGTGGGAACCGGGATAAGAAATGAACTTCAGCCGCTGGTCGACAATGAACCGGCCTCGATTGAAAAGCTGGAGCATCTTGTGGCCGACGGTAAATTTCCCAAAGAACGGCTGGATGAGCTCGGCCGAATCCGCGAGAAACTGAGACGTGAAATGGGAACGGTCGAGACTGAATCGAAAAAGATGCTCGGTAAGCTCGATGACGCCCTCGAAAAGCTGGATTACTCGCTGATTGCACCCCTGATAATCGACAAGATGAATGTGCTTAAGAAAAAATATCCGGATGAGAAAGTAAAAGGTTACCTTGAGGAGGCGGAAAAGGCACTGCTGGGTGATCTGAGCCGATTCAAGGAAGCGCGGCCGCGACGGGGCGAGCAGGAAGCCCCGGGATTTCGGAAGAAAGAACCTTTTGAGGAATTTGCCGTCAATTTGATTCTTGATAATTCTGAAACTAAAAAAATACCGGTAATCATTGAGAATGCTCCGTCCTATCGTAATCTGTTCGGGACTTTGGAACGGGTTGTTGACCGTTTCGGCTATTGGCGAACCGATTTTTCACGAATCAAGGCCGGCTCGGTATTGCAGGCTTCGGGCGGGTTTTTGGTGATTAATGCGCTTGACCTTTTCTCCGAACCGGGTTCCTGGCAGAATCTCAAACGGAGTCTCATGAGCGGCGAATTGAGTATCGCCGGGTACGATCCCTTTTATATGATGGCCGGTTCCGCTCTCAAGCCGGAACCGATTCCTGTCAACGTAAAAGTCGTTGTGATTGGTGAGCGGCGAATCTACAACCTTTTGCTGGCTTATGAAGAGGATTTCAAAAAGATATTCAGGATAAAGGCAGAATTCGACCATGTGATGGATCTTAATGATGAAGCCCTGAGACAGTATATTGCCTTCGTCAGGAAAGTTACCTCCAAAGAAGAACTTCCGGTTTTTGATCGATCCGCTCTGGAGGCTGTGGCCGCCTATGGAAGTCGTCTGGCGGGGAGAAAAGATAAAATCTCGACACTTTTTACCGCCATTGCGGATCTCATTCGGGAATCCGGTTATTGTGCCATGGATAAAAGGCGAAATAAGGTTACTGAACGGGACGTTCAAGAGGCCATCAAACAGAAAATCGAGCGAGTCAATCTGGTTGAGGACAAGATTCAGGAAATGTACAATAACGATATTCTTCTTGTGCAAACGAGTGGAAAAGTCGTTGGTCAGATTAACGGATTGTCCGTTTATGATACGGGCGAACATAGCTTCGGTCGGCCGACTAAAATTACTGCACGAACAGCGGTCGGCCGGGCCGGTGTAATAAATATCGAGAGAGAATCCGATTTATCCGGTCCGATTCATAATAAAGGTGTCCTGGTTTTAAGCGGTTTTTTACGCGGTAAGTTCGCGCGTAATAAGCCATTGGTGATGTCCGCTTCGATATGTTTTGAGCAATCGTACGGCGGGGTCGATGGCGACTCGGCATCTTCCACTGAAATATATGCTATTCTTTCATCGCTTTCCAAAGTGCCGATCGATCAGGGGATTGCCGTGACCGGATCGGTAAATCAGTACGGCGAGATACAACCGATTGGCGGCGTAAATCAGAAAGTCGAAGGTTTCTTTGACGTCTGCAAAGCGAAAAAATTGACCGGCAAACAGGGCGTAATCGTGCCGGTACAGAATGTCGAGGAACTTCAGGTAAAAGATGAAGTCGTCAAGGCTGCAAAGGAAGGGAAATTCCATATTTATCCGGTTTCGAAAATCGAAGAGGGGATTGAGATTCTAACGGGAAAATCGGCCGGTCGGGAGTTATCAAAAGGGGGATTCACGAAGGACTCCGTTTATGATCTGGTCGATAAGGAACTGGAGCGGTTGGCCAAACAGCTGAAGGCCTCGACTGACGACGAAGATAAGAAATCCAGCGGCAAAGCCAAATCGGAAATGAAGAGTCGGAAACGGCGCCGGTAAATAGCGGTATTCCGCAAAATACAGGGCGATTCTGTCGATAAAGTCTATGATCAGATTAAGGTAAGACAACAGGATTTTGACGAATGGCCGCAAAAATTTCCGTAGAAATGGTGCGCGGGGCGATCGCCGATATTGAATATCCAACCATTTCCTACAATCTGATTGACCTCGGTATGATACGTGATATCACAATAAAGGGCCGGTTTGTCATTATTACTATGGCGTTGCCTTTTACCAATATGACCATTAAGGATGATATATTCAAGAGCCTGGAGAAACCGATTAAGAAGCTGGGCGGTGCCCTGGATCTGCGTACAACGACCATGAGTCAGGTCGAACTCAAAAAATATCTGGCTTTGGAAATGCAAAATCCGAAGGGCGATATTTGATAATAATCTTTTATTCTCCTGCCTGCCTTAGTCTTTCGAGATAAAGAAAGAGGCCACGCCTTTTTCGGCATGACCTCCATCCTCTTGACCTAACGTAAGTCTTTTTTATTTTTTTAAAGTGTCAACTCCGTCTGCTGGCATTTTAATCGCCTCAACCTGAATGTCGATTTTTATATTGTTACCAGCAACCAATCCGCCGCCTTCAATAACGGCATCGTAAGCGATCCCATAATCTCTTCGATTAAGTTCAGTGCTGCCTTCGAAGCCGATTCGTTCATTACCACGGGGATCAGTAACATGACCGATTATTTCAAACGGTATGGCAATCTCCTTTTTAATGCCATGCATTGTTAAAAGGCCGTGCATAATATAGTCATTATCTTTTTTCTCAATACGCGAGCTCTCGAAAGTCATCTCGGGAAATTTCTCGACCTCAAAAAAATCGGCGCTTCTGAGATGATTATCGCGCCTTTCGTTGTCAGTGTTAATGCTCGCGGCATTAATCTTTACATTTACCGAAGATTTGGATATATTGTCTTCATCGTACATAATCGTCCCGGAAAAATCGGTGAAGTTTCCTTTGACATTAGAGACGACCATATGCCGGACCGAAAAACCGATGTACGAATGGGCCGGATCGATTTCGAATTTATCGGCCGCAGAAGCCGATCCAGAAGATAGTAGTCCTATTGAGACGGCTGAAAAAAGAATGCGTTGAAACATGTTAACTTCCATATCTGATAAATCAAGTTCACATCTACGAACCACAAAAGCCTATTATTACTATATTAAAACAGCTGTCTCCTGTTATTGTTCCACGATTTGATTAGAATCATTAAAATGTCCAATTATGGTCAGGCAAGGACTAAATTTACGGGGACGACAACGGTAACCGATACGGGAGGCCAAGTCGTTCAAGGGCTATTACTTGGGCGTTAGAAGAAAATCGAGGTTTTCGACTGAGTCACCCCCTTCGGTTGTCCGAATCTGGAAAGTCCGCTCGACAGGAGACGATTGATAGCCATATTTTTCGAGCTGCCTGGGATCGATAGTTACTTTATACATGCCGGGTACCAGACCAAGGTAGAAAAATTCACCGTCATTAAAAGTCGTAATCATCGTTTCTTTTCCGGTCACAACATTTTCGACAATCACTCTGAGGCCGCCGATACCGACACTATCGCCGGCGGCCATCCTTTTAACCGTACCTGAAATTTCTCCCGCGGTAACAATGGGGACATTAATACTCGTAACCGTATTGGGGTCGACGGTGACTTTGAAATTTTCATGGGCCGATCTGAGAAGAGGATTGTCAAGGCTGTATTGGTCGACCTGGACGATGTACTCATCATAGGGGCGCAGGCCGTCGTAATAATAAAGGTCGCCCTGGCGATATTGAGTACCGCGCGAACCGCCGATGTTGGCTCTCAATTCGGGCAGAAACGGCTCGCCGTCGTCAAGAACCCCGTTGTAATTTTCATCCACGAAAGGCCAGATAACCGCTGTGCCCAATCCCTGCCCGTTGCGTTTATCAAACCTGACCGTTCCGGTTTCCTGGTCCAGACGGACCGATCCACGCTGCATCTGCGTAAATGACGTCTTTCCCGGGCTGGAATAGAATCGGGATGTGAAATAAGCAAAGTCATTGAAGATGTTAAAGGTCAACATAACGGTATTAGCGCGGGTGATATCGTTACGCTCGAAACTGAGGGCAAGCTGACCTTTCTTGAATATTCTCTTGTAAAGATATATGCCGTAATTGGAAATCCGGTCGTAATCATGCTCGTAATTTATTTTAAACTGCGGTTTAAACCATCGCACAATTGAGGTCGAAACAAACAATTGGCTGGAAATCGTTCTGTCAACCCGTGAATAATAATTCGATATTTTGCAGTTGCCCATATAAGTCGAATGAAAATAGGGGATGGGAATTTTAAAGCCGTAATTCATGTTGGTGACTTCATAAGTATTATACTTATCTCGTGATAAACGGAAACGGAGCCCGAGATAACTGTTCCAGATTTTAAGCGGGCTCGAAAGGGATAAAGATATATTACTGAGTCTGTTAAACCTGTTCCAATATTCATTTTCGGAAAATTCGGTATAGCCGACATTTATATTAAAAAGCGACGGCCTGCTGTAATTCAGGTTATATTCGGTCGCCTTCCGGGGCGCATAATTTCCAGCCAGTAATAAGCTCCCAAAGGGCTGGTAGGTGAATTCACCGGCGAAAGTGGTTCGTTCAGCATCTTTCGCATCGAGAGGAAAATCCGAATTGAGGCCGACTGTCAGGTTTTTTAAGACTCCGAAGTATCCGTTGGCCTGTGCATATTTTTTCTTTTCCAGATGGACCGTATTGACGCCCGCGGTCAAGGTATATTCCAGATTATATTGAGGGATAAGATTGAATGGCGTCCGAATGTATTCCTCCTTGACCTTGATCTCGCCATTGGGGCCGTACATTTTGACAAGGATTTGCGATGAACCATAATGGATATCGACGAGAAAATCGTAATTGCCATTTTGATCGGTATAGGCGAAATCGGCAAGTCGGTTGTTCACGTATATTTCAACCTCCCAACCTTCGCCGACATTTCCTGATATATCAACGGATTGAAAATATTTCCGGCTGATTTGCGGCTTGTTTGTCAGATAAATTCCATCCATATTGCGACTTAGACTGCCGCCGGTATTTATTTCGCCCACTTCCGCTTGAGTGATATAATCATTTTCTTTAAAATAATAATGCCATTTATATCGAGTTACATCACCGCCGACACCATTGATTGTATTGACGGCGCCGTCAACTGAAAGATCGCCGCCGAGGATCATCCCGCCGAGACCAATGCCGAAATATTGCCCGCTTTTTTCGAAAGGATTGACAGTCAGGACCCAATCAGCCACACCGCCCTCGAGAGTCTCTCTTTTATATGGGATTTCATGAACATCTTTTAATGCAGCTTCTTCATCTCTTAATTTTTCATGAGCAGCCTTGCGCTTTAATTTCTGATAGGCCGGAAAATCTCTGTTGAGGGGAATGTAGACCTTCAGCTCCGAAAAATTGAAATTTATTTTAAGATTAAAAATTGTCTCGTACAGACCGATTCTCAAAAACAAATCGGAAAAATCAAGAATAAATTCGGTGCTGTCCAGCCGTGTATCCTTGCCGAAACATCTGGCTGTAAGATCATGAATATCAATTTCAAATTTATTGTCCTCAGTCAAGTACTTACCGGAGAATTTGCCCTTGTCGAATTCCGACTTAATATTGACGTCGAGCAGTTGTAATATTTCGACCAGAGGCAGATATATATCTTTACCGTCATAAAGTGCAATAATATCACGCGCCGCCAGTTTGGGGATTTCAAAGCGGACGATTATTTCTTCAACCTGTGGCGACCGACAAAAACCGTAATTTGCGCCGGTAATCATTATAAGGGCCGCGATTAAAGCCGCGAAAATTATAAATGGTATATGGAATTTCGCCCCGTGCATTTTCATAAATTTCCAATAATAGGAGGCACCGGATAATGCCGATTCTATGGTACTGTGGTCGAATATTCTATTCGGTTTCCGGCAATCAAGTCCTCGGCGGCAATATCCTTGCGGCCTTCGGTACTAATAGAAATATCGATTTTATATGGTTTAGTAAAATTGCCGGGGAAAATCGGCAATCGCACCTTTCTTTTTAACTCGCGATATACCGCCAGGTCGATATCGTTTGAAGAAATTTCCCTGCCTTTGGCATCGACGAGCCGACAGTCAAGGATTCCGACATATGATACATTACCGCGATTGACCATATCAATAAAGGCCGTTACCATGGTGTCGGTGGGGAAGACTTCGGTACCCCGGACTTCAAGCTTTGAAATAAGATTACCCGAACGATATTTCAGGACGATGGCCGTTTGCATAATCATATTCAGCTTGGTCGTAATCTTATCGTCTTCGGTGGGAAGTGGAATCGAGGTTTCACCCTCCTGAGATCTGACAATTATGCGGGCCCAGTATTCACCATCGGCAAGATCTTTCGGCGGGCGGGCCAGGAATCTGACGACCTGTGACGTGTTCGGCTCCAGAATCATTTTTTTGGGAAAGGCCTTTATCCAGTCCAAAGCCGAACGTTCGTCGGTTACGGCTGAATCCTGAAGATTCAATCTGATATTTCCGGCGCTGTCCGAAATCGGAACGCCGAAGCTAAAGCTGATTTGCACCTGCTTGGGTCGGTCGGTAGGATTTTGGATGGTCAACCGACCGGTTCTTTTTTTATCAGATAAAATAACCGATGTCGGCGCCACCAAAACGCCCGCCGTTAGTTCGGAAACTATCGTAAGGAAAAATATTATGAATAAGATTGTCCCGAATTGAGCAGATTTTCGAATGCGTTTTTCCAATGATTTCCCACTATCCATAGTGATGTCCTCCTATGTCGTTATTCCGGCCGATCTTCGGCCTTTCCATATCGCTCCGTACTATAGAGCGCTCAAAATATCATAAAGTCAAATTCAATTTTTATGCCCCGGTATAAGCAACCGTTAAAATAATGTCAGCCGTATAACTCCCGGCGCGTTGATCGACCGAGGGGTAAACCGTTCCACCGAGGAATATCTGAAGGATATTGTCGGCGCCGCCGATGGCCGTGTCCGGTAATCCATGAGGATCCTGATCGACAAGAGCACCGGCCCCATGGGCCGCCGGTGTCCCGGCCGCGGTCGTATCGATATCGGCATCGGTCGTTGTGAAAGCGCAGATGAGTCGATCCTCGTTATTGGGAGTGTTGTTCCAGAGATACGGCGGCAGTTGCAGGTACATTGAAATTTCGCTGCCGCCCGCCCCCGCGACCTGAAAAACTCCGGCCTCGGCGACCACGGTTTTGTCGGCCGATTTCTGGACACCCTGAAGGACATTGCCAAAGGCCAAATCGTGCGTCGATGTGACCGTTAAGGCCGCCAGAACATTGGCTGTGGCGATGCCGGTGCCGACATCCTGAGCATTAATAATAATTGATGGCCCGATCGATAGGGCAGTCAGAACCACGCCAATCTCGAGCCATGCTCTTATTTTATTAAAGCCGCGATACATTCCATTCCCCCTGCCAATTTTTAGGTCTCGATTTTCTGTTACCAGTAATCGGCAGATTACCGAATTAATTGAGACCCGAAATCAATCGGCAGGTTTGACTTTCAGTCGATTCCTATTCCAAAACAAACGGATATATTTTTTAAGTTCCGGTATACGCAACCGTCAAAATTATGTCAGCCACATAACCACCGGCTCGCTGGTCGACCGACGGGTGCACTGTGCCTCCAAGAAATATCTGGAGAATATTATCAGCTCCCCCCATCACCGTATCCGACAAATTGTGCGGGTCCTGATCGACAATAGCCCCACCGCCATGTGCGGCCGGTGTCCCGGCCGCGGTCGTATCAATATCAGCATCGGTATTAGAAAAGGCAACGACCAGACGATCTTCACTGTCAGCCGTCGAACACCAGAGGAAATCCGGTAACTGCATGTGCATCGATATTTCCTGTCCGCCGGCGCCGCTGATCTGAAAAACACCGGCATCAGCGACAACGGTTTTATCAGCTGTCTTGGTTACGCCCTGTAAAACGTCGCCGAAATCCAGGTCATGAGTCGATGTAACGGCGAGAACGGCCAGTATGGTAGCGGTGGCATTTCCAGTCGCCACGTCCTGCGCAAAAATCACCGAAGGGGTACCGAGTATCAGAACCGCCAAAATAGTCGATAAAATTCCTGCGAGTTGTCTTTTTTTCGGGAAAAAGCGCATTAAAAACCTCCTATTTTTCAGACAATTTCCGCTCTTATGTCCCGGTGTAGGCAACTGTCAGGACGATATCGGCCGTATAACTACCGGCTCGCTGATCGACCGCCGGATAAACCGAACCGCCGAGGAAAATCTGCAGAATATTATCGGCGCCACCTAACGGCATATCCGGAAGATTATAGGGATCCTGATCGACTACGGCTCCGGCTCCATGTGCCGCCGGGGTTCCGGCCGCGGTCGTGTCAATATCGGCTCCGGTGCTGGAGAAGGCGACGACCAGACGATCCTCGCTGTTGGCTGTCGAGCACCAGAGGTAATCCGGCAGTTCCATGAACATGGAAATTTCCTGACCGCCGGCGCCGGATACCGAAAAGACACCGGCATCGGCAATGACTGTTTTGTCGGCGGTTTTGGGAACACCCTGCATGACGTCGCCGAAAGCGAGATCATGAGTAGACGTTACAGCCAACACAGCCAGAACGGTTGCCGTCGCCTGACCAACGGCTACATCCTGAGCACTGACAAGGGTCGGGCTCCAGACGATTGCACAGATTGCAATAATCGTTAGAAACCCTGCTAACGATTTCATCCTTGAATTGCGATGCATAACCATCTCCTTTATCTGTTTACTTATAGTGTAGATTATTGCCAAATCCCTCTACCTATGTTTCATAAATGAAATAATCGACATACATTTTTGTTTCTTAAGCGTTTTTCGGGAAAAAAATTGCAGAATGCGAATATTTTTCAGCAGTCTATGGGAAGTTCCCAAGACTGGAAGATTATCGAACAATTTCTATAAGTGGTTATATATGAGAAAGTTATACGATGTCAATTTTCACACATCTCGTCGGCAAGCAAGCTGCTGGAGGCTTAAAAAGATTTTCGCGATGCCGGAAAATTCCGCTAACTGCCGGTATAGGCTACTGTCAGCACAATCGTTCCGGTGTAACTTCCCTGCAACTGATTAAGGCGCGGGATGACCAGCCCACCCAGCCATATTGTCAGCCCGTTGGAGCCGAGTCGGTAGGTTATCGTATGCCACGGATCGATATTGTCATAGCCGGGCTCGGTTTGGTCGGGCGACGCCGATGAATCCATGGCGCAGTCAGTCTCATTGAAAACGATTTGCATATTCCAGCTTCCCGAGGACATATAAGTCGGCAGCGTGAGGTCAATAGTTACCTCGGCGCCGGCAGTACCGCTGATATAAAATTCGGCGGCACTTCCGGGTGTCGCTTTAGATATTGTTTTGGGGATTCCGGGGAAAACATCGCCGAAAGTAAGGTCGTTGTTGACGGTTGCATTTTGAGCGTATCCCGAAAAGACGCTAATTGTCCAGATTAGAATAAAGTAAAGTACTTTTATCGCTTGTTTCATCGTCGCTCCTTTAATCCCAAATATTAATGCTGCGAAAAAAACAAGTCAATATTGAAATGATGGCGATTAATTTTCCGAGTAAATGATAGTAATGATGCAGCTATCGGCTGAATTGAGGTACGCCTCGTCCAAAATCGTTTCAGCCGGCAAAGCGATTTGACGATTTTCTTTGTTATTATAACAATAGTCAGATATGGCCTTATTGATTTCGATCCGGCAGATGATGCTTCCGGAAGGCGGGCAGCGCAGCAGCCAGCCCGGATCAGTATCACCGGCAGGATAGGCATTTGAATTTTCTTCAATTCCAACGGCAGGCAGGACATAAGCAGTAGCCGTTATCGAAGCGGCCTCGCCCGAAAAAGAAAGCGAATCCGGAAACCAGCATAGAAGAGCCAATAATCCGATGAAATAAACGAATCTTCCGTTCATTGCGGTATCTGATGTAAAAAATGCAGTACATCATAAATAATACCGCAAAATCCGGATTTGTCAAGCGAATAAAGAGAATGTCTCTATAGATACGGACTTGGGCGGATAAATTTTTCTGACCGGGAAATCTAATTACCCGTATAGGCCACCATTAAAGTGATATCAGCTTCATAATTGCCACCGGTCTGCGAGATGGTCGGCCGTACTGTGCCGCCAATCCAGACATCCATTAGCCCGGTTGCGCCCAGGTTGGCCGTATTGGGACCGTTCGGATTGATAATATAGGGCGGATTGGTCTGACCGCCGCCGGTACCATCATCATAAGAAGCGTCGGTGCTGCTGAAATCGATTCTCAAAAAAGCTATCGAATCGGTGTGTAATAACGAATCGGGCAGAGTAAAATCGAGTGTAATTTCGGCCGAATTATTACCGCTGATATGCCAGGCTCCGGCGAAGCCGATATTGCTTTTGTCAACAGCTTTATCGACACCGGGCAAAACGGCTCCGAAAATCAGATCATGGTCGCCGGTAATGGTTATCCCGGCGATGACGGTGGCGGTTGCCTGAATGACACCATATTCCTGAGCTCCGGCATCGGGAATCATTACCAGTAGAATTAATAGAGCCAGAATAAAAACTATCGATTTTTTGAAATTCACTATTTCCTCCCCATATTAAAAATTTTTCAAAAATAAGCTTGCGCAAGCCGGATACCATAAAATCCGATTTGTTGTAAACGTTTGTTTAGTAATGAATAATGAGGATCATGCAGATACGGCCCGGTTTTACGGCAGCTAATAATTATGGGGAAGTGGCTGTACCTCGAATATATAAGATAATATATAAAAACGGGTTAGAGTCTTTTTGACAGCATATAAATTTTTTGGAGATATTCTATCAAAAGCCGAGTTGGATGTGAAGAAACCAAGCACTTGATTGCCTTGATGTTATTTAATGGCCAATCAAAAAAACTTCTCATCAATGCTAAAGTAGTGTGGGGATCTTCCGATACCTGACTATAACAGAGGCTGTTCAAGTTTTAAACAGCCATGGGAAAACTGAAATGAAATCGGAGTTTCCAGAAAAAGTGCGGACGGGGCATCTTTATATTGTATTTACTATAGTACTGTGTCTTTTGCCTGTTGTAGCAATGCCGCAGAATCTTCTCTGGTCAGCCAATTACGGCGGTGTGTACAGTGAGACCGGATATGCCGGCCTACAGGCTGCAGACAGCGGCTATCTGATTCTGGGAAGTACTTATTCATACGGTCGCGGGGGATATGATATTTATTTGGTACGAACCAATTCAATCGGCGATACGCTCTGGACAAGAAGTTACGGCGGGAGCAGTACCGATTTTGGATATGACATAACGGCTACTTCCGACGGCGGTTATGTTATCGTCGGCTCGACCAAATCATACGGCAGCGGCAATAAAGATATATATATTTTAAAGACGGATGATACGGGTGACACCCTCTGGACGAAAGTATGCGGCGGCAGCGAACTCGATGAGGCGAATGCCGTTCGACAGACATTCGATAATGGTCTGATAATCTGCGGAACGACCGGTTCTTCCGGTGCCGGATATTCCGATTTGTACTTTATAAGGACTGATTCGCTGGGTAATTCGGTCTGGGCGCGCACCTACGGGGGCGTCGCCGGAGAATCGGGCTGTGATGTACGGCAGACATCCGATTCAGGATATATCGCAGTCGGTTCAACGGGTTCATTCGGTGAGGGTTACAGCAGTATTTATGTTGTCAGGATCGATAAGAATGGCGATTCGCTCTGGGCGGCTGTTTATGGGGGCAGCGGGGCCGATATGGGATATTCGGTGGAATGTACGCCTGACGGCGGCTTTCTTATTGTCGGTGCGACCGCTTCTTATGGAGCGGGGTATACCGATGTTTATTTGATTAAAACGAATTCGACCGGCGATACGCTCTGGACGCGAACTTATGGTGGCTGGGGGGATGATCGCGGATACTCAGCGTGTCTGGCAGCCGACGGAACGTATATCATAATCGGTGCGACCGAATCGTTCGGGGCGGGAAATCTTGACATTTACTTGATAAAGACGACCATGACCGGTGAAACTATCTGGACTAAAACCTTCGGCGGCTCGAGTTCCGATTACGGACGGATGGTATTTCAGGATAGGGACGGCGGGTACATTCTTATCGGTGACGGATATTCATACACTTACGGCGGGGCAGATATGTATCTTTTTAAAATTCAGGGGGAGATGACGTCGGTAGATGATAATGATAATGCCATTTTGCCCGAAGGTTTTGAACTGGGTCAGAATTATCCAAATCCTTTTAATATGACAACGGCAATTGAGTATATACTGCCGCGTCATTCCACCGTAACTCTGGCAATTTATAATATTTTGGGGCAGGTTGTTCATGAATGGCCGGCCCAGTCGCGTCCAATGGGTAGCCATATAGTGCAATGGGATGGTCGCAACGATGCCGGAATCGATGTGGCTTCGGGAGTCTATTTTTATCGTCTTGCCGCTGACGATTTTATCGAAACTAAAAAGATGGTTTTGTTGAAATAATACTTGAGTCTAGAATATATCCCTTGCCAAAATCATTTGGCTTTTCGGCCGTCTAAAATTAATTCAGATATACGGATTATTTTTTCAGGCTATAATTGCGCGTGCACGGCGCCGGGCGGCCGAGCATCAGCGGCAATTCCAAAAGAGAGGGACAAAGTTCGCTTTGACTTTGCGGTACGGTACTTTGAGTTCCCTTATCTTCGGCGGTATATTTTGCCAGATAGAGGTTATCCGGCGGTGAGGTTTGTGAGGATGAGTTGTTGGCGGGAAGGAGCAGCAAAAGCATAATCGCCAGGGCGATTGTGCCAATCATGTTGTTCATAACGGGCTCCCTCCGTTAGAAGTCAAATTTCATGCGGGGGTTTTATCTATTCTCCATCCATTTTTTCCTTCTTATGTCCCGACGCGTTAATCCGGCGGCTATTTTCTATATCACCGGCGGTTAGCTGTCCAAATATTCCACAAAAACTATGCCGTTTGGATTCCATCTACACATTTTATACGTAAATTGTTATATGCCATCCGAATGCAAAAACGGACAGGATGAGCCCTTTTTTCGATTCGTAGAATATGGCGAACCATTTATCCGCAAACACAGAATCTGCGCTAATAAAAAAGGACAGCCGTGGGCTGTCCTTGTGCTTGATTCGGTAATCTGCTATTATGGGCAGGCAGGCGGCGGGCCGTCACGATATAAATAATCGATCAGGTAGACGATATCAAAAATATTGACATCGCCGTCACCGTTCACATCGGCCGTCCACAGATCGACCGGTTCCGGTCCATCGCGGTATAAATAGTCTATCAAATATACGATATCAAATATATTAATATCTTCATCGCCGTTTACATCGCCGCAGGCATAAAGCGGGCCGGTGGCCAGCGATTTGAAAGCATACACGACACCGTGCGAATCAAAAGTAATACAGGCGATATTCGGCAAACCGTCGCCATTAATATCACCTATTTGCACCTGCATGACATCGCCGGCAGTGCTGTAACTAAACTCCTCGGTACCGTCGGCACCATTGATAACGTACATTATCTGGTCGTCGGACCCGGCGACGACTTCGACGCTGTCATCATTATCGACATCATAAGCCAGCACGGTGTTAACCTCGCCGCCGGTCTCGAAATTCCACAATTCGCTGCCGTCGACACCGTCCAGAGCATAGACTTTCTTGTCCGCGGAACCACCCATGGCAATAATATCCGGTATCTTATCAAAATTGAGATCACCCTGGGATATGCTTTGCGTGTTGGATGGCAGATCAACCGGGTGCGTCCAGATAACACCGTGCGTGACGCCGTCTATCATAATAATCTGTTTAGTGCCGAAAGGAGTCTGAGCGGCGGCCACGTCAGGAACATCATCTTCGTTGACATCGCAAACCTCGATATGTTCAATCGATTCCGATGCGAGATACTCCCAGAGGACACCACCATCACTGCCGTCAAGAACTGTTACCTTGGAGCCGCTGGTACCGCCGGCGACAGCCACGACGACATCAGGCGGACCGGAACCGTTCATCTGTGCGATACGCAAATCATTGACGTCAGCGCCGACATTGGTGCTCCAGATAGGATCTCGCTCCGACCCATTGAGTGCATAAACATAATTATCGTTACAGCCGGCGATAACATCGACGTTGTTGTCATCATTGAGGTCCGCGGCCTGAAGGCACTTTCTGTAAATCTGATCGCCTGTCGGGAAAGTCCACATGACATTACCGCTATCGCCGTACAATGCCGTCACCTGGTCGTCGGCCCCGGCCACGGCGACGTCGATTTGCTCGTCATTGTCAAAATCGCCGACACACACGGCGTAAAGATTTGCCGTCCCCTGCCAGGTCCATAACTCGGTTCCGTCGGCGCCATTGATGGCCCGCGCGAAATCATCCAAAGAGCTAACCGAGACGACATCTTCGGCGCCATCCCCATTGAGGTCGGCAATCGCGATGGCATTACCGTATTCGCCAAATTCGTGTTCCCACAGCAAAGGTGATTGGACGGTTCTCAACGCCCAGACTGATATGGCCGGATCGGAACCGCTATAGGCGGCGCCGCCTCCGGCGGCGACATCAGCAATCTCATCTCCATCGAAATCAGCGCAACTGACACTCTGGATATTCCCGGCCACGGCATAATACCAGATTTTGGTACCGTCCTGACCGTTAATAACCTGCACGCGATCGCTTGTTGCCAGCACGATATCGATATCTTTTTCGCCGGTGACGTCGCCAAAGGAAATATCGCGAGTATTGCCGTCAAGCGTATCGGATGTCCAAATGGGCGTATTGGTGTCACCTTCGAACGCATAGACCACGTGATTGCCCAGGTAAGTGGAGACAATCAGGTCGAGATCGTTGTCTTCGTCAAGATCGTACGAGGCCACGAGGACTTCGCCGTTGGTATGATCCACCGAGCCAAGATTATAGCTCCATTCAAGCGCGCCGGTTTCGGCTGTTCGGACCTGAACTTCGCCGTGATTATCATAATAGATAACACCGAACACAGCCTCAAGGGTATCATCATCGTCGATATCTTCGAACATAACATCCATATTTACGTGAGGGACGGTTAAATCCCAAATTGTGGAGCCATCGGTACCATCAAGGACACCGATATAATTGCTGTAATTCGCCAGGTATTCATGAGCGTAAGCGACGTCATCGATGCCGTCGCCATTGACATCGGCAGCATCAACGGCGTTTATCCAGAGGCTGCCAATCGTCTCACTCCAGAGCTGGGTGCCGACGCGGCCGTCAATGGCGTAAACGATGCCATCGAAATCGCCGGCGGCTACATCCGGGTAAATGTCGCCGTTGAAATTCCCGACGGTCAGGCAGCTTATCGTGGAGCCGACAAAAAACGTCCAGAGCTGCGAACCATCGAGACCGTTAATAGCGTGAACGTGCCCATCCGGAGTCGGCGATGATTCATAAGAGGTACCGGCGATGACATCCATGACGCCGTCGCCGGTAAGATCGGCGATGGTCATCGAGCGGACACCGTCCTGAAGTTGATAAGTCCACAGGGTATCGCCGGTGCTGCCGTCAATGGCAATTACTTTTGAGGGATCACCGTAATAGGTGCTGTTGTATTCGCCGGCGATAACGTCGGGGACACCGTCGCCATTGAGGTCGGCGGTTTCGACATTCCGGACGTCCCAATCGGAGTCGTATGTCCATATTGGCTCGGCCGAGGCGTCCTTGCCGCCGAATAATGTCTGTGATACGGCAGCCGGATTGCCAATCAGGAAAATCAGACCGACAAGCAAAAATGTCGGTAGTAATTTGCGGATTGGCGCATTAAAGACTGTCCACATAATTTTACCTCCTAATAAATAAGATTAAGAATTTCGCATTCAAACGGGCACTAAGTTACTAAATGCCTTAAACTTGATTTTCAATGGCATGGTCATTACTAAACCAGTGTAGTAAGCCAGGTCAAAAAGTTCTATACAATTAGAAATATACGGAAATCCGGCCTTATGTCAAGCAGTGTTTTGATTCGGCGACTGAACAAAGGATATTAATATTACCTCAATTCTCTACTTTAACAGCAGCATCTTTTTCGATTCGGTAAAATCTCCCGCTTTGATTTGATAAAAATATAATCCTGATGCGACCGGCTGATTATTATTATCGGTGCCGTTCCATTCGGTTTTGTACCTTCCGGCTGGCTGCGAAGTTTGCAGCATTGTTTTAACTTTTTGGCCGAGGAGATTATATACTGCTATCGAGACATTACTGCGTAACGGGAGAGAGTATTCAATGGTTGTGGTCGGATTAAAGGGATTGGGATAGTTTTGAGATAAAACAAATGATTTCGGAATCAACCGCGTATTTTCGTCACTAATACCGGTTGGCTCACAATCTGACAGAAACGGTGCGATATTATTCATGCGGCGGTTATATCGCCAGGTCGGCGCCGGTGATTTACACGGATTAAATGGATTGCCCTGATAATTGACTGAAAGAATCATGCTATCCTGCGTCGTCATAATCAGGTCGACAAAACCATCCTGATTGATATCTCCGATGCACGGTGTAAAGCGGTCGCTGGTTTGCAGGTCCTGAACCGTAATCAGGGGAAAACCGGGAAGAAGACTGCCTTCATTATTCCAGGCATAAATTCTCTGGGCTTTGTAGGTATTGAAAAGATCATTGTCGGCGCAGGCGACAATATCGGTTTGGTTGTCGCCGTTCATATCCGCCAGCAAAAGCATATTCATGACACTCGGCTCGGGAGTGGTTGCCAGCAGCCCGTTCTGATTCGACGGCATATATGAGCTGCCGTCGATGTTCCAGGCCAGGACATAACTGGCGCTGAGATCAAAGTAGGTCGTCAGATATTCGTACTCACCGTCATTATCGATGTCACCGAAAATCGGCGTTGTCGGAACCACGAAAGGATCGATGGCCATGTCATGCGGCCAACCGTCGATTAAATTAAGGCCTTCATCGAATGCATAAATCCAGTAACCGTAATCGGAGTAAAAGCCGTAAATAATCAATTCATACTTGCCGTCATTATCAATGTCGCACCCGGACATGCCCAGACATTTGAAATCACCCCCGTTCAGCTGCACCAAAAAGCTGTCGGTTACATGTCCTGTCGCATAATCTATCTGCTTTAGCAGGCAGTAACTGTTATTGCAGGCATAGATTTCATCGATGCCGTCGCCGTTCATATCCAGCGGCAGCGATTCGCCGTAATAATCGAGATTGATTATCAGGTCCCCGTTGGAATCGAAAAGATAAGTTTTCGACTGTGAGGCATCATATATGAAGACATAGATTTCGTCGAGCCCGTCGCCGTCGATATCCTTCAGCCAGACTTTCGGAAATTCATGCTCCGATCGGTAAAAATTGTCCATCGGCGGAAATATTCCGAGATAGCTTTTGAAGTTCGGTTTTTCCGACAGAAAGCCGTACAGAAAATGCGGGTCATATCCTACGGCGGCAAAATCATCGATATTATCATCGTCCAGCCTGCCGACGGCTATCGGAATCATATAATTATTGAACGGTATATCGGGGATACCGTCGGTTTTAATCGTACCGTCGGTGTTGAATACCGTAATTCCCGCCGAATGTCCGACAATAATTTCATTAATGCCGTCGCCGTCAAAATCGCCGTAATTCGGTATAATCGTCGGATAACCATCGACGCTGCTCTGCCACGCCTGATCGGTGTCGAATATCGACTGGATATGCAGGTAGATGATATCGGAATGAACCATACCGGTATCGCTGTAAGTGGCCAGGCGGACATAATAATTCCCTTCGGGAATACCCTCCAGAAACCAGCCGGCGATTTTATCATCGAAAACCGGCACCGTACCGTCGGCGATCGGCTCCCACACGGCACCGATTGTGTCCGGATGATATTCGAGAACGAAACGGGCAAAATCCGGGGCGTAAGCGCTACCGGTAAAAGTTACATAATTGGCCACGGTTTCAAAAGATTGAGGAGAGATTATATCGGCTAATGTCTGATTTGCGATAAATACCGTAACGTAGGAAATATTGTAGGTTCCGATGCGAAGACGGATCGTATACGGGCCATTCAAACCATCCGTATCCCACATTGCCAGAATATCTTCGGTAATCGGGCTTGATGAAGTCGTTATCTCGGTCCATTGCGTCGGATTATCGCCTGCACCGTATTCGACCACATAATTTAAAAAAGCAGGGCCATCGGCGATGCCGTTTATTGAGACAATTCCTGAAATGATTTCGTTGGGCAGCGGGTCGCTAATTTTGGCACGAACGCCGGGAGCCATATCGAGTGCTTTCTGGAGATTCAGTCGTCCATAACCGCTGTATTCATCCCAGCCGGGAAGATTCCATCCCAGCCCAAAGGGGTCGAGAATATCATCGGCCGATTGCTCGATAATTTCTTTGGCCCGATCGGGCATGAGACCGGGTGAAACCGATTTAAGCCAAGCGGCTACGCCGACGGCGTGGGGGCAGGCCATACTGGTGCCGGAGGCCAGATAATAAATATTATTTATAATATGGACGCCCGGCTCATAGGGCCAACTGGTTGCGTACATATCGGTAAGACCGGCCCGCAGCGACAGAATCGATAGCCCGGGTGCACAAATATTGAGGTGCGGTCCGTAAGTCGAGAATGATGTCACCTGGTCGGAATCATTTGAAGCACCGACTGCAATCGTGGCGTCGTATCCCGCCGGATAATTGATTTCCGCCATACCGCTATTGCCGGTCGCGGCGCAAAGTATCACACCCTTATCTCTGGCATAGTTGATAGCCTCTTCGATTAAATCACTCCGCGATGTCAATCCGAAGCTCATATTGACGACGTCAGCGCCGTTGTCGGCGGCATATATGAGCGCTGCGGCAATAACGGATACAAGGGGAAGCGGCTCGAAATTCAGCGGCATAATTTTAACATCGCGCCCGATGCCGGAAATTCCAATATAGTTGTCGGCAACCGCAGCCACAATTCCGGCGCAATGGGTTCCATGGCCGTTGGCGTCGGAAGGATTATTATCGCCGATATCGTTCGGATCCAAACCGGGGGCGAAATGCCAACCGTGGATATCGTCGATATAACCGTTATTGTCGTTGTCAAGGGTGTCGTCGGGGATTTCGCGGGGATTGGTCCAGATATTGTCGGCCAGATCGGGATGGGCCATATCGGCGCCGGTGTCGATTATGGCAACAACGACCGCGGTCGTCTTATCGGGCGGATTTATAAAAACGTCGCCGGCATCGATGTCGGCATCGACGACCCCCCTGGTGAGTATCAGCTCATCGTTATATGAACCGTGGTACCGGCGGATATGATAGTGGTCCTGACCCAGGTTGTTAAGCCCCCACTGATGTCTATACAATGTATCATTGGGTGTCTCGTACAGCTCGACCTGATAGTCCGGCTCGACATATTCAACACCGGCCTGATTCTCCAAATCGATTTTCATAGCGTTAATATCATCGGGATTCTGAGGCTCGAATATATAGACATTCCGAAACTGCTGTGAGGAAGCCAATTTTGCCGAAATCGGCAAAAGCGAAGTTAATTTTTGAACTTGATATTTTTTGCTGATGGCGTCGACTATGGCCGAGCCGGTCGAAATACTTCCCTTCTTGTGGTCGATAAATTTGGGTCCGGCGTCAGACGAAAATTTAACGATCAATCGGGTCACCGGCTGATTTGCCTCAGGAGTATCTTCGCCGCGATAAAGAGCAAAAGAGTCTGTATAAAAAGCCGTTATTATCGCGAAAATAAGCGTTATGAAGGCCATTTTTTTCATATTTTTTCCCTTTCTTACTTTCATAAAATGCCCCTAATAAACGGTTATCCCTCAACGAGTCGTATTATGTATAAGTTACTCAAAAATCGAAATTTCGCAAGTAGTATTTGCTAAGACGTTCTAAGGGCTTTGCTTATCGTCAATTCCGCTTTGATACATATTATGGTCGTAGCGTAAGTCGGTTTTATAATTGAAAGTACTATCTGTTCGGCAGTAGACCGTTATATTGCCAAATGATTTTTCGATCTCGAAGCCGTCAAGCCCTCGCAAATTTTCTTTTGTAACAATATGACTTATATAATCCAACGATGGGGGCGGAGTGTTATTAAAATAGAGCGGAATATCGCGGTGGAGATAATAAAAACCACCGCTCAGGAACCAGAAATCGGCATTGTCAAAGACGGCCGCGATTTTTTTCTGTTTAAAAAGATATCGATAGGCGCTCAATCCGGGATCGCGATAGAAAATATTATGTTCGTATACTTGTTTCTCGCGGGGCAGAATATTGAAAGAACCGAAGGCTGAAATGATTAAAAACAAAACAACAATCATAATTCCTGATATACTTGTTCGTATATTAATCTTGCTCAATATTTCCGAGACGGCAATTCCTCCAATAATCATATATAAAGGAATAACGACATACACAAATCTGATACTTACAATATGTTCCTTTAATGGAATTGCCGAATGCAGCACCAACACCGCCGCTACGAAAAGCAATAAGTACCATACTTTTCGCCAGACAATAAGTCCAAGCAGAATAAACAACCAGAAAAAAATCATAGATGAGTAAACAAGCTGTTCGGCAAAAGTAAAGGTACTGGCTCCCGGCGACGATTCGGCCATACTGAAATTTTTGCTGAAATTATAATAATTGACATAAGATTCATAAAAGCCGCCGACGGTCAATTTTTCAAAAATTCCCACAAAGATGATCGTTACGATGAATGCCATAAAATAAACGAAAAGCCCCTTTTTGTGGTTTATAAAAAACAGCGCTACCATAAACAGTAGCACAACCGGAAAATAATGCAGACGAACCGCAATCGTTAAGGCGGTCAGGATTCCCCCAAGGACAAGATTGAGATTATTTTCCGATTTTATTGAGAAAGCTATCGCCGCAATAAAGAAGGTTGTTGCCCAGACTTCGCTTAATGGTCGAATCGAAAAATAGATGATTTCATACCAGGCGGCGCAGAAAAACGCCACCCATAAACCGGCCTTCGGCGAAGATATTTTTTTGCCGATGAAATAAGCCGAGATGACGATTGATACGGAAATCAGACCGAGTATTACTCTGATGAAAGGTATATAAATATTAGGATTGTCCCAGCCCAATAATTTAAACGGATACAGCATGACGGCGATAAGTCCGGGGACAATCCAGGAGCGCACCGAAAAGCGGAACTCCCAGGGGATGATACCATAACCGAAAACCAGCCGATGCGCCTGTTCATAAATTTGGAAATTTTCGTCGGGATGATTGAAGTTGTCGGAAATTAAAGCCAGAATGATACGGATTATCAAAGCGCAAAGGACGATTGCAAAGAGTGTTTTTCTCTGGCTATCAGTGATTCGGGAAGTTTCCATTTAAAAGCGCATCAGCCCCTTATTGGTCTGGTAGATATATTTAATTTTCATTCGGCGCTCCTTATTCTCACCGCTGATTTTTTCAAGGCGTATTTTGGCGAAATTACCGTCGGCCGTTTTGATTAGATATGATTCACCCTCAAGCACCGGCATTTTTTCGACCGGCGGGACGTCCAGGTCAAGATCGGGATACTGATAAATATCTTTTGTTTTGCCGAGCGAATAAAAGAGAGATTTTCTCAGGAAACCGTTTAACCGGTGCGGAGAAGCGATAAAGTCGAAACCGTCCTTATTATAAAAATACAGATCATTGGTTTCACCATCGGCGCGAACCGAAATGCCGTCCGCAAATGAAAAGCCGTCATCCAGGTCGGCATATCGATAGGCCAGCTCGAATTCCCCCTCGGGGCGGCACATGGCGGCGACCTCGTTGGATGAGACGGAAACGGTCCGGTCGGGATATAAAGCCCTGACGGAAACATAATATTCGACACCGTTGTTCAAATTATTCACTTCCATCGTTTCCCAGCGGTCTTCGGGATCGGTATCGCCCGGGTACGGTACATGATTGTAAGGTTTGGCGCCCCGCGGCGGCAGTTGATTATGGTAGGCGTAAATGGGCTTGTCTTCAAGGTAAATGTAATAGCCGGATAAAAGCGTTTCTCTGGGGCAGTTGGTATTCCATTTTAGAAACAACGTATGATCGTTCGATTTCACCACAAGATTGGTCGGGGCACATTCATCACCGACCGTTCGGAGGCGAAACTTTTTGGCGCAGCCGGAAAAAAGTACCAGCAGGAAAAAACAAAGACTCGATAAGACTATATAATGACTAATTCGTTTTGTCTGGGACATAAAAATCTGCCTCCGTCATTGGTTACTAAGAGATCTTCCTCCAGACCGACATACCCGATATACTCGATATTTATACCAAGCTCGACAGTAAATACGTTACCTTCCTCGAGAGGAATGCTTGGTGTCTTACCGTACCGTTTCCATTTCGGTCCGACAATGGCGGCGCCGTCATGAGTGGCACGTCCAATCTGGTGTCCCAGTGCGTGCTGATAGACCGGATATCCGGCTTCTTTCAGAATCCGTCGCGCTTCTGCATCGATTTGATAACCTTTTTTGCCCGGTAGATAAAGCGCCGATGTTTTGTCAATAACTTCTTTGACTTTATTAAAAGCCCTGATTAATTCGATAGGTGTATCGGCCTCGTTTTCTTTTTTAAAGTACGCCAGTCTTTGAAGATCCGAGCAAAAGCCTTTGATTTTGGCGCCGAAATCGATATGTAATAAATCACCCGGTTCCAGAACCGCCTCGGTCGGATGCCCGTGTCCGGGTGTCGATTTGGCACCGGCGTTAACGATTGTTTCGAACGAATTTGCTCCCCCGGTTTTTTTGATATTGGCGTCGATAATCGCGGCGATTTCCTTTTCTGTCTGACCGATATGTATCTCCTTTATGGATTGGCTCCAGCAATCGGTGGAAGCGGTCGCGGCCTTTGAAATCAAATCAATTTCCGGTTCGATTTTTCGTCCGCGGAGCCGAGACATTATCACTTCCGAAGAAATTATTCTATCGGTATAGACAGTACCTTTAAGATAATTAATCAGCAGTTGATACATACCGTACGTCAGTCCGTCGGAGGCGACGTCATTTGTCGAATAATTTAATGCTATTTTCTTCGGATCAAATTTCCGCACCATTCGGCGGATTTCCCGGCCGCAGTCTTCCACGTATGGTTGAACCGTTTTGAATTCACCTGAGCGTTCAAAATCAGCGGCATCGAAATTGCCAACGAGAGCAGCGGTCGAGCCACTCTTGCCGATAAAAAAAGCGGACTGCCAGACGACCTTATGACCCACGACGAGCGCCATCGACGGGTCGGCCATCAGGTCCGATTCGCGACAGAATATCAGCCAGAGATCGATGTCCAGTTCTTTCAGAATACCGATAGCCTGCTCGATTTTGGCTTTTATTAAATCCATCTAGTACCTTGTTATATCCACGCGGGTTATGTTATCGATACTTCGCCCCAGAAACAACTCGGCCACTTTGGAAAATTTGTCGGGGACATCGGAAACATAAAATTTGTGTGTCGCCTTTTCCCGGCCGCTTCGGGCCAAATCCCTAATTGATAACAGCGCCGCGAGTTCCTGCGCGGTGGCGTCGGCCGAGTCTATAAGCTGCACCTTGTCGCCCATCGTTTCTCCGATGATCCTTTTCAGAAGCGGATAGTGCGTACAGCCAAGAACGAGCGTATCTATATTAACATCGATTAATTCCTTGAGATAGTCGGCGGCAATCAATCGGGTCGCTTCCTTGTCGATGTATCCTTCCTCGGCCAGCGGCACCAAAAGAGGGCAGGCGAGCGAAAAAACTTTTATGTTTTCATCCCTTTTCTGAATCGCCTTGGCATAACTGTTGGAACCGATTGTCGCGCGGGTACCGATAATCCCCACGCGCTTATTTTTGGTGTTATTTACGGCCGCTTTGGCGCCCGGTTCGATAACACCCAGAAAATCGATATCATATTCCTCTTTGACCGTTTCCAGTGCCACGGCCGAAGCTGTATTGCAGGCAGCGATAATGAATTTGACGTGATGCTCGAGCAGGAAATTGATGTCCTGCCTGGTAAAGTTTATAATCGTTTCTTTCGATCGGCCGCCGTACGGATACCGGCCGACATCACCAAAATATACGATATTTTCGGCCGGTAGAATCTTCAGGACTTCGGCAACAACCGTCAGGCCACCGACACCGGAATCGAAAATGCCGATTGGTCGATTCAATAAGGTATTTTCAGCCATTATTTTTTCTCATATTTGGATTTAAATCGTTTTAATCCGGCGTAAATGGCCTCGGCCACTTCCTGCCGGTAATTCTTGCTCCGCAAGAGATTTTCGTCTTCTTTATTGGTCAGGAACGCGGCCTCGACCAGAATCGACGGCATATAAACGCGATTAAGGACGACGAATCCGGCCTGATCGATTCCTCGTGCTTTCGTTTGCCGGGAAAATCGTTTGCGGAATTCCTTGTCGACCATCGCCGCCAGATCGGCCGACTCGACCTGAAATTCAGTCTGGATCATATCGCTGAGAATATAGCTCAAATTGTCGATATTGTCATCCGAAATAGTATTCAATTCTGCGAGGAAGGGTGCGTTCTCCAGTTGTGCCGCAGCGCGGGCTTCGTCATTGTTGGCCGGAGCCAGGAAAAATACCTGGAATCCCCGCGCAAAATGTTTCAATGAAGCGTTGGCATGTATCGAAACATAAATATCACCCCCTTCGTTGTTGGCAATGTCGGCCCGTTCTTCCAGAGATACGGCAACATCCTTTTCGCGTGTCATAGTGGCCTCGAATATTTTTTCCTTTCTTATAAGTTTGGCCAGACGTTTAGCGATATCCAGGACTATTTTTTTCTCCTGAGTCTTATTCAAGCCAATAGCGCCGTAGTCGGCGCCGCCATGCCCGGCATCGATTATGATTTTGCTGATGCGCTCGCTCGGCCCGATAAACTCCGGGCCGATAAAGGGCGTCGGTACGACCGATGTATCCGGGATTGATATCTGTATTCGGGGTGGATTGGTTTGCAGGCGATAATCATACTTGCCGATATTTTCCTTTAATCTGAAAGATATTTGTGCCGATGCCTCGAATTGAAAAACATTTAGATCTCTCAGAAACGATCCTTTTTTCCTTCTCAGAATTTGCCGCTCGTTGATCCGCCCGTCCGGGATAGTAACGTTCAACCAATTACCCTCCGAGACAAAAATCTCGTAATTTATCGGGGCGGTGACGAAAATTTCAATGAGCTTTCCGTTGGCCTTGGATGTCAACGATAAATCGGTGATATTATACCACTCGGAATTGATTCTTATAGTCTCCCGGTCTTCATCCCATAGGATTTGTTCCGGACGGATTAAATCCAGAAGCGGGACAAACATCCGCGCCGGAAGATACAGCACCCCTTTGTCGATTTTAACAGGATAAATTAGATTCTTGACCGTGTCATCGATATTAATGAAAGGAGAATTAATGAAAAATGTCGCCTTATGTTGCTCCGTCTGATAAACCACGGAGATACCGGGAATATCCCACGTCAACCCTTCGCCCAGAACTTCGGCCAGGTCTGACATCGAGAAATAGACCATGTTGTTTACGGTAATTGACGGGATTTTTTCGATCCCGCCCGATATCTGCACGGAAATCCGGGAAGCGTGGATTATGGCCGGTAGAACCAACAAAAATATAATTAATATAATGGAAATAGATTTATTCATTGTTCTGCTTTTTTGTTCGCCTGCGATGTGCTCTTTCAATGGCGCGGTCGGCTTCCCTCTGTGCGATTTTTTCCCGTTTGTCATATCTTTTACGACCCCGGCAGGTCGCCAGTTCGATTTTCGCGTGCGGGCCTTTAAAATAAATCCTGAGCGGGATCAATGTCAGCCCTTTCTCGGCCGTCGCTCCAAATAATCTTTTGATTTCCCGTTTGTGCAAAAGCAATCTTCGCGGTCGGATGGGATCAAGGCTTTCGTGAGTCGAAAATTTGTAGGGCGAGATATGGAGGTTAAACAATATGACCTCGCCGTTTTCAACCGCCGCATAGCTGTCTGACAGGTTTACTTTCCCGGCCCGCAACGACTTAACCTCCGCTCCTTTTAGCTCAATACCGGCCTCCCGCTTGTCAAAAATCTCATAATCTCTGAACGCCTTGCGGTTTGTAACGATGGTTTTTTCCTTTAACTCCTTTTCCGACATGGAAATCAATATAGATTTATATAATTACTGTGGCAATTGTTTTATTAAACCGTAGTTGATATATTAAGGAAGGTGGTGACATGAGAGTTGCGCTCTATCAAAATGATCCGGTTTTTGGCGAAATTGAAAAGAATGTCACGACGGCCCTTGAGGCGGTAAAAAATGAAAACTTCGATGTTCTGGTTCTTCCGGAGTTATTTGCCACCGGTTATCAGTTCAGGAGTCGCGACGAGGCTCTTTCTCTGGCGGACGAAGCTGGACGGGGATATACTTTCGACAGGCTGAAGGCGTTTGCCGGTAAAACCGGTAGTTTGGTGGTATATGGGTTTCCTGAAATTTCCGGCACTAAATTGTTTAATTCATCTCTGGCTATTTTGCCGGACGGTAATTTTTTCCTTTACCAAAAAATTCACCTCTTTAATACCGAGAAAGATATTTTCGATCCCGGGGAAACCGGACTTTTTGTTTTTCCCTTCAGGAATGCCCGTTTTGGTTTGATGATTTGTTTCGATTGGAGATTTCCGGAGTCAGCTCGCAAACTGGCGCTTCTGGGCGCGCAGGTTATTCTTCATCCTTCTAATCTGGTTCTGCCACACTGCCCGCAGGCGATGGTTATAAGAGCGCTTGAAAATAATGTTTTCACGGTCACGTGCAACCGCGTGGGTACTGAAAACAGAACCGGGGAGCCGCTTAATTTTATCGGCCGATCGCGAATTATCGCCCCCGATGGGAGTATATTGGGCGAACTAATGCCAGATGAACCCGGTAATTTGGCGATCGATATAACGCCGGAATCGGCAGATAACAAAAAGGTTGCTCCCCGCAATGACATTTTTAAGGACCGGCGACCGGAGTTTTATTAGAATATCGCTCTGCTAATATTCATTGGCAGATTGAAATGCGATTAAGGTATTGGTATCCGATGCCGATAGATAATTTATGATGAGGGGTTAAGAGTATGAGTATGAAAACAAAGGTTTCTCCAGCTAAAATTTTGGTTATTGACGACGAACCTCAGGTTACGGAAATCGTCGAAACCTTTTTATCCGGTGCCGGACATAAGGTTTATATCGATAATGTTGCCGCCTCCGGGCTGAAAAAAGCCAAAGAGATTAAGCCGGATATGATTCTTCTGGATATAATGATGCCGGAAATCGACGGCTACGATATTTGTAATAATCTGAAAAATGACCCGGAAACGGCCAACATCCCGGTCTTATTTCTGACCGGTAAGGATCGCGGCGATGATATGGGTCGTTCATTTCAGGTCGGCGGCGATATGTTTATCAAGAAGCCTTTTTCGTGCGACCGGCTTTTGGAAATCATAAATATTATTTTAATGTCGACCGCCAAACAATAGTAATTTTTTTATTGACTTTATTGTGCGGCGCACTATATTGTAATATGAACAAACAGTCGCTGAGTATATTATGCGAGTGATAAAACGATATAAAAATCGTCGTTTGTACGATACCGAGCTTAAGAGATATATTACTCATGCCGAGTTAAAAGCCATCGTTGAAAAGAGGGCTTCATTTAAGATAATCGATTCGAAATCCGGGCAGGATATTACACTGGCCGTATTGGGTCGATTATTAACCGAGCAACTTAACAGAGAGGAGAACGTAAAAAGCTATAAAGTTAAATTGATCGAAATCATAAATTATGGAGGTAAAAAATCAGTGTCGATTTTAAAAAACACATTTCTGGCATCGGTCGGGATATTTAACCTGACCAAAAAAAGGGCCGAGGAAATTATCGACTCGCTCATCAAGGCCGGCGAAATTTCGAAGTCGGAACGTAAACAGGCGGTTATGGAACTTCTGGACAAGGCCGAGGAAAGCACCGCCAAAATAAAAGAAAGGGTTAAAAAGGAAAGCGGCGGCGTTCAGAAGGAAATCAATAAAGTTCTTGATAAAATCAAGAAAACGACCGAGGGATTTTCTCCTAAAAGGGTCATGGCCGAGTTGGAAAAGCTTAACAAAAAAGTGGATAAACTGGCCAAGAGCATTGAAAACAAAAAAGAATAGCCGGCTTTTTCATGCGAATTCAAAATGGCGGAGCACTCCGCCATTTTTTTTATTACAAGGATAATTACATTGGATGGAAAGCGTAAGGGTGCCCCACCCCTTGGGGTGGGTTTACTATTCCTGCAGGTTTCTTTAAATTATCCTGCACCCCAAGGGGATGATATCCCCAAGGGTTCGCCACCCGACCGCTGACGATAAACTCATCCACATTTATGACGATACTATGGAGTAAGTGCAGACCTTTTAATCTGCGCTGGCAATGAGGTGGGGATATGAGTTTTGAACTTTGGGCATTAATCGTAATTATATTCTTTATTATTTTTACGACTTTATTTATAAAGGCTCTGGTGCGAAAAGAGCAACCGGTCGGGAAAAGCTTGAAACAATGGATTGTCCGAATAATTGATATTCTTTCCGGTGGGTGGTAACTGGCGTAGATATCTGCAGCAGGCGTAGGTCAGGAGTGAGGTTCCCCCATTTTAGTGGACAGTTTTATTAGCATATAA
>CAYVMO010000005.1:0-139659 GCA_964452645.1 uncultured Ignavibacteriaceae bacterium
GTTGCGGTTTACCGCTGAGGAAGTAGAATGATTCTACGCTGTAGATAAACCTACATTTAAGGGCCGGTTTCAAACCGGCCCTTTCATTTTTAACAAAACTAAACGAGTGATTAAATAGTCATCGGATGATTAGATTTCGTGCTGGAGAATTTCAAAAAATCGTTCTTTTGCGTGTCGCTCCATCCAGGGATAATGACCACACTTCCGCAGAATATAAAAATGAATATCTTTCAGACAATCTTCGAGAAACGGGCGAATGCCTTCAATTGGATGCGGATCGTATTCACCGTGAATAACCACCGTCGGCTTATCGATCTTTGAAAATCGGTCTTTTAATAATCCGGGATAATCCCTGAGCGCGACAAAGTCGGACCAGACTTTCATATGCAAATCGTATTGAACCTCGATTGTCTCCATATCTTTTGTAATGGGATCGTACATATCGGTTTCATCAAGAATATTTCCCCATTCCTCCATCAGTTCATTGCGTTTTTGCGGAGGTGCCGTCCCCAGTTCGTGCATGATAGCTTCATAGCGACGCCGCTTGGGCTCGGATAATCGCGACAATCTTCGGGGAGTAATTTTAGCCGAACTGTGCGCGTCGAAGACGCCACACCCTACGAGAATAAGTTTCTCTGTCATGTCCATGTGTTTCGCCGTCAAAAAGAGTGCCAATAATGCTCCCCAGGAAGAACCTATCAACGTTATCGGCAGTTCGGCGTGATCCGTCAGTTGTTTTCTCAACTCCGTAACCTGTCCGTCGAGAGAATCTTTTGTCTGCAGTGGCTCAAACACTCCCCGGATCTTACTCAATTCTCTAGCGACCGGAGCCATGTATCCCGGCGCTCCGGGTCCACCATGAATAACTGCGACTTTATAAGGCGCTCTACCATATTTTCTGCTGCTGATAGTCACTTTAAAAATATGCTGATTAATGTTAAACCCGACTGACACACCCGTACAGGAAAAATCGATTCGTTACTTTTATATAACCCTTCCAGCCCAATCTTCTTAGTTTCCTTTCAAGCTCTGCCGGTTCATAAAACACTTTTGCTATATCGAATTCACGTCCGTCATTAAGTTTTCGTCTGACACGGCCGCTTCGTTCAATAGGTTGATGATCCCGGGCAGTCGAATCCTGGGTAAATCGACTATCCGCAAAAAAAACTCTGCCATCCGCTTTTAATGCACCATATATCATATACCAAAAGTCGTCAAAAAAAGAGAAAGGAATATGCGAAAGCCAGAAACCGAAGAAAATATAATCGAAAGATTCCGTCGGTTTCCACGAAAACAGGTCAGCCTCAATATACACAACCCGACTATCTGCTACTCTGTGACGATTAATTTCCAGCATCTCGGATGAAACGTCAACCGCCGCCAATTTACTTGCGACCGGTGCCAGCCGTTCGGTCCATATTCCGGTTCCGCACGCAAGTTCGAGAATATTTCCACCGGGATGTGAGGTTTCGAGCGCCTGTCGCACTTCGTCCAATTCATCAAACCATTGCTTCCGATGCTCCTCGCCGCGATCATAGCGCCCCTTGCGAAACACCCACTCATCGTACTCAGCCGCCCGCGCCCGAT
The DNA here is from genome assembly GCA_964452645.1 of uncultured Ignavibacteriaceae bacterium. Lineage (GTDB taxonomy): Bacteria > Zixibacteria > MSB-5A5 > GN15 > PGXB01 > CAYXTW01. The sequence continues at coordinate 1,588 of CAYVMO010000005.1, forward strand.
AATATTCGATTTGCTGCTTTATCAGCGATTGGTCGTCCTTTTTGCGCCTATCCTTCAGATCGTTCCTGTATGTCCATTTTGTATAAAATTAAGTTCTAATTCATATTTTTCCAAGAAAAACCACATTGTCCTTTTGATCCGGCCGGGAAGTATAATCAGCGACCTATTGACCATAATCCGGCAACTGCCGTCTTTATGCAGCGGAATATCAAATTGTCACCGGACAACAAATCGGTCCTACGGCATATCTTCTTGCCGAATAATCACTTAAATAAAGATAGACTCCGGATGACATTTCGGCTTGCCTTTTGCGTGAACAGAATCAGAATAATGCTGCACACGCGGAAGGAGGCTATTTTGACTCGTTTATGCATCACCGGGATTTTGCTCCTGATTGCCTTTGTTTTTGTTGCGGTGTCCGGCTGCGATAAAGAAAAAATCACCCAATCGACCGAATATATTCATGATATCGAATACGTCGAGCTGCCGCCCGATACGGTCTTAAAAATCGACACCGTATTAATCGGTGGTTCTGATACTGTTTACACCGCTGATACCCTCTTTTTATATGATACCGTCGTGCAGGTGAACTACGTTTACGACACGGTATATTCTCATGACACGGTCGTAACGGTCATCACCGATACGGTTTTCACATCGCAATGCGCACCCAACGAATATCTTGCCCTCTCCGCCCTGCAGTACTACTCCGATCCCCTTGTTTTTGATTTAATTTATCAGGAATTCGGCATTACCGGCGGCTGGGTATTCTATCTGTCGGCGTTTCAGCTTAACGTGACTCAGCAATCGTCCGGTGTCTATGACATCTATGGGTACATTGACTACTGGACGGACGACTGGTCCGCGTTTTACGCCCTTGAATTCTACTGGCGCCTGACTTATACTGGCGGGGAACCGGCTGATCCCGACAACTGGCAGATGACCGATCCGCCCGGGGCGGCACCCGGCCTGAAGCCCGGCATTAATATTGTCCGCGACTCGCCGCAAATGCAACCGATTGGGCGTTGACAAACCGGCGGCGTTGTCCTAATTTCAAATATTGGAAAAAATATTAGATAATCATATTGACTTTCTCGTAAACATTGCGGATTAATTATTAAAGACAGGGTAGCCGTTTAAAGTGTTAATTAATTATAACCTATTTCTTGCAATCGGATGTTGGCCGACTGCGTTTATAGGATTTAACGTTAACGGGCTTACGGCCAGGCTTTTTGCCTTTACGCACCGTACGCTTCACCAAACGACACGCCATATAATCACCTCCCTTTTTTGGATTTCTCCAAAAGACTTGGAGATTGAATAAACATAGGCTGGCTTCCCTGCCTTTTTATTTCCATTTTTTATTTGACAATAGTTTAAACTTTTACTATCCATAAGAACGTTCCATTAAACTGGGCCAAAGGAAAAGCCGTAAATCCTTTTTCCTTTGAACCGAATCAATAAATTTTTTCGACCCTGCCACTTGCACTGGCAGGGTTATTTATATTCTATAAATTCAAACCTTTAATTCAACAATAATTTCTCCTAAGAATCAGTTTTATTCACCAAGTCATTTATTGACCAAATCTGCGAAGTCACACCCGCTTCCATTGCCGGGGTAACTTTAAGCGAATGGTGAATCCTCACAAAATTATAATATCCAAAGTGAAGCGCGACAGCCGCTTTTAAATTCTCCAGCTTTTTGGAATAAGCATCTGTTAGCCGGGTAAACCGCCTGATACATATTCTCATTAATAGATTACCTCGCTCGACATAAGTCGTGGACAATTCGGATAAATTAGGATTTCCCAGTCTGGCCGTTTTGTCCTGTTTGACGACTCGCGGGGGCTATACCTACCCGGCCCGATCGGCTCCGCATCATAGGACTTTACAATTTGTCCGTAATCGACGTTAGCGCCGAAAACACTATCTATCGCCTCGACGTAAACCCGCAGTGAATCGGATGATAATAAAACGCGGTTTGATAACCTATTTGATAAATCCTCTATAAAAGCTTTTGCTGTTAATAAATCCCGCTTCCCAATTTTATAGCTTGGCACAAGTCGTGTGTCTGTATCAATAGCGACAAAAGTCCAGAAGTCACCGACCCGATCGGGATTATCATTTTCCGTAAGGCGACGCTGTTTTTTACCTACAAATTCCCATATTTCATCCAACTGAATATGGCGGCAATTCAGGTTTCTAAGTTTATCGTCCATTAACTTTTTACAGCCTTGCCCCACTCTGACAAGGAGTCTCATTATGGTATCTCGATGGACACCGACGATTCTCTCGGTTGCTCTAATTGAGCTACCATTAACGAGACATCTTATAACTGCCTCTTTCTTTTCCGTCTTTAAGATATTCATTGACAAACCTCAAAATTTTTATATCTTAATAATGGACCGCCGGGGTGTTGAACCCCGCGACGCTGGTTGTAAAGTCCGTGTCGGGACCCACTCCGCGGCCCGAAATTCTGGCCCCCGCGCTTTCGGGGGCCTGTCCTTTAGAATCATTATAAAATCCGACTCGTGAAAAGTCAAGAACTTTTTTCATTTTTTTTCATAAAATATTCATTGACTTTTTCATTTTATAAGGGTATAATATAAATGAAAGAATAATTTCAGAAAGGAGATTTGAATGGTCAAAGTCAAGATTAACAATGTGGATTCTCGCAAACCCAAGTATCCAGTTATAAGTTTAGATGAGGCAATAGAAAAGGCGCGAGCGCTTTTTGATAATGATGGGACTGCGGGGAGTACGCGAGAGGCGGCCTACAAGCATCTTGGATATAAAAAGGCGCATGGTAAATCAATTACTGTTCTTGCTTCGCTTGAAAAATATGGCTTGACACAAAAAGATAATAAGCGTATAATGCTTACGAAAGACGCCGTTTTGATATTGTTACCCGGCGGCGAAGAGAAAAAGCGGTTTGAGGCTATTAAAAGATGTGCATTAAGGCCAGAACTTTATTCGAAATTATGGAATCAGTATTCAGGGGAATTGCCCGGTGATGACACTCTCAAATCACAGCTCGTTACGGAATTTAATTATAGTCCGAAATTGGTTGATAGCGTTATTAGGGATTTTAGAAAGACCATTAAATTTGCTCATCTTGATTCTAAGGCTGAGAAGCCGACCGAAAGACCTAAGAACAAAATGGGAGAAACAATGCCTGAGATGTCAGATATAATTACGCCGACCGAGGGCCAACAGGAAGCCGAAAAGCCGGTTATGCGAGATTATCTTATCCCACGTAAAGGAGACAAGGTTGCTATTTTAAGACTTGAATCACCGGTGGACAAGAAAGATATTGATGGGATTAAAAAATGGATTGACACAATGGAGGAAATACTGTTTGATATAGAGGTGAAACCGCCAAACAAAAATAAAGATCAACAAATAAATTGACCGAAAAGAATAATTTAAAAAAAGCAGTAGAAGGCTTACATAATTGTAAGGCCAAATTACGCGATAAAGTCCATTTAATTGAAGAATTTAAAAAACAAAAAGTATGGGATGGACTCGTGTATGTCTTTGATATTCAATATCATCCAAAAGCGACAGTTTGTTATGCTTGGTCTTCGCCAATAGAGGGCTCAAATAAAAGAAAGTTCTACGCGGTTTTGGGCGTCCCGCCTGTCAACTCTGCCCAAGATGCTGTCCGGGCCGCAATCGTGAGTGACTTTAAGTCTAAATCATAGGAATTTCAATATGAGAAATTTCCTAATAAATGTTGGTATCGGTATTTTTTTAGCGGTAATATTCATTGGTATTATAAATGATGTCAGAGGTAGCGACCCAAATGCCCGCGAATTGTATCAGAATCCATTGGGCGTTATAGTTCTTTTCTCATTAATTGTCTGGGTTGTAAGAAAATACTTTTTAAAAAAATAATTGCGACCTATTCAAATTAGGACAACGCCAAACCGGCACCTTCCTGTCATTTTTTGATAAAAAAATAATACAGGGGCAAAAGCCCCTGTATTTGTTTAATTGGTTTCAATATCGTGAAACATTCGAAATATTTTTTGATATATATATGTAAAATTGTTATTTCTCAGGGCGTTAATATGATCGAAAAATCAAATGTAAATGGAGCGCGTGTAAAAGACAAGCCTTATCGAGGCGACAATGACTTCCGGCGAATTCGCAATTTGCTGATAGAAACAAAACCAATAACAGCAGTCGGTTTTAACTGGGAAGTCCGCCGCTGGGATGGCTGGCGCTTTTATAATAGAAATCCGGAATGGGATTCAAGAAGAAATAAAACCGTTAGATTATGGGAAACTGAAAAGGGTAAGCTTGTCGGAGTGGTGCATCCGGAAAGTTCCGGCAATGCCCATATTCAAATACATCCCGATTATCGTTATATCGAAGATAAAATAATTATTTGGGCCGAACAGAATCTAGCCAAGTCTGTCAAAAATAACCGGCGACAACTTCATTTCTTTGTCCACGAGAATGACTCCTACCGTAGAAATCTGTTGAAAATAAGAGGTTATATAAAAACCGGCAGGGGCGAGGTTACTCGGCGATTGTGCTTTAAAAATAATCCTATTCCACAACCGGAACTGGCGGATAGTTATTCGATGCGTTCGACGCGCCCCGACGATATCGATGATTGCCAGCGAATCGCCGATCTTCTCAACGCCGCATTTAATCGAAATTTTCACGTTGCCGAAGAGTTTCATTTTTTTGCCAAATATGCGCCTTGTTTCCAAAACAATCTGGATCTGGTGGCGGTGGCGCCCGACGGGACATTTGCCGCTTATGTCGGGGCGCCTTACGATGAAATTAATAATTGCGGCATATTAGAGCCTGTTTGTACCCATCCGGCCCATCAGAGGAAGGGATTGGCCCGCTCCCTTATACTTGAGGCCCTGCACCGCTTAAAAGATATAGGGGCATCCGAAGTCCTGATCGGCACCGGCGAGGACATGGCCGCAAATCGATTGTACGAATCAATCGGTTTTACCGAAGTATATAAATCATCGCAATGGTGTAAGGAATTTTAGAATATCTGACAGATAAAGAGCATTGATGAGTTGCGCCATCCGATTTATTTATTGCCTTCGCGGACCGTAAAATCGAACACATCATTCCGTGAATAATGACCGGCCACATCAAAAAGCCATTTTTGCGCCGGGATTTCGTCCAGATTCAGATTGGCATAAAGAATCTCCTGCTGTTCAGAAAGCGGTCCGGCAATAATTTCGCCTTTCGGATTGACGACACAGCTATTGCCACGGTTGAGCCATTCTCGATCAGCCGGATAAAACGACTTAAATTCGTATTCATCGGGAATATCTGTCATTTTCATAGCCTGACAACACCCGATAACGAACATTCCTCCTTCACGGGCGATATGTCTCATGGCGATTAACCACGCCTCCGATGAATCCCAGGTCGGCGCGATATAAATTTGAACACCGGTGGAGTACATGGCAAATCTGGCCAATGGCATATAATTCTCCCAGCATAATAAACCACCCAGTGTACCGATTTCGGTTTTAAAACTCGTCAACGTGCTGCCGTCACCGGGCGCCCACATCAGCCGTTCACCGCCGGTCGGGATCAGTTTGCGATGTTTACCCATAATCTCGCCCGTTTTGGAAATGTACAGAATAGTGTTATAAATGGAAGAATCACTCGCCTCGCTATTGCGCTCGTTGATGCCGATGGCAACATACACTCCGGCCTTTTTTGCAGCTTCGCATAGCCGCGCGGTAGTCTTATCGGGTATTCGTACCGAATTATCCAAAAGCTTCGTATACAGTTCATTAATTATAACCTTTTTTGCAGCCGGAACGGTCCAGACCCAATCAGGATAAACCGGAATAAACGCTTCCGGAAAAACCACCAGCCCGGCGCCATTTTGAGAAGCTTCGGCCATATATTTGCACGCCCGTTCCGCCGAGGCATCTTTGTTCAAAGAAACCGATGGCATTTGCACGGCGGCAATTTTTATTTTTTTAGATACCATATTTACCTCAATAAAAAATTATTATTTTCCATATCTTTAACAGGTTTAATATTTCTCAATAATGTTATGAAACATCGCGCGATTTAGCATCAGAAAGTTCAGGCGAACCGGGCAGAAGCTGCGACTATACGGAATTGAGTACGAAAAAAAATTCGATTACTTCCGCAAAACATAAATCACCCAGGGGGCGATTTTGGTTTCATTCACCCAACTAAAAGGCTCCGATTCTTTAGCCAGCGGCTTATGCGTTTTTAATAATTTTAGACCTGCCAGTCCATAAATATCCAGATAAGAATCATGGCTCCAGACGATATCCTCAACTGGCCGTCGATCGTCGACATCAGTCATGATTATTTTGACTTTATCACCGCTCTTGGCATGCTTGTTTTCGGGGAAATCTTTGGTCGTAAACGAAGCCCATTCATTAACATAAATATCCGGGGATGAAACCAGATTAACGATAACACCGCCCGGTTTTAAAATCCTTTTTATCTCAATCAAATTCCGCAGTTTCTTTTCCGCCGTGGGGATGTTGTCAAAAGTAAAGGCGGATAGTACAAAATCGTAACTATCGCTTTTAATTGGACTCAATTCACCATCAATAATACGAAAATATTCTCCGCCTTTATCCTGTGCTCGCGCCCGTCTCAGCATATCTTCGGATATATCAACACCGACCGTCTCGAAACCGAGTCTTTTCAAATATCGTGTCGAACGGCCAGCGCCACACCCGAAATCAACCGCCTGTTTGCCGATTATGAACTCGGATATTATTTCGGGCAAATCGCGATAAGCCAGATAATATGTGCCGGGGAATTCCAGCTTCGCATAAGCTTCGGCGCGTTTGGCATCTTCGTAGACATTGTCAAAGTCCACGCTGTCTCCACAGTTCGAAATCTTAAGATTTATATGAAAATATCGCGGAGATATTTCAAAATCAAGAAGAACCGGCGTTGCCAAAATTTATTTTAATGTTATTTCGGTGGCATCAGATACAGCCAGACCAATCAGACTATCGGGCGCCGGGGCCGGAGTAACGTATGACGGCGTGACCGATACTTTTTCGCGGAATTCCAGATTCGCTCCCCCGTATCCAATCGCAATACCTAAAATAATAAACGCTGCCGCCCGAATTATTGAATACCGTATATTTCTCCCGGATTTCCGAACCGGCAAATCCAACCTCGCCCGATGAGATCTTACACTTCCGATAACATCCATATCAGAATGTAATTCCCGCAACAAAGCCCGGCATTCGGAGCAGGCCGACAAGTGAGATTCTATATCACCCTGCTCTTTTTTGCCTTCGACCAATTCCAGCGCATATTTCAGAAGTAAATCTTCGTTTAAATGATTCATTATAAAACTCCTTTTTCCCGTAACATATCGCGGCACGATTTAACCGCATAAAAGATACGCGACTTCACCGTCCCCAATGGTATATTCAATAAGTCAGCGATTTCATCATAACTGTGTCCCGCGTAAAATCGCAGGAGTAATATATCACGATGTTCATTATCAAGATTCCTTATCACAGATGCCACCATCCGATCCCGTTCATTATTTAGAATATTTTCCAGAGGATTATCTCTCGTTTCATGTCGATCAAGTTCGCTGATTTCCACATATCTGCGATTTCTTTTCGACTCTTTCACCGCCAGACGATAGGCTATCGTGCCAAGATACCCCTGCACCGTTCCGTTACTGTTTCTAACTTTAGCGGCCATCGCTTTCACGAACGTTTCCTGCACAATATCATCCGCTGCCGCCGCCGACCCGGTAATAAGCAGCGCCAGCGCCGAAAGACGCGTTTGGTATTTCTCTATCAGAATGCGCCACGATTTATCATCACCCTGTCGCGCCTTGTTGAAACATAGCCAGTCTGAATTCACTCTTTATCGGATTCCCCGCATTTTACACCCTGATCCTTACACCATGAATCTATTTCTTTAATATCCGGGGCATAGCAGCTCCAGGCATATGCCATCCTGTATTTGTTTTCTTCCGACAGAAGATTTTCTATATAGTTTTTATACCAGTGAAATAATCCAAGGCGCAATTCGGGCGCATTTTTTTTTAGCGATTCCAGGTTGGAAGCGATACCAAACGCATAATTGGGAATTATGAAATTCCCCGCATCCGATTTCGGCGCATACTGTAATCGCCAACCGGTGATGCCTCCAGTACGAAATTCATTTAGCCACACATTATATAACCTGCGAAGTTGGTCGCCGAAATCTGATTTCGATTCGGTGACCAGAACCGCCAATCCCAAATCGCGGCCGTTTTCATAAAGCTCTTTAAGTTGTTTGCCTATATACATCGTTTTCGCCAGATATACCGGCCGTCCGGCGATTTTCGCCGATGCGATTATCTTTTTGATAAGCGTATCCCCATATAGCCCGCCGGGCGAGGCCGAATCGAATTTTCCTTTCTTAATAATCTCTTCACGTAAATTTTCCAATTCATTTTTTTCGATAAAACGAGGTAATCGCTTCTCAATCATATAGATTGGATACCATCGGGTATTGAGCAGACTTCGGTTAACAATGGTTACATCCGGTCGAACATTTAAAATCCTTTTCAAGATCCAGATGGGATATGTATCGTTATCCCCATTGGTGAAAATAATTGCATTTTCCTCAAGGCCTATCAGGACATTGTAATTGTAATCCATAATTTCTTCGGCAATATCGCCGCTTTCAAGCAGATTCCTCAGGGCAATATCGAGTTTCTCGTCATCGCGAGACTCCATATAATAGGTGACCAATGCGAACCAGGGGTCGCTGTATGAGGGATCCAGTCTAACGGCTTCCTCCAAATAATCTAAACCCTCCGCCTCCTGGGCCATATTACAATATTCAAGCCCCTTGAGATAAAGAATTGTCGGGTTGGCGGGATATTTTTCGACGCCTTTATTTAAAAGCTTGGAATAATTTTTATCTCCGGCATAGCGGGCGGCATACATCCAGTTGGCATAGGCGTATTCGGACGGATATTCATTGTAATAGTCCTTCCATGAACGAGCCAGCTTCTTATAACTATCGTCATCATAAATTACCTGACGTTTACTCTTAATCTCTTCGGGCCGAACAATATCTCTGGACAATAACGACCGGCTCAAGACAACACAAAAGATTAACGCCAATATTGTAGTGGGGACAAACATATTCCTTGATTGCATAAGAATTTCTCCTTTTTAATGGATAATCCCGGACCGGCCAAGAGGTTCAAAAGAAATTTCATGTTTTCTTGGTATATCGGAATCGTTATCAGATTCTCCATTCTTTAAACATTTATGGACTAATTTAGTCCACTATTTTTTAATAATTATTCTCTTTTCTGCGTATTTCTACTATTAATAATATAAGTCGTGAGCCTGAAAATTCAGGCACCCGGCTTATCATAACCAAAAAACAGGGAAGGTAGAAATGAATACTGTAAAAATCGCAAAGACAGACAACGGCCATATAGCTGTCGATGCGCAGAATCTCGATCGCCTGGCGGCCGCTTTCCGCGGTAAATTACTATGTGAGGGGGACAATGGCTATGACGAGGCACGAACGATTTGGAATGCCATGATTGACCGTAAACCGGCCATTATCGCTCAATGCGCCGGCGTGGCTGACGTTATCGCGGCGGTCAATTTCGCCCGTGAGCACGGCCTTTTGACGGCCGTTCGAAGTATTGGCCATAATATCGCCGGTAACGCCGTCTGTGACAGCGGCTTGGTGATTGACCTTTCGCCGATGCGATCGGTTAGGATCGATCCCGAGGCCTGTCTGGCCCATGTTGAGCCGGGCGCCACCCTGGGCGATTTCGACCATGAGGCTCAGGCGCATGGATTGGTGACTCCGCTGGGGATTAACTCCACTACCGGCGTTGCCGGACTCACCCTGGGCGGTGGATTCGGCTGGCTTTCACGCAAATACGGCATGACCGTAGATAATCTGGTCGCAGCCGATGTCGTAACCGCTGACGGGCGATTTCTCCGTGCCAGCGAAAAGGAAAATCCGGATCTATTCTGGGCTATCCGCGGCGGCGGCGGTAATTTCGGAGTCGTTACACGCTTTGAGTTTCGGCTTTATCCGATGGAAACCGCAAGGCTGAGTGGACTGATTGTTTTTTCCCTGGATGAAGCTACTTCAATCATGAAAAAATACCGCAAATTTGTCGCTGATTTGAGTGATGACACCAGTGTCTGGTTAGTGCTTAGAGAGGCGCCTCCTCTGCCGTTTCTTCCGGCAAATGTACACGGCACCAAGATTCTTGTCTTTGCCCTTTTCCACGCCGGTGATCCCGACGAAGGTAAAAGAATAATCGACCCGATACGCGGTTTCGGCACTGTTCTGGGCGAACATGTCGATGTCATGCCGTACACCGAATGGCAGTCGGCTTTTGATCCGTTGCTTACTCCCGGTGCGCGAAATTACTGGAAATCTCACTATTTTACATCCCTTAACGATGAAACAATCGATCTTGCCGTGCGGTACTCCGCCGAATCGCCTTCGCCCCAGTGCGAAATATTTTTCGGCCAGTTGGGCGGTGCGGTAAATCATGTCGCGCCCGATGCTACCGCCTATCCGCACCGTGATATCAGCTTTGTTTTAAATGTCCACGGACGATGGGAAAAACCGGCCGACGATAAAAAATGCATCGGTTGGGCGCGCGAGTTTTTCCGGAAGACATTGCCGTTTGCCACCGGTGGCGTTTATATTAACTTTATGACCGGCGATGAGACTGATCGGATAAGTTCTGCCTACGGCCCAGGTTACGAGCGACTGATAGAGGTTAAAAGGAAATATGATCCGGGAAATATGTTCCGCCTTAACCAGAATATAGACCCTAATAAATAACGGGCAAAAGACTCAAAAGTTCGGTCGGTAATCGTATCCCATTCGCCAGTAAAAGTGACCGATTTCTCCGTCGAAATTGGTAAGGACTTCTTTCTTTATTTCGCTCAAGCCGGAAAAATGACGCGCCACCCAATCCTGTTTCAACTTGTCCTGAGTAAAACTGACCAGGAGCCCCAGACGTCCTGCAGCCGTCTGGGGTGGTACCCAGTAATTCCACATCAGGCTGTTACCGCCCACAAGATTCTCACCGGCCACTTCGGGAAGAATATCGTCATCGTCGGAATCATAAAAACTCGCCTCACTGGCCAGCCAATACTTGTCCAGACCAATGACGATTGGTTCGTTACCGGTCTCTGATTCCGTGCGGGACTTAATTTCCTCAATTCTGTTACCATAGGCTTTCCATGCAATCGGAAACATCATACCGCTACTTTTAGTTAAACCAGGCATCCCGGCAACCAAATATCCGAATCCTACGGCGTAGAAAATCAAAAGGGCCGGTGCGGTAATTACCCAGCGCTTCGTCATCGACGGCTTTCTTTTTTGAAAATCCCGGATACTGATCCTCGAAATCCTCGCTGCTATCAGCGGCAGAATTGCCAGCCATACCTGACCGGTCCAATTTAATTTTGGTTGCCCCTGGATACTGTGAATTACAAATGCGGCCAACGGGACCAGGGTGAACGTTACAAGAAACAGGTTTTTACGATGTCGAAGTGGAACCGTTTTACGGATTCTCACCCTGTTTTTCCAGAGTTCCTGAAAGACCTTTATTACTTCATATACGCCGAGCGGGGTTATCAGGACAAAAATGCTGGCGATCAGAATGTGAAGACTAAAATCTATCCCGCCTGACCACCGACGAGTTCCCTGGAAGGCAAACGATACCCATTCGTGCCGGGCATTCCAATACACGACCGGCATAAACAGCACCAGGCCAAGCAACAAAGCGATATATGGCTGAGGTTTTTTGAGCCACTGACGAGAATCCCTGTCGATGATCAGATATACCAGCGCGGCAGGCATAATTAAACCCATCGTGTATTTAGAGAGCAATCCCAGACCCAGACAGATTCCGGCTCCATACCAGGCAGGCAGACGTCTGCCGAAAATAGCCCTTTCCAGGAAATACAGACAACCTGCCCAGAAAACATAAAATGGCGCATCCGGCGTCATCAAGAATCCAATCGACATGTATATTGGCAGCGCTACAAGAAGCAAAAGCACAGGTTTGCCAATCTCTTTACTGAAAACATTTTCCGCAAAGCGGTACATGAAAAAGGCAAAAACGAACCATCCAAGAAACGCCGGTAATCTCACCGCAAATTCACTCTTGCCGAGAACCGATTCGGATATATAGTTGAGCCACGCTACCATCGGAGGATGGTCAAGGTATCCGATATCAAGATGCTGGGCGTAATTCCAGTAGTATGCTTCCTCCGGCAGTAAATCCAGAAAACTGATAAAAGCAAACCTTATGGCTACGCCCAGCCCGATGATCAGCCACAGTCTGTCGAGAGTGAAACGACTAAATAAGCTGCTTGCTGCACGATATTCCCTGACTTCCTGGTTCATCGTAAAAATATCCGAATGAGAGTCTAAGGCTTTACCGGCTCCAATCCTTTCCGAAAAGAAAACATTGCGCCATTTTCCGGTACCCGATCAAATGCCTTTGAAATCACCACTGGAGCCGAATTAAATTCGATAAATGTCATCTCCCTAAAAATATAAATCCCGGTAAATAAAAGGCAATAAAATTTAATCGTTGCGGACAGGAGTAATAGACACCTATTTGATTTTTATTTAGGCTAACTGCACCAGACCTGTCCGGCAGGAATATTACTGGCCTTAATAAGCAAAAAATTGTATAATAACCCGTTACTGACTTCTCGCTCCGGTTTGGTGACCCCGAGAAGAGAAGATGCACTATGGATGGGAATAGAATCGGACAATATCTGGGAATCAATCGCGGCGTTCTGGCGCTGTCGATGGCGCGACTGGCCGACGCACTGGGAAACAGCATCCTTTTTATTGTCATTCCTCTCTACGTGGCTCAATTACCTCATCCGATTTTCAATCTTCCGGTTCCGGTCCTGGTGGGGATTCTGATTTCCATTTATGGCTTGGTTAATTCCAGTTTGCAGCCCCTCACCGGTGCTCTTTGCGACCGTTTCGGGAGACGCAAGCGACTTATTCAAATTGGTCTGGGTCTGGTCGGTATGGCGACTCTATGTTATACTTTCGCGAACCGCTATCTTGACCTTCTGGTTTTGAGAACAGCCCAGGGAGTGGGACTGGCGCTCACCATCCCCGCGTCAATGGCATTGATGTCTGTTCTTTCGAAGCGAGAGACACGCGGAAGCTCGATGGGTGTCTACTCGACACTGCGAATGGTCGGATTCGCGATCGGTCCATTGATCGGAGGCTTTTTCCAGGTTCATCTCGGTTTTAACGCCGCGTTTTACGCCGGCGCGTCTTTTGTATTTCTGGCGGTATTGCTGGTGCAACTCTGGATTAAAGATACTCCGATCGAGACGAGGAAGAAAAGCGATCCACCGTTCAGGATAATCGATCGGTCATTGCTGAATCCGGGAATCCTGAGCGCCGGCATCGCAACTTTTCTGGCAGCCAATGCCTTTTCGATGGTTACTACGTTGGAGAACGAATTCAACGCGCGCCTGAATATGAATGCCTTCAGTTTCAGTATTGCGTTTAGTGGTTTAATGATCGGCAGGCTGTTATCCCAGGTGCCGCTGGGTCGGCTTTCCGACAGCATCGGCCGGAGACCGCTCGTTATATCGGGGCTGGTGCTGATGGCTCCGGCGACCATTCTACTCGGCGAGGCAACATCGATGCTGCAGTTGACCGCCCTGCGCATTTCTCAGGGTCTGGCTTCGGCGGCTATTGTCGCCCCGGCCTTTGCGGTAGTCGCCGATTTGTCCAGCGCCGACAGCGCCGGCCGGCAGATGAGCGTGGTGACGATGGGCTTCGGTCTGGGAATCGCCCTTGGGCCATTGATTGCCGGTCTGCTGGTAGTGGCGTTCTTTGATTTGCCTTTTCTGGTTGCCGGCGGTATGTCTATCATCGGGGCCTGGATTGTCTATCGCAAAATGCCCGAGACCGCGAAAGGCAAAACCGGACCGATAAATCTGCGTCGGTAGCAGGTTCGACCATATACTCTCGCTCTTTTCCCTGCGTTAAAACTGACGATCGCTCAATCGAAATTCCCAGCGCGAAAAATTCCATTATAGTTTCTGGCAGGCTTCAACGCTCAGCCAGAATAGCTTTTCGGCAATCGGCATTCTCGATTTTTCAGGTCGTCGATCCCATTCCTCTCCGGATACATCGTCTCCGCCAAAGAGAATGTACCCCAATTGTACATTACGAAATTGCGCTACTGCAAAAAGTGCCGCAGCTTCCATCTCGACGGCAATGCATCCTTCGGATTTGCGAAGCTTGACTTTTGAATCTGTTTCACGGAAAATCGCATCGGTGGTCCAGGTCTTTCCGATACGATATGATTCTTTATGCTCATCAAGCGTAGATGTAATTGTATTTATGGCCTGCACATTTGCAGCAACCTGTCGGCCGGGCGGGAGATAATGATATGAGACACCTTCGTCTCGAATCGCCGCATTTGGTACGATGAAACCACCAACAGGAATATTTCGGTCGAGAACGCCGGCACCTCCGTAAGCGATAAACTTCGTACACCCAAGAGCGATGGCTATTTCAAGCAATGCAGCTGCGAATGGCGCTCCGACAAAAGGATGAAAAAAGGCCACCGGCTTCCCATTATGTTCGAATTCGTATATGTTACTTGATCCATAGACGCCCTTTTCGGTAAAGACAACCCTCGCCTTATGAGTCTTTGCGACATGCTCAACGACGTCTCGGAAAAAACATATGATACAATGTTCGGATATATCAATCGGCTCATACACATCCGATGGATCTATAATTGATCGTTTCTCCGGATCGAATTCCAAAATCGGATATTCATTTGCATCTGTCATGCGTATAATTTGCCGAAATGTCGGGTTTATTACCACACTTTTCTGCCGGTGGTTCTGTCGAGCGCATACAGGCTTACCGTGTAGTCGTAAAACGCCCGCAGGCGAATCAATTTAGCCTGTGATAGTGTCGTCTCTGCATCAAGCAGATCCAGATTGGTGATTACTCCTGCGGCATATCGGACACGGGCCATAGATACCGCTTTTTCGGCCTGATGCACCTGAGTTTCAGTACTCGAGATTTTCTCCAGGCTCGAATTGACGCTCGCTATCGCTTGAAGGACTTCAGAGTGAACTTGTTGTTTTATATCGGTCGCGTGGGCCCGGGCCGAGTTAAGATCAGCATCGGCTTCAGCCTTCTGATGCCTCGTCTTGTGCCCGTTGAAAACGGGAATTTTCAATTCGAGCCCGGCCGCGTAATTCCCTCGCAAGGTATTCAGGTCAGGCTCGTACCCGTTTTTGAATCCGGTGGCAAGGTTCAGAGCCAGAAGCGGTTTATCGCCCAGAGCCGCCAGATGCAACCGTGCGGTGGCGTTGGTTTCAGCGTCATGCGCGAGTATCAATTCCGGCCGCTGTTCCTCGGCAATTGCCATCAGCGAGTCCGGTTTGAGAGTCACTTTTTCGGAAGCAAAGACCCCACGCAGGTTAATCGGCGTGTCCGACGGGAGCCCGGTCAACTGCCGAAACATTATATTCTGTGTCTCCAGCGCATGCATGGCATCGATCTGGTCGCTCTGTACAACCGCGATTCTGACCCGGATAGTCAAAGTATCGAAATCAGTTGCAGTCCCGGCTTCCAATTTCTTGACACTAATCTCCAAATGCTGCTTAAGGGTTTGAAGCTGTTCGTCGAGAACGGAAATTCGTTGATGCAATATAAGAATGTTGTTAAAGACATCGATTGTTCGGTACGCGAGGTTGAATTTGACCAGGTCGATATTGTCGGCCGCCGTCTGGCGGTACGTCTCCGCCATTTTGACGGCTTTGCCTGTCCTTCCGAAATCGTACAACGTTTGATGCAGACCGAGATGAAAATCGTAATTGTCGTGAGGGGCTAGTTCGAGAGGACCCTGACCGGGAAGGTCGAAAGTCGGCACCGGCCCGATCCGAGCATATTCCCCGCCAAGTGAAATATCCGGATAGAGAGCACTGCGATTGACATCAATCCGGGCCGCCGAGGCAATCATTCCATATTCCGCCTGTCGGACAGCTGCGTGATTCTTAAGAGTTAATCCGACCGCTTGCTCGATGGTGATGGAGTCGGAAAGTTCGGTCTGTGCCGCCGCCGTACCGGCGTACCAACCTGTCATAATCATTATCAAAATAAATGAAGCTGTTCTCATATTCGGTATCCTATTCGGCCCGCGCGGTTACTGGTTTATTCCCGGGAGGACGGCGAGTACCGGCACGGCGTATGCGTATTATAAAAAGCGGTACTACGCCGGCCAAAACGATCACACCAGCCAGAAGAAATACATCGTCGACCGCCTGGATAAAAGCCTGATTGGCAATGAATGTTCCGATCTGCGCTTTGGCTTGCGCTAATGCGGCCCCCGCTGTACTCCCGGCGGCGTGTACTGCCCACGATTGCAATTTCATAACCGTTTGTTTGAACGTGTCGGAGTAAGCATTGACCTGTTCGCCGTACATGGACGCATGATAAATGGTGCGACGAGTTAAGATCGTCCCGAACATCGCCACACCAAAGCTCCCGCCAATCTGACGGATAACGTTGAGCAGGCCGGAGGCCTGAGCCATCTTTTGATGTGATATCTCCGAAATGGACATGGCCATAAGCGGTGCAAACAGTACACCCATAGCGATGCCGCGAAGAATGAGCGGAAACATTATTTCGTGTCTCTCTGAATACAACGACAAATTGGAGAACTGATAAAAAGTGAAAGCCATCAGAGCAACACCAAGAATCGTCGGGACTTTGGGGCTAAATCGATCGCCGTACCATCCGGCCAAAGGAGCTGCCAACCCCTGCATGATGCCAACCGGAAGAAAGACGAGGCCCGCCTGGAGCGGTGTATAACCGAGTGAGTTCTGAAGATAAATAGGCAAAAGGAACGTGCTTCCGAACATTCCCAAGCCGAACAGAAAAAGCACCACATTGCAAACCGCAAAATTGAAATTCTTGAAGAGATTGAGTTCGATTAGCGGATGGCCAACACTAAACTCCGTAGTCAGGAAGATTACCAGCGACACAGCCGATACGGCGAAGCAAGTGAGAATGTAATCGGAAGTCCAGCCGCCGGTGTTCCAGGCAGAATTGCCGCTGGACAGAGCGAGAAGAAGAGAAGTCAAGAAAGCCGCGAGAGAGAGAAAGCCTATCAGATCGAAAGAGCGGGCAGCAGCCGCTTTGTGCTCTCGAAGGATAATTACGGCGGCCGCCATACCGAGAATGCCGACCGGGACATTGACGTCGAAAATCGTGTGCCAGGAAAAATGGTCAATCAGGTATCCGCCAATGGCGGGACCAAGGGATACGGAGGCCGATGCGGCTATTGACCAGAACGCCAGGGCGATTCCGCGCTTTTCGGGCGGAAACTCACGGGTAATGATGGCCATCCCGACCGGCATCAGAATGCCTGATCCGGCACCTTGAAACACTCGGAATAATATCAATATGTTGAAATCCCAGGCAGTACTGCATAAAAATGAACTGGCGGTGAATAACAGCAACCCTAATGTGAAGATCAGCTTGTACCCGAAGCGGTCGGCAAGCCAACCGGAAGTTGGCAGCATGACACCGAAGATCAGCAGGTAGGCAGTGAGGACCCATTCCACGCGATCGACCGTTACGCCAAACGAAGACATGAGTTTCGGTAGGGCAACGTTGACAATCGTTGCATCTAAAACCGCCATGAAGGTTGCTATCATGACTCCGGCGAGAACCAGCCATTTATACGATCCGTGTTCAGGCCGAAGCTGCGGGTAGTCTCGAATCAATTTCGAGCGAAAATCGCGCCACCGGAAAGCTGCCGTCATTTATTTCTCCGTAACCCGTATCTTCACTTCAACCGACATACCCGGCAGCAGGATAGGCCGTCTGCCGGGGTCCGAGCTATCGAGGTCGGTAAACACTATCTTGACCGGAACTCGCTGGGTGACCTTCGTGAAGTTGCCGGAGGCATTATTGGGTGGTATAAGAGAGAATTGTGATCCTGCCGCGGCGCCTATCAATTCGACTGTGCCGGTAAGTTTACGGTTGGAAAATGCGTCAACTGATATCTCGACGGAATCTCCCGGGTGGATCGACGCCAGTTTAGTTTCCTCGAAATTTGCGGTTACCCAGACATCATTGAGGTCAAAAAGGGTGAAGATCGGTTGGCCCGGCTGGACAATGTCGCCGTGGACAACCCATTTCCGGGCCACGATGCCGGAGGTAGAGGCGATAATTCTGGTGTTTTTGAGTTGAGTTTCGATTACCGCCAACTGCGCCTGCGACGCTTTAACATGGCTGAATGCGACAGCCTGCTGTGCCTGTGCCATTTCGAGAGCTTTGCCGGCATGATCGAACTGTTGACGGGTGATCACGTTATTTTCGAATTGAACTGAGTCTCGATAGAAGTCATCCTTGGCCTGGTCCAAAGCTATTTTCGTAACCTGTACGTTCTGCTGCACATAATCGAGAGCAGCCTGAGCCTCCGCTTCCTGAGCTTTCAGGTCTGAGTCATCAATTTGCACCAGTAAATCCCCCGCCACCACTGAATCGCCCTCGTCCGCGCTCAAGGTTGTTATGCGACCAAGGATCTTCGAACTAATTGTCACGGCGTCGCTGTCAATAACGGCATCATCGGTGGCAACATAACCACGAAGAAATTCATACCAGTAGAAAATTACCACGGTGGCAATCACCAGTAACAGCAACACCGGAATAAGGAATCTCTTCCTGCGATGGTGCCCGGTGTCCGGTGTCCGCTGTCGCTCCTCTTCCATATGCTCTTCTGCCATTTTTCCTGTCATCTTTCGTTTATTTTATCGTTATATATTGTGGCGGTGTTCGCCCTTGATTTCCATCATATCTAAAAGTAGTCTTAGCCCCTTCAGAATATCATTCAATTGCCCGGCCGATAGTTTATCGATCGTATGGATTAAGAGTCCCATACCGGCCAGCGGCGTTCTCCTGATCACCCGTCTGCCCTGGGCGGTTACGTTCAGATGTACTATCCGATGATCCTCATCGCTGCGCTTTCGCGTGACATATCCCTTTTTTTCCAGACGGCCAACGATCCCCGAGGTGCTGCTGATATGCAGAAACATCCGTTCACTGAGTTTACCGGGGGAAATACCCGGCGACAAGCCTATGATACGGAGCGCACCCAATTGCTGGCCGGTAATTCGATACTTTCGAATGAACTCGCGCGACTGCCTTTGAGCCGTTCCCTGCAATAAGCGCATCGAATTCACGATCTCGCCGATATTACGGCGATGCCGCTCGATCTTTGCCGATTCGTTCTTCATATAGTACTATTTCGTATCCAAATATTATGTACACAAAGCATTATACGCAGAAAAACGATGAAAAACCACTAATTTTTCGACGGCCATACCGGCGATTTGCCACATGGAATAATCTCTGCCCGCCATATATATTTTTAAAAGGCAGGTCGGTCAATGGATGCGACATAATCACAGATAATGATATAGAAAACAAATAGTTAAGAATAGGATTGGCCGGTTATGAACGTAGTGAGTTGGGAACAATTTTATTGTATTATTAATGTGATACTATTCGTTGTTTTCACCGGGAAAACAGGAATTCTAGGTTTTTCTCCAGCCTTAGATATCGGCATAATTTTTTATGATGCAATTGCTTGCAAAAATTGGAAGTGGGGAAGATCGAACCCCTCGACTTACATTGTGGCACAAGGACTTACACCGCCTTGTGACCGAATCGTAACCTTATTCTTCGAAGCACAATACCGAAAAAAGAGAGAACCGCCAGCCTCGAAACTAATGCTTTTGCTTTGGCTTTAACCGCACGACCGAATCGCCTGATCGGATGACGATTTCACCGGTTTTTTCGTCCTCTTCCACTCGTATGTTTTGGTCACCGCGCACCTCGATTTCAGTGTTGCCCGTTGACCCACTGTATCTGAGCGGCTGCAGCGTGTCGAAACCAAGGGATTCAGGCTTGGCCTCGGATTGATTACGCTGCGGACGCCGTGTGGCCAAAGTCTCGACCGTGAACGTCCGACCTCCGCGCTGGACCTTCCACTCGATGATCTGCCCCGGTTCCATATGGGAAAACCTCTTTCCGCCCTTCTTGCTGTCGAGCTTCAATCCGTCGATCTCGAGAATCACATCGTTGATTTGAAGACCCGCTTCGTCGGCTGGGCTGCCCGGTTGAATCGATTTGATCGAGGGTGGCTCGTCGAAGTGCCACTCGGCAGGCTTGGCCCCGTCCTGATGTTGGATGCTGCCACCAAACATCAGCCCGAAGCCAATCCAACCCCGTGGGAACATACTGCCGAAATCGATGTTAAATTCCGGTAATGAAGATTGGCCGAGAGGTGTCGGTATCCCGGTCGATGATATTGCATCTCCGAGCTTTGCAGCGCGTTTTGACAGCTCCTCGATTGAACGGGCCAGTTCCGGTAAGGTTGTCTGCCCCGGCTCGATGGTTACGTCGTTTGATGCGTCGGAGCGGCGGACGGTGAGATCAATCGATACTTCAGGCTCAGGTACGGCGCGCGGTATAATAGTCACGGTATGCGTCCGGCCCCGGCGCCTGACTTCGAGTTCGACCGGCTCACCGGCCACAAGATTGGCAAATCGAATGCCGGCCTTCCGCGTAGTGATAAGCATTCCATCTATGGCGACGATCACATCTCCCTTCTTAAGCTTGTCATGGGAGGGACCATCGGGGTCGAGTTCTGTTATTTCAGGCTCGGTTTGAAACAGCCACGATTGCTCATCTTCACCTGAAGTAAAGGTGCAGTTGCACTCCATTTCGGTAATCCCCAGCATATCCATTGAGTGATGCGATGACCGATTGGCCGCTTCTCCAAGCCGTGCAGCAAACTCTCCAACTGACCGGGAATCGAATGTTCCTGAATTGTCCCCGTCGTATGCCCAGGATCTATCTACCGCAAGTGAGAGTAGTGCCAGCACGACGCCACACCATATAATGTACTCAGCGAATCTCCTCATGTTCTGACTCCTTTCTCTTATCAAGTCACTCAGGCATCAGAATTCGATGATCCTGGTGCCTTCGATGGCGGCGCTGCCGCGGTCTTTAACTTTCCGCCGGGCTGGATCACTCTCGATCGCAGCCAGCAGTTGCCCCGCCAGCTCGTTTTTAGGCACTAGACGGGTAACCTGATCGGCGGCCGTACAGAGCGTTGAAAGTGCGACTTCTCGACCCTGAGTCGCCTGTTGACCATCGATGCTGTCAGGGAGGGCGGCCAGATGTTCAAGCGCCAGCAAGTATGCCGATCCCGCCTGCTGCAGGGATGCAGCAGCGGAAAGATCATCCCTTCCTTGTAATATGGGCTGGTCGCTGGCGGGCTGGCGCGACCCGGTCCATTGGCCGAGCACAAAACCGGTTGCCAGCAGGACCACGCAAGCCGCCGCTACGGCGGCCATGCGCCTTGCTGTGATCTCGATTACTCGGTAACGAGGCGGTGTGACGAAACCGCGTTCGCGAAGCATGTTGACCACATGCTCCTCCAACGCATCGCTTGGCATGCGGTCACGTGGGAGTTCCTCCAGAGCTTTCTTTTCAGCTGCCGTTAGTTCGAACTCCTCTTGGAATTTCTCGCCATCGTGGCGATTGTTATTATGGTCTTTCATGGTCTCACTCCGTTTCTTGCTGATAACCACTCGCGAATCATTCTACGCGCTCGGAACAACTGACTCTTCGTGGTTCCCACCGGAATTTCGAGCTGTTCTGCGATTTCAGCGTGTGTAAAGCCTTCGATATCGTGAAGCACTAGCGCCATACGGTAATCGTCCGGCAACACCTGAATTGCCCGACTCAGATCTATTCGCGCCTCAAGATCTCCGTCATGAATGGGTGGCTTGAGCAATAGGTTATTCGCTGCAGTCTGGGCGTTCTTGCTCCGGCGCAGATGGCCGCGTACGACGTTCAGTCCGATGCCCAACAACCACGTCGAGAATGTCGATTTCCACTCAAACTGCCTGAGTTGCTCGCAGGCCCGAATCCACGTCTCTTGAACGATGTCCTCGTCTTCCGGATTGGCCGCTGGCAGCAGGCGGGATACGAATCCAAGCAAGCGCGGTGTGTGACGACGGTAGAGTTCTCGGAATGCCTGTTCGTCGCCGAATTTCAAAACATCTCCGATCAGATGGCGATCAGCTCGGACAATTGTTGACTCGTTTTTCATCTCTGGTACTGAGTCGAATGAAAAAGCAAAAAGGTTCCCGAGAATCTCACGATTCTTCCTAAGCTACCAAGGTTACATATCCATCTGTCTTCCTTCAATAGACTACGAAGGCATTCCAATATTGTTGTTTTCGCGGGTGGTCTCCCGACGAGGCCAGCGGATCTGGGTTGGGACTGTACATTTTTGCAAAAACAGCTGGCGTATCACTTCATAGTTACTGTGACCAAATCGTGTCCAAAATGGTGTTATGTTATTCGGTTTTATTGGGGGATATAGACTTACAAAGGCAGGAGCGGTGGGCATTATACCCCCGTCCGGCAGATAAGCTATTGTTTTGTAATGAGTTATACTGGTGAAGGTGGGAGGAATCGAAAAAAAGGGCTTTTATAACTTTTTGAAACGCATCAAATTACGTCGCAACTCATTGCTTCCTATGAAATTGCATTCCTTATTTGGTTTTGTTTGTTTGTGTCTATTTCAGGTTGTTTTTCTCCGATTTGGCACAAATATGATCGAGGACTTGGCTCACATTGCGGTCAAATTGTAACCGTTTCCTTCTTATATGCTTGAATCAATCTTTCCGAATACTCAGACAAACCTTCCACGGTTTATCGATGGACACATAAGGGATTTATTCCGAATACTAAGCTGCGTAAATTTGTCAGGTTTAAGATATCGCAGGTGGAGAAGTGGGTAGAGAAAAGATCAAAAGATGGCAGGTTGAAAAGATAGATTGATGTTAAAAGTTGGGAGTGAAAGAATCTTGTCCAGCATTTGCAATTTGAAAAAAGTAATTCACTTCATTTTATTATAACAAAATAATGAGGGGAATCAATCAAATGTCATGGAAAGCTATTCCCGCCATTGTAATTTACGGCCGGGTTTTTAATTTCCCGAGTCGTTTTTCGGCCTCATGAATTTCAGCTATATCATCATCGGCATTTTTATAAAGATCAAGAAGCTTACTATAAATATCTATTGCATCACCGGTTTTTCCATCTAACTCATAGGCCAGGCCAAGATAGTAATAGGCTTTGATTCTTTTCACACTCCAGATAGGATCCCACAGATTGCAGTCGTACAGCAGTTTCTCCAGAGTTTCTGATGCCTCTTTATATTTATCTAATCTAATTTGGATTTGTGATAGCATATATAAGATCAAATAATCGTCATAGCCTTCGGCTGCTTTCAAGAACAACTGCTCCGCGCCGTTCAGATTATTTTTTGAAAATTCGATATAGCCCTCACTGTACCAGTAAGGAGTCAGATTGTGAGTGTGCGAATCAATATATTTCCTTAGATCTTCAGCAACATCTTCGGCGCGTATGAGATTTCCGGAGTTCGCCAGAAATTCAATTTGCTGAATCGAGAATCTGATAAAGCCTACCGTAACGGAGTTGCCTTTTAATGCCTCGATATCATCCATCTCGGCCGACAACTCATCTGTCAATTCGCAATCTTCAAGAATCCTAATTTTAGTAGCATGAATAAGATTGTAGATATCATCTCTGGCCAGTGAACTGTCGGCAATGTATTTATTTAATCCCCTATTCAATTGCACAATTGCCTTTTGTATTTGACCTTGATTTAATAGGATATAAGCCGAATACAAATTCTTCTGCGGATTTTCCGTAAAACCCCGTGCGACTAAATATTTATTATAGACGCTATCGGCTTTGATATTGTCATATTTAAAAAGATATAACTTTGCCAGGTTGAGTGAAGACGGGCTGTAATCAGATTTTATTCTTATTGCATTTTCGTATGATTCAATTGCATTATCTATCTTACCGAATTTCATATAAATTTCGCCCCTTGTATCGTAAGGATTAGCTTCGTCGGGTACCAATTCAATGTACTTATCGTTTGCATGGATAGCATTATCCAGGTCATTTAAGTTTGCATAGACGTATGAAAGGAGATTGTATGCGTTTTTGTATAAGGGATCAATCTCGATGGCTTTGTCCAAATGCAGTACCGCATTATTATAATCTCCGGTACCATTCGAGATTTCGGCAATTAAGTAATGAGCTTCCTTATCATTGGGATATAACCTGATTAAATCATACAGCATGCTCAATGCTGATTTGCTGTCTTTGTTAAGCATCGCGTTTTGAATATCTATTAGAGATTTTTCTTTTCTGTTCAAATTTGAAGCGTATTTCTTTGCCAGACTAATATACCTATTGTTGATTGGCGGAACTTGAGATCTTGATAGATAATAATAAGCCATCGCGAAGGTGGAATCATAACTTAATGCCTCTTCAAATTTCAAAATCGCTTCCCTGAAATATAATTGATTATACAAATCGACACCTTTAAGATATGCCGAATATGCATGAATTGAATTTGTTGTTGCCTTCGCGATATCAATATCCGGCTCCTTATATGCGTCAAGCGGAAGTGAAAGATCGCTTTTTACTTCCAACGAAAGTTCGTCAATTAACGAAAAAATATCTTCCCCGATATCTCCGGTAACTTTTTGAGAAGCGACAGCCACGCCAGTGGATACATCTATCAACTGCGACGTAATGATAATTTGAGGAACTGTTTGCAGAATTTCGCCTATAAGCATCCATTTTGCATTTGCCTTTTTAGCGACCTCGAACGCTACGTCTTCATTGATTACTTTTTGACCCTCTCGACCCATCAATTTCAGGATATCATATAATCGCTGACTGGATATAACACTTATAAAATCCGATTCAGATAAATCAGTAATAAGAAGACTGGTCACGATTTCGCCATAGTTGTAGGAATCGCTATTTTGGGACAGATCGTTGAAATACATTATCGCAATAAGATTCTCTGTTGCTCTGGCCGCGTTATCGGTTTGAAATTCTATTTTCCATGGTTTTATAATTAAAAAGACGACAATTGCAATTATAAGCAATGCCGTTGAGATCGGCAGCAATCGAGGTTTTCTGAATATCGATTTTGAAATATTATCCGTTGATTTTGTCTTAGCAGATTGCTCTTCATCGTTTACAATTGTATTGATGGTACTGCGGACTTCCGGGTAATGATTTATATGGTCGGCAATCGGTTTGAACTTTTGAACATTATTATAACAAAAGTCGCAATCCAGAAGATGTAATTCGAATTTCTGAAGATCCTCTTCCGACAGCAAACCCAATTCGTATAAATGGAGCATCTTTCCTATATTAGTATTACTGCATTTACTCATATTCAATTCCCTCCTGCTCCAGAAATGACAGAAGCATCGATCTGGCTCGAGAAACAATGATATATAAATTATTGGGTGTTAAATCCATTTTATCACAAATTTCTTTGACCGTATACCCCTGAAATTTAAGGTTCAACACGCGAGCATATCGGGTATTTCCCCTGGCCAGCTTTTTTAAGCATTTTAGCAGCTTTGGAGCTAATATCGGATCCGGTGTCCAGTTAGGGATAGACTCCAACCTATCTCGAAGATTAGATATGGCCTGTTTTCTCCTTTTTGTTGTCCTAAAATACATTTGCATCCTGTTAATAAGAACCTTATAAGCCCATTCTGAAAAACTATGCCTTATTTCGATTTTCTTATATTCATTTACAATCGTTATCAACGCCTCCTGAACAATTTCCTTCGCATCCTCCTTTTCAATAGACCTTTGGAGCAAAAACATAAGAAATCTTTCACTCATAAATTGTATAAATTCGTTTTCCGCTTTTTTCCCTTCTTTGAGGGCTTTATTGTATAGTCCATTAAGATTCAAACGCACTCCACTTTATTCTAAATAATAAATATAAGGATGTCGGCAAAAAAAGGAACAAAATTATAGCATCGTTGATTTATTATAAATTATTCTGATAAAATCTAAAATATATTAATTAATCCATCTAAAATTTTTTCATAAAATTGAAAGAAAATCCAGTTTACGACCCCTTATAAAATAAGACGAAATACAAAAATATTGTATAGCCTGAAATGCCGTAATTGGGAGTTAGGAATAGATGGAAATAAAAAAGTTGAATTAAAGCGGATTGTTGAACTAAGAGCAATTAAAAATACTTAGAGGAGGCCTAATGCATAGACGGCTAATGTTTTTGGCGATGATATTTGTTCTGACGCTTGCCGGGACAGATATTGAAGCCGGCGGATTTACCGATCGATCCGGATCGACCGGACAATCGGTCATTGATAACAAGTCTTTACCGAGTGATGGTATGGATTCCTGCGCAATAACTTCCGGAAATGCTCAAAATGTGGAACTGCTTATTACTATTACAGATCATACAGACGGAGTGTGGAATGCAGTTTTCAGTCACGACGGCAGTATGCTGGCTACTTGCGGGGAGGATAGTCAGGTCCTGATCCATGATCTTAACGATTTGGATTCTGTTATACAATTTATTGGTCATAATACTTGGGTATTGGGTTTGGCCTTCAGTCCGGATGATCAATTGCTGGCTTCGACAGGTACAAACGGTTTCAACGGGACCCAACAAGGTGTGATCAAAATCTGGGATATAGCGACCGCTACTCAGGTACGGGAATTGCCCGGGCACGCTAATGGCAGCTGGAGCCTCGATTTTCAGGAAAGTACGGGCATCCTGGCTTCATGCGGAAAAGACGGCTTGGTAAAACTTTGGGATCCCTCAAATGGCGATTTACTTAATACTCTTACGGGGCATACGGGCTGGGTGTTATCTGTTGATTTTAATCCTAATCAAAATTTGGTAGCATCATCAAGTGCGGATCATACAATTCGCATTTGGGACAGTCAGACCGGAAATCAAGTAGAAATGCTGACTGGTCATATTAATAATGTAGGTTCGGTCAATTTCAGTCCCGACGGACTATATTTAGCTTCAGGGTCCGACGATCAGACGGTGCGGTTGTGGAATGTGGCTGATGGTACCCAAATATGGAGCGTATATGCGGGACAAGGGTGGATAAATGGTGTTCGGTTTAGTCCCGACGGTGAACTTTTATTAACTTGTGGGCATGACGGGTCAGTGGTTTTACGCCGGACGATCGATGGCTCGGAAATTATCCGATTTAATGAGGATACTGCTCCGGTTTTACGAGGCGACTTCAATCCCTCCGGGACGCTATTCGCAACCGCCAGCTGGGATAATACCGTTCGTGTGTGGGGAATAAATAACCTGATTGATACAGATAATGATAATGTTCCGGATGGGTGTGACCTTTGTCCGAATTATGATGATCACGAGGATTCTGATCTGGATCAGATTCCCGATAGTTGCGACAATTGTATTGGATATGCTAATCCCGGACAGGAGGATTTTGACGCCGATAACGTTGGTGATAGTTGTGATAACTGTATTGAGGTCGTCAATCCGGGGCAGGATGATTACAACTCTAATGGCACCGGAGATGCCTGTGAATTTCTCTGCGGTGACGCCGATTCCAATGATGCAGTTAATCTTCTGGATATAACATTTATTATCACATTTCTCTATAGGGAGGCGCCGGCGCCGAACTCGGAATGGGCGACTGATTCGGACGGTAACGGAACCATTAATCTTTTCGATATTACCTATTTGATAACTTTTCTGTACAGAAGCGGACCGGAGCCGGTATGTCATTTGTAAGGAAGTAAATATATTTAAACTAGGGCTGAGGAACCAGCCCTTTTCTTTTACCCGGATGACGGTATATCCATCGCGTTCGACAGATGTCCACATCTACCCCTGCATGAAATCCTTGGAATGACAAGATTTAATGGAGGTGGGGAGAGACGAAACTCGGGGTTTTCTATAACTTTTTGAATCGCTTCAAATTACGCTGCAACTCGTTGTATTTCAAAAAATTCCACCTTTTATTTGGTTTTGTTTGGTTGTGTGTATTTTAGGGTGTTTTTGCATCAATTTGGCACAAATATGGCACAAATATTTCTGGAGGTCAAACAACCTTTTTAGTCTCAATGTGCCTTTAAAACGCGCCTTGTCAGTGTCATAATGTACCCCCGGCAGAATGATTATAGAACGTTTCAACCGGTTGTAGAATATTTAAAAGAAGTTGTGTAGAAAAAGTAAGGGGTTCATAAATCATACGATCTGAACCCCTTGAGTGAGTAGCAATGCGATAAATTAGTAATTATCATATAGGTCAAGCTCGGATTGATATTCCAAAACCGGTGACTCTGGTACCGTGGCTGATCCCAAGGAGGAATCGAGCAATTGACGGACCCGCTTGAATTTGTTGTACTGTGCGACCATAGGGCTGAAATCACAAGTGTTAAAGTAGTAATCGACAGCCTCTTTGAAGTCGTTGAAACAAATAGCCAGCTCGCGGTGAGAATCGTAAATCACCTTTAGAGAGTCGAGCAAGCCGTTTATACCGCCCTTAACCGGCGGCCGGTCAATAGCCAACCAGAAATCGTCAAGATTATCCTGATTGCAGGGTATTATTGAGGCTATTGCAGTGGCTGTCTGAACTGTGTCAGGATTGGAAGGTTGTAAGGCTTCGACATTATTAGTTTCGATAACTCTGACTGTATCAACCTTGCCCTCTTTACCAATATCGATGTTAATGGGCGGCAGGTTGCACGATTCGAGACAGGCAATTGAGCCGAGGGCAATCATCACGATTGCGAGGCACCTAATCCAGTTTTGTTTTTGCATCTTATTGCTCCTTTCATTCATAAGTTTTCTATAACTTAAGACAGGAGTAATAATTAGAATGCTACAGAAAAGCAAAGGCGATTGATAATTCGATCGCCTGCATGATGATATGATAGTGTAAAAGAGAAATCTAATTCAGGATTTTGGCAAACCTCTCAAGGTAATATTTCGAAGTGCGGTACTCTTCGAGTTGGGCCTGCCGCTTGATATATCTGGTAAAATCGATATCTTTATCCCAGTTGTTATACTTAGAGAGGAGATCCTGGAAGATGCTGTCGATCTGGGCCAGGACAGTATTGAAGTTGCCGCCGGTGTCGAAGCATTCAAGCAACATCAACTCGGCCAGAGTAGTCCAGGCAGACCAGGCCCGGAGACGTCCGTCCGGGGCATTGTGAATCGCTTCAAGGGCAATCGCCTTGGCCAGGCGGTAATCTTTGGTCTTGGAATAAAGATCGACCGCAATCTGATTGTAAATTGATGTTCTCAAGTACGGCGGATCGGAATTACCAAGAATTTCCAAAGCCTTGAAGAGATATTTCAGGCTTTCGTCAATTAGTCCGGCATTGGCTCGGACCGACATAGCGGCGTATACAAGCGTGTCGGCATCGGGGATTTCCATAGAGTCAGCCATCTTGATAATTTCGGTGTAGTTTCTTTGCGTGAATTTTTCCCTCAGCCATTTCAGCTGTCTCTTTTCAGCTGGCGTCAGTTCGATCTCATCAACGCTTTCTTTCGGCGCGCGGCTCTGAAAGAAGATGTCTTCGAGAAACTCGAGATCGACTTGCCGATCATTTTTAATTTTATCATTAGACATAATAAACCTGCTCTTTAAATATGGTATTTGTTAAATATTTCATAAGCTTTTTTTTTGCACGGCAATCATATGTTCTAACGGTTCCTGCCGGCATATCAAGCAAATTGGCAATATCTTCATGTCTCATACCTTCAACATATCTCAAAATAATAATGTTTTTATAATCATCTTTAAGCGATGCAATTCCATCAAGAATTGCTTTACTTAATTCACCCCTGAAATACTCATCTTCCTGGGAGCAATTCAAAAAAACTCCCTCTTCAATTTGTGTATCAGGATCATCCAAAGAAATATTCCTATTTTTATGTATCTTTATATAATGACTTTTTGCCACATTTGATGCGATTGCACCCAAATAACTAAAGAGTTTGGTTTTATCACAAATTGATTTATAGTTGCTATAAAACTTAATAAATGTTTCTTGAAGACAATCATCAATATCAAAAGTTTCATTGATGAATTTCCTTATTACTCCAACGACATAAGGTTTAACAGAAATCAAAAGAAAGTCCATTGAGTTCGTTTTACCTATTTTTGAACTATTATACTCTTCAATATAAATTTTGGTAAAGAGCTTGATGGTCTCCTCTTTTGATATAGCTTTTTTGTCTTTAAAAGACATAGAAATGACCTTCAGGTAGTAATGGTCTCTATTTCGATATCTTCGGCAAGCACACCCAGCTTACGCCCGCCAACGGCAAAGCAAAGAACCCCTATAGACTTGATTTTATCCCCAGAATCGATTTCCTTGGCGCTGATCTTTGTGTTAATATCGCAAGTGGATGTAACTTCTTCATTTTCAAGAACTTTGTGCTCTGAAAAATCTAATTTTGAACTGATAGGCACCAAAAGCAAAATGGCGATAACCGCTAATGTTAATACTGTTTTTTCGATTTTAATATTCATCAAAATAGCCTCTTTTTTACGTTTCTATAAATATAGACTTCCAATAGGTGTTTTCTGCTACAACCTTATTTAATTTTTTCAAAAAAAGGATTGTAAATCATTAACCGATATTTATGATCTACCTATATGTTTCTACGCCTATAGACCATAAAAGGTTATAGAAAGCTACCTTTATTTCTCAATTCTTTTGGTATTCAACAACTGACACGGTTCGATTTTATGATGACGTTAGCACGAATAGAAAACTAAGAAAAAGTGTTGATTTGGAGGTATAGACAACCAACAATAATGACGTAATATGTTGTTTAGCAGCAAGTTACAAATGGAGGTGGGGGGAATTGAACCCCATACTCGCCTTGTGGCACAAGGACTTAAACTATATTGTGATATTATATGAAAAGGCCGCTCGGATTGGCTATTTTTTATAGTAGTCAATTCGTAGCCAGAAAGGAGCGGCCATGTCACAAAATTATTTGGGAATCGATGTCCATAAGAAATGGTGTGTTTACACCGAGATCGATTCCACCGGGAAGGTAATTCGCCAGAGTCGGTTTGGCAATACCTTTGAGGAGGTTTCAACCTTCGCCAGTTCGCTTGATCCCAAAGTTCACCTGGTTCTTGAGCCGGTGCTGAATTACCTATGGTTACTGGATCAGTTCGAGCCTTATGCCGGTTCGGTTCATGTTGCGACCCCATTTAAAGTTCGGGTGATTGCGGAATCGAAGTCGAAGACTGATAAATATGATTCTCGTATGCTGGCGGAGTTACTTCGGACTAACTTCCTTCCAGAGTCCTGGGTACCGCCAGCCGAAATTCGGCTGCTGCGGGGACTGATTCGGCAGCGTTATCACCTTGTCAAGAGCGTGGTCATGAATAAGAATCGCATTCGACATCTGCTGTTTCAGCACGGGATCGACCTGAGAGTGTTTAATATCGCCTCTCCCAAGGCGCGACTGGAGCTTAGGAGTCTCTGTTTACCTGATGTAACTCGGCAGACGATTGACCAGTGTCTTAAGATAATTGCCATGCTTGACGATCAGGTAGTCGAGATCAACAAGCGCATCTGGGAGCGTGTGAAGGATAATCCTACTGTAGAGCTGCTTCAAACAATACCCGGGATTGGCAGGCTGCGTTCGGCTGTTATCTATGCCGAGGTGGGTGATGTTAGGCGGTTTCATAGCGCCAAGGCCTTAGCCAGTTATACCGGATTGACTCCGACGGTTAGATCATCCGGAGATTCGATCTGGACAGGTGGTATTACTCGTTTTGGCTCTCGGCCGCTACGTCACGCTCTTGTTGAAGCGTCGATCAACGTTGTCCGGAAATCACCGGAGTTGAATCGGATGTTCTGTCGTATTCTCTATCGCAGCAATGTTCAAAAGGCACGAGTGGCCATCGCTCGGAAGCTTGCGGTTATTATCTATGCCATGCTTAACCGTAACGAACCTTTTAGGGTGGAAGCAGCTTGAGGAAAAGATAAGAAGTCGGAATTGCATATGAGTGGTCAGCCCGGAATTTTGGCTTGGATCGAGAAGAATCCGTGCTTTGTGAGTGGGCGGCCGCTCCTACGGAACATTATCGTGGGCCTTCATAATGAAGAGCTCGAATAGGTGACTAGAACAATCCGACGGAAAGAATTGGGTCCAAAGGACCGGGGAAAAAGAAAGAAAATACTTGACTGCGGCCTTTTCATAGGT
Source organism: uncultured Ignavibacteriaceae bacterium (assembly GCA_964452645.1). Classification (GTDB taxonomy): domain Bacteria; phylum Zixibacteria; class MSB-5A5; order GN15; family PGXB01; genus CAYXTW01. Next base: position 33,815 of record CAYVMO010000005.1, read on the forward strand.
GTCAAAATTGTGACTGTTCTTCAGTCCTCGGACAAGGATCGCACTGGGGGTGTCTTTATCTGACGCCTGAAACCTTCGCGTAACTAAAGCCGTATATCTCCTCTGGAGTGGGTAACGCAGTTCTGTTGTTGAGCCGGGAAGACCTCGCGCGGCAATCCCATTCCGATACCGCAGATGCGAATTTCCCCCGGGCCAAACACGAACTTTATGGAAAGTACCTACTCAGAGTGACGATGAATGTACTAGTCGCCTGGAGGCTTAAGATGACAGTGAAACACGTTGCGCCTTTGGTGCTTTGTGTAATCGTTTCTATTTGCGCGCTAGCTAGTCACGTATATCCACAATCTCTACAAACCAGAATTGATAATCTGGTGAATGAATATGCTGCTGACCACCAGTTCATGGGCTGCGTTTTAGTTGCCGAGAAAGGTGAGGTAGTCTTCGTGAAAGGCTATGGACTGGCGGATGTTGAGCGGAATATTCCCAACACGCCCGAAACGAAGTTCATGATCGGATCGATCACAAAGCAGTTTACCGCGATGCTGGTCACCCAATTGGCTGAGAAAGGCAAGCTTAAACTTGACAACACGATATCCGATTTTGTGCCCGGGTTTCCCAAAGATATAGGCGACAAAATCACCATTGAAATGCTACTCTGCCATTCATCAGGTCTGATCTTTCCTGAAGGGATCGAGAAATACTATTACGCTTCCACGAAGGAGGAGTATCTTCAGGAATATCTCAAGCAGCTCTCCGAAGAGGGACTTCGCTTTGAACCGGGCAAGGGCTATGGCTACTCAAATGCAGGGTATTTCATCCTCGGCCTGATCATAGAAAAGGTGACCGGTAAGAGCTATGAAGAGGTGCTCACTGAACAGATATTGAAACCGCTTGGGATGTTACAAACCGGGTGTGATCGGAAGGAATTGGTCGTCGAGAACAGGGCCACCTCTTACGCGAAACTGCGGGACAGCTACAGCACCTGGAATGAGGGGACAAATTCCTATGATCCCTCCATCTGTGGCTTCGCTTACGGAAATCTGTACTCAACAGTGGGGGATCTCTTCAAATTCAGTGAAGCGCTTTCCACGAATCAGCTGTTATCAAAAAAGTACATGGACATGTACTTGCAAATGAGAACCGTAAAGACGGCTCCCCCTATCCCACTTATTCCCCAAAAACTTGTCGACAAGTTCTTCGGAACCTGCGGAAGCGGTTTTGTAGGTGAAATTTCTGTAACGCAAGATCCGGAAACAAAAGAAAAGGATACCTGCTACTGGCACGATGGAACTTGTAAGCTGTTCAAATCGAATCATTTTCATTGCAGTGAAAACGACCAGATTATCATCATCTGCAGTAACTGCAGTTTCCTCTGCGAGGGTAACGAAATGGTTCTGAAGATTCATCAATTGCTAAACAACAAACCGTATGATCATATCCTCATCAAGCACAGCCTGTCCCAGTATATAAGTGAAGATGTGGCCATGCATGCCGGGATTCCTGCGGCCATGGATGAATATTACAGGTTCAAAGACGACACAGTCCATTTTACCGTGCCGGGTCAGGATTGGCTGATCTGGGCCGGCCGGTATGTGGCAGAAGAGCTGGGTGATCTGGATAATGCCATCCTCATCTTTCAGACGGTAATTACTTCATTCCCTGATTCCTGGGAGGCCCATGATGCCATGGGTGAAATATATATTGCGAAAGGTGATACGGCCGCAGCAATTCAATGCTACCGCAGATCACTCGAGCTAAATCCTCAGAATGACGCTACCAGGAAAACGATGAAACAGATTAAAGAAGAGTAATTCTGAATGCGAACTGTGGGGCGGCGGCACACAATGAGGCAGACTTCGTTTGCGATCTCCTTCACGAATTAGTCCTGCAAATAGTGTTCCTTGATCCAGGCTATTTTGTCAGGCGGCCCGCTCAGCAGCTTATCCCAGTCTTGGAGAGGATTGTCAAAGAAACTCTCATAGCGAATCGTGGCGATATCTGTGATATCATGGAAATCATACTTGGCGCCATACATCTCCTTGAAGAAAATCGGATAATTGTAGCGCTTCGAAAATTCCATCATCTCGTCACGTTCGAGGTTGTTTAGAAATGTCCCGGTCAACGCCACTTGAAAAGTGAAGACTCTTCTCATTGCGTCTTTTTCCGCCTCGCGTTTTAGAAGAGAGTCTCCACAGAGCTGGATATAGGTCGTCGCCCATATTCGGAACAAACCGCGCTCCGGACGCGTCGAAATACAACCGGCGTTGAAGTATGGACGTATGGTGTCGCCATCGGCAGGGGTAGTCATCTTGAAGAGAGTCGATTCGTCGACATTCATGATGGAATACGCTCTGCTCCAGTATGCATCAAGTGGATCGGTATACAAAGGGCTGATGTTCTTGTGCATCACCGGACAATAGCCTAGGCTGACACCTTCAGGCAGAACGAACTCGGATGGCTCGTCCAGAACAATGGTGTCACTGCCCATGAAGACCAGCACCGCCACCTTTCCGGCAGCTTGTCGCTCGGCCTCGGCTGCAGCGAACACCATTCCGGAAAGGTAATACCAACCGGCTTCATCGGGGATTTCGACACTCTTCAGCGTCACGTTGAGCGATGCAAACCTGCGCTGTGCCGCCGCATCCTGTCTCGTCAATTCCTCAGGGCCGAAAATCCACATCGGGGCGTCCCGGTACCGTCCGGCGAAAGTACGGATGCTCTCGGCAAGGTGATAGGCTCGCTCTAGCTGTGCCGAACTGCTAACGGAACAGACAAATACGATCGGTGTACGCTCTCCTTCCGGCAGATTAGAGAGTTCTTCCGGCGACTCCGATTCCCTGGCTTGTACTCCCGGTGGTTCCGGTGAAGGTATTCTATATGCTGCCAAGGTTGGTAATTCGTCGAAGTGTGCATATTCGAAAGTGTAGGTCTGGGTTGCACCTGAAGTAAAGTCCCAGTGAATGGACATGAGGTGATTCATATCGTCGTATCCGAAAGAAATGGCGGCCTCAGCACCGTTCTCACCTTTGAAGAGACCGCTGCTGAGTCGGCCGTCGGCATACTCAAAGAGTATCAGTCCAGTCAGCCAGGAGTCGAAATTCTTGTATCGGGCCTTCACCAACTTCCCGTCTTGATCATATTCGTAGCTTTCGTTGCCGGTGCTGCCATCACTGACCTTCAAGGTTCGTCTGGCGAGCTTGCCGGCATCGTTAAATTCATATGCGAACGTACCGTGACGGCCATCGGCATAAATTCTGTAGGATCTGGTCAACCGCCTATGGGCGTCATACAGAAAAGCCGTGTTGGTGCTAAGCCCGTCTGACCGAACAAACCGTTTCGCGACCAGCTTTCCGCCAGGCTCATATCCGTAATAGGAAGGACCTCCTGATTCACCCGAGTAGTCGTAGTTCTCCGCTGCCACTGCGAAGCTGTCCTTTGGGATTATAAATACATTGGGTGATGTGTAGTTGCCGTCACGTGCCGGTTTCGAGTTGTAATATTCGTACTTGAAAGTCTGGCTCCAATTATCGCCCAGTTGCCACCATTCACGCTCCAGCCGGCCGGCAGCGTCGTAATCATATCGAATCTCGCCTATTCGCTCTCCACCCTGATATATCTCGGCGCCGGTTTTCCTGCCGCGCTTACAGGTATAGACGATTCTTCCATTGAACCAGCCCTTATACGCTGCACACTGGCTCTCAGTCGGATCGCCGTCGCCATTGTATTCATGCGTGGTCTCGCCGCTGACGCCATCCGATCTGCTGAAATACTCTTTTGCCCGGCGACCTGCGGCGTCGTACTCGTACAGCTCGTCCGATGTCACTCCGTCCGAGTATTCACGGTACCTTCTGACGAGGTTACCACGATCGTCATATCTGAGGCTGTCGAGAGAACTGCGGTCCTGGTCAAGCTGCTCCCACACGGCCACTCCAGGACATCCCCGTTCATCATAATCAAACGTGGTGAGGCATCGCTCGCCACTTGAGTTCTCATAATGAAGATACTTCACGTGTCGATAGGACGATTCTTGATTGTTGGCCCGGGCTGAACCTGACAGACCAGGTATGCAGGACGAACCGAAGAACAACACGGATACGGCCATTCTAGATAGACTCCTTTGCATTTGTCCTCCAGAGAGATTGAGACTGGTTCATACACTATCGTCTTCTAAGAGTGCTTTCAGGATCCGCGGAACGTCTAAAGCTGTTAATCCGACGGCGACGATAGCGCACATTCTATTTCTCGCGACATTCCCTTTAAGCTATTTCCTCTTTTAGCTATCACTACGTAAGTCTCCAGCCTGATGTTCCGTTTTCGTTTTCAGATTCGGGTAGCTATTCGTCGGCCGTATTTCCCGACCATATTCTTTCATTAGGTAGCATCGCACCCTGATCGCGCCGTGGCCTGCCACGTCGAAGCGTGGCGGTAGCGATCGAGGCCAATAATAACTTAAGATGGGTCAGATTAGAGGTGCTTGGGCTCCAGAGCCCCTGTCGACGAGGCCGAGTATCTGAAGAATAATTGGAGGTGGGGGGAATCGAACCCCCGTCCGAAAAGGGTGCCAGGCCATCATCTACGTGCGTAGCCGACTCTTTGATTCTCGCTCTCTCTCCTGCCGAGGGGCAGGCCAGAGAGAAAGCCAGCCTTTGTTTTTTAAGTCAGCCCTTAAAGGCGTCCGGCCGACCGAGCCTTCCTGACCGGCGCTCCATCCCGCCCGGAAAGGCGGCAGGCAGGTGGAACGGGCCTTCAACTAGTTAATACTAGGCGGCCATGGCTAAATCGTATTCGCCATTTGTTGTCATGTTGCCGGATGTTTAACGAGAAATCCGACCTCCCTCGGCACGCCAACAACCCCTCACCAATCCCGTCGAAACCATTTCACCCCCGACACTTTGTGTCATTCAGCCTTCGGCCTGCCACTTCCGCATTCATTGCCAAAAATTCGAATCTTCTTAAAGACAGGCCGATCCATTTCCATCTCCGGTTGAGAAAGAGCAGGCAAAATATATACGCGAATAAAGTCGTGTTGGTTCCGCACTCAATATACCTAATCGGATAATTTTGTCAATCCTTTTAGGATATGTTGACCTCATAAATATACCGGAAATCATAACGCCGTATTCGTAAATATTTTCCATTAAAGGACTTGCCGTGTCGGACATCTATTGCTTATAATTCCTCCTGATAAACAAAAAGGGGTTAAAAAACAGGCCGAAAAGGCGTGAAAAAAGGATTTGACGATGTCCAAAAATTTTGCTTTGACCGGCGCGTCGGGCTATGTCGCCCCGCGCCATATGAAGGCAATAAAAGATAACGGCGGTAATTTGATTGCGGCAGTTGATCCCAACGATTCGGTCGGGATTCTTGACAGCTATTTTGAAAATGTCAGGTTTTTCACCGAATTCGAGCGTTTCGACCGGCATATCGAAAAACTTCGCCGACGCGGCGAGGATGAGCGGGTACATTATGTCAGCATTTGTTCGCCAAATTATCTGCATGATGCCCATGTCCGTTTCGCGCTGCGAGTCGGGGCGCACGCCATCTGCGAAAAACCGCTGGTGCTGAATCCGTGGAATATCGATGCCCTCGAGGAACTGGAAAGCGAGCAGCAACAGAAAATCTACACCATCCTGCAGCTGCGGGTGCATCCGTCGATGATCGCCCTTCGCGAGAAAATACGAAATGAGACGGTAATGACCAAAAAGCAGATTTGCCTGACATATATCACCTCACGGGGACCGTGGTACCAGGTGTCGTGGAAAGGGCAGGTCGAGCGGTCGGGCGGACTGGCGACCAATATCGGGATTCATTTCTTCGATATTCTCATCTGGCTTTTTGGAAGTGTGCAGTACAGCGAGGTGCATGTCGCCAACAGCACCCGAACCGGCGGAATTATCGAGTTGGAGAAAGCTCATGTCAAATGGTTTCTGTCGATCGACAAAAACGATTTGCCGTCCGAGATAAGCGGTAAGGGACAGCGGACATATCGGTCGATTACGGTTGACGGCGAGGAGATCGAATTTTCCGGCGGCTTTACCGATCTGCATACGATTGTCTATAAGGAGATTCTGGCCGGACGGGGATACGGGCTGAATGATACACGGCCGTCGATCGAACTGGTGCATCGTATCCGCAACGCCAAAGAGACCGGCGTCAATGATAACTCGCATCCGTTTTTAAAAAACCACAATCAGGGGATTGAATTCCTGAAGCGGGTGTAGGCATCTTTTGATAAATGTACGTTGGGGCACGAGGACGTACACTGACCGCAATAATATCCATTGGCAAAATGGCTTCGTTTCGCATATCGACAAATGTCGAGCCCGGTAGGTCCTCAGACCTACCGGGAGGCGGCGGGTCTTTTTCTGGACCGCCGACCACGTTTTTGGGTGCACAAAAAATGGCTTCGTTTCGGCTGGGTGGCCCACCCCTTGGGGTGGGTTTCTTAATGCAATGCCATTAATTTTTTTATACAATATACCACATTAAACCACATCATCTTCACAAATTCCCCACCCAATCAAAAATAATTCCCGGCTCTCTCCTTTATTAGAAAACGAAAATAAAGGAGAACGCATAGTAGGTCGAAATCCCTGCGGTTTCGACATTTTTATTTAATCTTTCGTACTTGCATGAAACATGCAACACATGGTCCATGTTTGCGCTCGCCGCGTCTGGGAAAACCGCTTGACAAAAGACGTGTAATAATATATATATTTTACTCATATTTTAAAATACGTTTGGAAAACCACCATGCTAAACGTCGGTAATTTATATTGGGGAGAATCCATATGCGCTTAATTAAACCAGGGAAAATCGGTCTAAGCGGATGCTTAGCCGCGGCTTTTATAATGATAATCTTTTTAGTGGAGGGAGCCCCGGCTGCTGATAGAGTGCGAACGCAGGAATTTAAAGATATTCGATCATTGGATATCACAGCAGTCACTGGGTCCGTGGACATTAAAGCTCACAATTTGGACAAAGTGATTGTAATCTCCGAGAATAATATGGAGGATCCAGAAACGGTAACACTTGAGATTACTGAAACAGAGGGGCACCTTACTATTAAGGAAACTCTCCATGATAACGAGGCCAGGGGTGAAACCGCGTTGCGTATTTTTCTTCCGGGAGCCGTTCCATATCAATCCATTGAGTGTATCAGCGCTGAAGGGTATCTGACATTTCAGGGATTCCAGGTAGAAAGTTTGAAGGCTCATGCGGCCAGTATGCCGATACAAGTCAATTCGGTCCGTGCCGGCGAGTTGACTTTGACGACCGCATCGACGCCGATCACGCTGGTTGATTGTGAAATAATTAAATATGGTAAGCTGGTGACATCGGACGGAGTCATCGACATCGATTTGCCGCATCTGCCGTCGAAAGAGTTACATGCGGCATCGACATCAGGCGAAGTAAGGCTTCGCGTACCGACATTCGGTGATTCGTTTCAGTTAATTCTGAGCCGGAATGAGGATAGGGGTAAAATAATTTCTCCGTTTGAGTGTACCGAGTCAATTACCAAAAGACTTAACGAAAACGATACCTATCGTACAAATCGTTGCACCATCGACCGAGGTACTGGCGGACCAAAGGTTGATTTGCTGACAGGCTGGGGGACAATCAGGATCTTAAGTGAGGGTATGTACGAAAATCAGGGAGGAAAATAAATTCGACATTAAAATACATGTCTGAGGCATAAGCTTCGCAGTTTCGTAGGTCGACTTACGAGGCTGTTTGTTTCCCAAAAAGATGACGATCTACAAGTAATTCATGAATTATATGGGCATATTCATATATTAACCTATTTATTTCTTTGTTGATAGCGCCTGTAATATCGTCACCTAGATAGGGTAATTTATTCTTATCTGCCTTCTGCCTTGCCAATTCACGGCAAACAGCATCTGTAACTAGTTCCGCTACCAGTACTTGAAAGTGGGGTTCATCCTGTCCTTTGTCATTTTGTCCTAAATACTTTTTTACTGATGGTGAATTGCTTGATATTGAAATAATTCCGGTGTTATGGTCGAAATATGTTCTGATCTTGGGATCCAAATTCGGATTCAGCTTTATATCCGAGAATAGTCCAGACAACGACCTTCTGCGTTTTTCAGAAGATTGCTTACGAGCTGATTTAGAAACAACTTTTACATATGCTTCTGTCTTCAAACCGTTGGCCGATGCAGTAATTATGGCTTCTGCCCCAATCCTTCTCCCAATAATTTTAGGATTGATAGTGACCATATCATCTTCATCCGCATTTTTCTTACTGATTGGTGCCATGTCATTAGGAATGATTTCAATATCATCATTATCGCTTGTAATCGTAAGTTTTGCGTCTTCTGGCACAATCCATGGTACAATCAATCTTAAACTTAGGCTTGATTTCAAATTTATAATAATATGATAGTATTCGGGAATAAAATCAAAACCATTTGGGGGCAGGGCCCGATGAATCTAGCCATTCCCATCCCCATCTGTCACACTATCAACTTTTCCTAATTCATTTTTTGCAATTTGATTTAACTTGTGTATAGTCTTCTTAAATCTTTGTCGTGTCTTTTCATTTTCTATACGTTTTTTCGTTTCTTCTTCCTCTTTCCTTATCGATTCAATAATTGGCTTTAGCTCCTTATCAATTGCCGCAGTCATCGATTTTGCGAATTCATGCTTCCATTCTAATCCGCTTCTTTTATCGGATATTACAGGCTCATTATCCTTAATAAGCTCGTCAATAAATGCACAATCTAAACGGCCGTATATTCTCTTGGCGTACTGATTATTTTCGAAAGCGAACAAAGATATGTCGTGAATACTCGATTTGCCACAAATCAAGATACCTCCATTCCGACAGGGCCCTTCCTGATCCAAAGCATCTTTTGCCATGTATATCGTCAACTTCGCGGAGGGCGATATCGAACCATAGGCTATATTTATACTTTTGTCTAGTACCATACGCCCGATAGGAGATCTATAGGCAATTTTACTTGGTGTTCCCTTTTCAACACCACTATCATTAATTTCGACGATTGTTATATTCCTTCTATTTGAGCTATTTATATCTCGAAGGCTGTAATAGTTGGACAAACTTTCGATTATGTTATCAAATTGAGGAATAGCGACTTTGGGATTTTTAATAGTTATTGAAACGTTTGTCCCGTGATTGTATATTTTAAGCTGTGACTCTACTTTTTTCTTGTCTCTCTTCCGTAATTTTATGGGTTCATTGCGGCTATATTCTATTTTATCGAGGAGACATTCATTATAAAATCCGTCTTTTATTGACTTGATAGATCCCTTACCCAAAGCAAGTATTGCATCCTTAAGACCCCGGCCAAATAATCCTCTAACATCTTTACCATCAGAAAAACCGCTAGTGTCTGCTGCATATGTTCCAATTCTTTCATCCATCCTCTTCGCATTAAATCCTTCCGCCTCATCAATGACCTCAATTATGGAATGTTTATGCTTTCGACTTACTCTTACCATTATCAAACCTGACCCTGGTGTTCCTTGCTCTTCAAGCCTTTTATAGCTATCATCAGAATTCGTAATTAATTCCACCAAAGCTCTTATTAAGTCTCTTTTAATTGCCCACGTTGAAAGTTGTTGTAGCAATCGTGGGTCGACTTTTACTTGACGCTTGACAAAATTCATTTTTTTCGACTTCCTTTTTTGCTTTTCCTAAACATGCCTCCGCTAAAATCTTCTTTTATTTTATCTATCTTGTAAGCTGAAAGGTATTTTGCGAATTTAGATTCGCATTTCCGCAAAAATTCTAAGGCCTCTTGTCTATCCAATTTTTCAGCATATTCTTTTAATAACGCAATATTCTTTTTCCTAAGCTCTAAAGGGCTTTCAAGTGTACAGAATAACATATCACATAGTTCAAATTCTGATAAATTGAATTCACTTCTTGATCTTTTATATTTCTTAAAGGCCGTGCTTTTCTCCAATTCATTTATAAACGTTTCCTCTCTTGATCGCTCTTCTATGATTCTTTTTTTTAGATGAGCTTTCTGATGAGCTGTAGATCGAATTTTACGCATCACGTTTTCAACAATACTAAGTCCCTTAGATGTAAGCTGAAAACCTGTTTTGACGGAACCAGATATATAATGAAAATCTGTACGGCATCTTAACCATGACTTATTTACTCTAGCAGAATCGGGCCAATGGGGGTATCCAATTAAGTGAAATTTTTTTGGAAACAAATCGAAACATTTCGCAACAATATTTTCAAATGTAGGTTCCTTCTTTTCATTATTAAGGCGATGTATAGCATAAACGACTAATTCGTCAATACTTATGTGTTTATATTCATTTTCCTTAAATTCCATTTTATATTACCTCGTAATATTAATTTATTTATATTATTAGATCCCTATTTAACATAGTTTTTGCCAGCTTCAGTAACTCTGTACGAAGTAAAAACACCTTTATATATTCTTTCTACCAATGTCAAATCCACCATCCTAGAGATTGCTCCGGACCTTTGAGAAGAAAGGAATGACTTGGTTGAGTTTCCGGTCTCCTTGTTTTGAAGTGTAGGGCTTAGGGCCGAATCTAATTTATTTGGAGTATTATTGCCTTCCTGAATCAATAAGATAATTTTACGGTAAGTATAGTCTTCTATATAGATATTATTCGAAATATGTCGCAGCATGCAGTTTATTTCAGAATCGGAAAATTTCTGATTGGTACCTGATTGTATATTATCAAGCAATGGATTTTCAAGCTCTGCAAATTGCCAACCGACATCCGTTAACATAATTTCAGGGTCTTTGCTTGGTTTATAGTTGATGAGCTTTAATGATACCAATAGGCTATTTATATGTCCTTCTTTATTTACATTTCCTAAAAATTGATTTAGATATCGGCTAATACTTTTTTCGCGGTCTTTTTTGGAAATTGGAAATGCCGTTGAAAGGGCCTCATCCCGACTAAGGTCCGATTTTGAATCGATGATTTTAAGATAATCACCCAATTTGAAGGCCCATTTACTAATTTCTGATCTTGCATAGTTGTATCGTACGCTACCATTGGTATCTTTTAATAAATGTGCCAACGCCCGACAATTAGCCTTTGCCGGAAGTAGTTTGTTATACATGCCAAAAATCCACTTATTTGGCGGAATCTCATCTTCGTAAGACCGCTCATTTGGCTGCAAATCTGCAAATTTTCTCGGCTTTATTAAATCGTCTCTCCCAAAAATAGAGGGTATTTTATATGATATTCTTTCTGTTTTTGAATCCCGAGATTCGTAATAAAAGAGATCATTCTTCAGCCCATGGTCAAGGATTACATCCATATGAGACTGCTTCATCCTCTTGTTAGAACCAAATATGAGTGAACCCTTATCCGGTATTTCTCGATGCAAAATATAAAGATTCTCAATTGCACAAGCTATTGCTTGTCCATAGTCATCATATTGGCCTGCTTCGACCATGTTGTCTAACAATTGCTTTGTCGACGAAGAACAATTAAAGCATATGATCATATCAATCACCTTTATTTAAATTACTATTAATATAATAATAATTACATTATATATTGTCAAGTATTATTTTAATATTTAATGGGAATTTGATGTAATAATTATTACATCCAATGTTATTATAATAATATTTCCATTATTTTCAATTTTTTTATGCAACGGCGCCCCATAGCCCGGGTGCCCTATAGCTTGCTATGGGATCGTAATAATATTCCGTAAAACACATTATTTCATCCCCCATTTACAATTTCCGCACCAAATCAATGTTAATCCTGTCTTCGGGCCGTTATGTAGAAACATGAAAAAGGCCCGATTTTTAAATGTTATACTTTTCGAATTCAAAATCTCCAATTCCAATCGCAGCGAATTTTGCTGCACACCAAGACGTACGCTGGCCACCTTTCATCAGGGGGCAGAAGAGGACGTTTCTGCCCACAGTATTTATTGAGGGGGGAAGATAAAAAAATAAAGATGTTAAAATATGCGAAACGAACCCAATTCATCGGACTATCAACCGCCACAACCTGTTACACGGATTTTTGGCCATGAAAAAGCCATGAGAATGACGTTTTACATGCAAAACGAGGCCCTTTTGTTGGCGCACCCTTCGTAAAACTCAGGACTTCTCGGGGCCGACGCCAACCACTTTCATCAGGGGGCAGACTGGCACGTCTGCCGCCCGCATATCGGAGGGGAGGTTTGCAACGCACACGCAAATGCGAGGAATATATATGGAGGCAAATTCCATACAATAAAAAATACGCCATTCAGGACTCGAACCTGAGACCCGCTGATTAAGAGTCAGCTGCTCTACCAACTGAGCTAATGGCGCATTGTGACGTCGTCACTTGTAACGACGTTACTTTTAGTAAAACGTTACTATAGTGACAAGACGTTATAAATTTTTGGTGAGGGTGGATGGGATCGAACCATCGACCCTCTGCTTAAAAGGCAGATGCTCTACCACTGAGCTACACCCCCGCCAATATAATTCTCTTCCGTTGTCGAAACAACATTTGTCAGGATCGCCCTTCACTTCGCTCGGGCCCTTCAACATTGCGCTTCGCTCATGTTTAAGGCAGGGATCCTGACCTACGCAATATCCCCCGCCATTTTACGCGGTCAAAATATATATACCTTACGGCAAGTCAACCGGTTTTTTGCCTTTTTATTCTATGCCCAGCAACTCCACATCGAAGATGAGGGTCGAATTGGGGGGGATTACCGGCGGATAACCGCGCGCACCATAACCCAGATTCGGCGGAATAATTAATCGACGCTTTTCGCCGACTTTCATGGTGGCGAAACCTTCATCCCAGCCCTGAATAACCTGGTGGGCGCCGAGTTTGAATTTGAACGGCTGACCCCGGTCGATCGAGCTGTCAAACTTTTTGCCGTCAGGGAGCATGCCGGTGTAATGAGCGACAATTGTCTGACCCGCCTTCGGTGTCTCGCCGGTTCCTTCCTTGATTACGATGTACTTCAAACCTGATTCGGTTGTCACCGTATCGCCCGAAACAGCCGCCGTCATCGGTTTTGCCTCGATCGGCGCTTTGGTGGCTGCGGTATCGCTCTTGGTCTGCGCCGGCTGTTGGGTTTCGGTTTTCTTTCCTTCCTTGTTGCCGGAACAGGCCACTATACCGACCACAAACAGGAGTGAAAACAACAAAACAAAGAGTTTCATATAAACTCCTCAATCTAAATGTTAAAAAATCAACATTGAGGATATATAATAAATTCGATTGAGAATGTCCAGAAATGAACGAAAAAAGAAACCGGAAGTCGGGATTGGCTTCCGGTTTTTAATTTACAGCGAATGCGGTAAAATCAGTTGCTTAAAAGCAGTTTCTCGTATTGGTCAATCAGATTGGCAAAGATTCGCAGAGTATAATCGAACGGTTCGGTGGTGGTGAAATCGATCCCGGCCCTTTTAAGGATATCGATCGGATAATCCGATTCGCCCGTTTCAATAAACTTCAGATAAGCTTCCTTGGCGCCGGGTTTGCCGTCAAGAATCATTTTTGAGAGCATCTGAGAGGCGGCGAAGCTGGTTGCATATTGATAGACATAGTATTCGCGGTAAAAATGACTGATTCTCAGACAGCCGATATCGCGGCCTTCGGGAATAAAATAATCGGGTCCGTAATATTTCTGGTAAACATCGCGGTACATTTTGCGCATATTGTCCGAGGAAAGCGCCTCACCTTTTTCGACCGTTTCATGCGCCTGTAATTCGAATTCGGAGAAAAATAACTGGACGAAAAAGGTGCCGATAAACATGTTGATATAATGATCGAGGATATACAGTTTTTCATTTTTATCCTGGGCGTTTTTCAGCAGATAGTTAATCGTGAGGGCTTCATTGCAGGTCGAGGCGACTTCGGCGGCAAAGAGCGAATGACCGGCATAGACCGACGGTTCATTCTTGTTGGTATAATAGCTGTGCATGGTATGGCCCATCTCGTGAGAGAGAGTGAAGACATTATCGAGCGAGTTGGCCCAGTTCATCAAAATAACCGGGTGGACAGTGTATGTTCCCCAGCTGTAACCGCCCGAGCCCTTACCCTGAGTTTCATAGACATCGATCCATCGGGAATTGTAGGCCATTTCGACATTTTTAAGATATTCATCTCCGAGCGGTTTGAGAGATTCCAGGACGATTTTCTTGGCCTTTTCGTATTTGAATTCGGTCTGGACGTTTTCCACCAAAGGAACATACATATCGAATCCGAAAAGCGTGTCAACACCCAAAAACTTTTTGCGAATTGAAGCATACTTCTGCAGCGGAGCGAGATTGTTATTGGCTGCCTTAATGATGTTATGGAATACCGATGCCGGAATGCTGTCGCCATCCAGAGACATTTCAAGGCAACTATTATAATCGCGTGCCTGCGCGAAAAACCAATCTTTGGCAATTGAAGTGGCCAGGGTGGCACCGAGCGTATTGATATAACCTTTATAAGCGGAATTATAAGTATCGCTGGCTCGTCTGCGAACCTCACGATCTTTGGACTCGAGCAATCGACTGTAACGTCCGCGGGTAAGTTCGACTTCATTGCCGTCTTCATCGACAACCGTTCCGAATTTAATATCGGCGTCATCCATCATCGTAAATATATTCTGCGGTCCGGCCGCTAACGGTGAAGCCAGCGCCAGAATTCTTTCTTCCTTTTCGGAGAGAACGTGTTCCTGTCGGCGGAACATATCATCGATATGGTGTCGGTAGACAGCCAGTTCTTTGTTTCCGTCCATCCACTCGTGGATTTTTTCCTGTGGGATTTTGAGGATTTCCGGCTGCATATAGGCGACCGCCTGTCCGAACTGAGAATAGGCCAGTCGTGCCTTGCTGGACATCTCCTGGTATTTGCTGACACGCGTATCTTCATCCATTTTAAGATTGGCGTAGACATAAAGACGATGCGCCGTATTGCCGATCGATTCGACTAAATCCAGGGCTTGCAGCAGAGTCTCGGCCGAACTGCCGAGTTTGCCTCTGTATTCGTCAATCGTGGGAATCGTATCCAAGAGCCTGGTGTAGTCTGCTTCCCAGGTTTCGTCCGAAGAACTGAAATCAGTCAGATCCCATTTGTATTGATCTGCGATCTGGTCACGGGTCGGGGCTTCTTCGACCTGAGCCGAAACGGGAATGGAGCCGACGACAAAAAGCAGAGCCAAGACCAGAAGCAGAATTGATGTTACGGATTTCGTGAGACTCATTAATTCATCTCCTGTTATATTGAGTTAATTATCAATTTTCAAAATACAGCAATACACAATTAACAAAGAATACGTAAAATAGCAAGACAGGTTGTAAAATTTTAAAGGTTTGGCGGCGATTTTAAGACATTGATATCGTCTTTTGCTTTGTTTTTTGATTTAATTCGGAAAGCAATTCCGAAGTCAGCACCGGGACCGCGAAACCATGCGCCAGATTCATAAGGGTGGCGCGGTGAAAATCCTCGTGATGTGTAGCGGTAGCGTCAATAGTGAACAAAACTTCAATACCGCGCATAAAGGCGCCGCGGGTTGTGCTTTCACAACATAAGTGCGTCATCACTCCGGTTACGACCAACAGGTCGATTTTTTTACTTCTAAGAATCGTTTCCAGGTTGGTATTAAGTAAAGCATCGTACTGCGATTTTTTGATGATTTCAATTCTATTATCGCGCAGGTCATCGATGATTTCAGATATCGGATCTTCTTCCCTAATAAGTTCACCCCACCAGTTAAGCATTTGTCCGGCGTTTTGCTCGGTGTTCAGGTGGCGGGTTTGAAAAACCGGAAGATGATATGAAAGGAAAGTATCCTGCAGACTTTTAATATTTTTGACAATGGCGCGCGCGGAGGGGATGCAGAAGTGGGAAGATTCATCGACGAAGTATTTCTGCATATCGATCACCAGTAGAGCCGCTTTCTTTTTGTCCAAATTCCATTTACGGCCATCACGAAGCAAGGCGATTTCATCAAGATATTTTTTCGCCTGCTTATCGATATTTTTTTCGGTGTAATATTTTTCTTTCATATTCCTAACCTAATTTATGAAATGATTTTGGGAATATTGCTAAAATGATTGACGATTAAATCCCGGTTTTGTTTAAAGGCAGCGGGGCTTATGACCACGCCTCCAAATTTTATTTCATAATGAGAAATCCGTAAGTGTCGGCGTAATAGTCAATCGGCGTTTGCCAGTCGGCGGGGGCATTTAGCCGACTTTGTTTGCGACGGAAATTAAGGCGCATTTTGTCGTCGGCTTTAATCTCTTTTAGTCCGAATTGTTTGACCGGTATCTGAATCTCGATTGACCAATAGCCGTCACCCTTTCGGGTTTTGGTTTTATAATCGCCGTTCCATTCACGGTCGGCATCGGCGTAACCGTCCTCACCTTTCCATATTTTCTGATCGAAAGAAACGCCATTGGGATTGAAATATATTTGATAGATGGTATCGCTGTGAATGATCGTCTCGATAAAATAACCGACGCAATCCTCACCGTAAATAGCGCCGTCATGTTCGGTGATATCGGCTTTGAGCGAATCCATCTTTGATTCTTCGCAATAGGCCGCCAGATACAAATTTTTCTTATCGTGGGCGAAATAAAATTTCACCGGTTCGGTGGTCATGTCACCGCCGCCGGCGGCGAAAAACCGTGTAATAGGTTCACCCCAGAAATCTTCTTTGATGTCGCCGTCGATTTTGACTTTTTTGGCCGAAGGACACTCCGCCTGCCGGGCGATTTTAAGATAGTTGCTAACGGTAATTTTTTTGCCGAGAGCATATATAAAATCGAATTCGCATTTCGGTAACGGATACAGGCCGCCGCTGCTGGAGACGTTGAAAAAGCAGACGCTGGTATCACGGGGATCAGCCATTATCGGAAGCATCTCGGGTTCGACGGTCCAGTTTTCGGGGACGTTCCATTTGACCGTGTCGTTCACAAAATTATTTGAAAAAGTGTTGTTGAGTATCACTGTCGCGCGGGCATTGGTGACGGTCAAATTGTTGTCGACCAGAATCGGTTCACCCAACATCAGACCGGAACGTCGAATGGGATCAAATACTTTTCGGTCTTCGGCGGTGATTTCGTCCCACGCCAAAACGGCATCTTTTTTAATAGGCGCAATGTGGATGCCGTCGCCGTCGACCGTCACCCAGCCAAATTGATAAAGCAGTCCGTCGGGTGAGGCCTCGGTACCGGCGCCGGAGCTCCCCAGACTGGTATACATAATACCGTCGTACGTACCCGAGAAATATTCATGAAAATGTCCGGTAAAGACGGCATCGACACCATAACTGACGAATAGACTATGCAGGGTGTCCGGTTTGCCCACTGCGGTCGTTTCGTACCAGAACGGTTTATGCATAAATACGAAAGTATAAACGGCGTTTTGGTTGTTTTGAAGATCGTTTATCAACCAATTAATCTGTTCGGAGGGAATCTCAGCACTTGATTCCCAGCGGCCGACATCAAGGACGATAAAACGCAGGCCGCGAAAATCGAACGAATAGTGAGGATCCCCGTGGAATTTGCGGAAGACCTTTTCGGCAATATCGCTTAAGATATCATGATTGCCCGGGGTCAGATAAAGAGGCATGGTTAACTGCGTCACGATTGAATCGTATTCATGCCATTGTTTATAGAGCGTGGTGGTGTCATCGCTGTAACCCTCGATTTGGTCGCCGACCGTCATCACAAAATCGGGCCGCATCCTTTCGATTTCGGTGATTATCTGGTCGTAGATATGATCGACATGCCCCCCGGTGCGGTCACTGGCGATAGCGAATCGAACCGGGCATGACGCCAGGTCATTATCGGCCAGGATATTCGGCGCGAAAATGACTACGGTTAACAGCGCAATTAACGATAATTTTTTAAGATCGGTTTTTGACCGCATGAGAGCCTCCTTCGATTTTGTTTTGAAAATTGACCTGCCTTTGCTCATAGGTCAAGAGAATATATGTTGAAATATTTAAGGCGTCAAGAGGAAATAATAGTTGGTTTTCAGTTATCGGTTGTCAGTTTTTTCGCGCTGTCAGCCCCGACGGCTGCGGGATTTCCCACAGTCTAATGGTTTTTGGCAGAAAAAATTCCCGACGACATGGCAAAAAAGCCCCATATTTCGGTGGCGCCGTATTTGGTCCATTTTTTTAATTTTTTTGGCAAAAACGGCAAAAAGGCTATTGACAATTCGAAGCCCTTGACTTTATTTCCGTGACTTTGTGAAAATATTAACAAACTGGTTTAGGTTAATAAAGTAGGAGTTACAAATGAATCAGTATTTGCAATCCATATTCGATATGGTCAAAACCAAACACGCCGCGCAGCCGGAGTTTCATCAGGCTGTCAGCGAGGTTCTGGACTCACTTGAGCCGGTTCTGGATAAGCATCCGGAATACATCGAGGCTAAGATTATTGAACGAATCGTTGAGCCGGAACGGGTAATTATGTTCCGTGTGCCGTGGGTTGATGATGCCGGTAAAATCCAGGTCAATCGCGGTTTTCGGATCGAGTTTAACAGCGCCATCGGTCCGTACAAAGGCGGTTTGCGGTTTCACCCCAGTGTCAACCTGGGTATTCTGAAATTCCTCGGCTTCGAGCAGGTTTTCAAAAATTCACTGACGACACTTCCAATGGGCGGCGGTAAGGGCGGCTCCGATTTTGACCCCAAGGGCAAATCGGATAACGAAGTAATGCATTTCTGCCAGAGTTTCATGACCGAATTGTTCCGTCATGTCGGCCCGAATACCGACGTTCCCGCGGGTGATATCGGTGTCGGTGGCCGTGAAATCGGTTTCCTTTTCGGGCAATACAAGAGAATCCGCAACGCCTTCGAGGGCGTTCTGACCGGTAAAGGTCTGAACTGGGGCGGTTCGTTAATTCGTCCGGAAGCGACCGGTTACGGCTGCGTTTATTTCGCCAACGAGATGCTAAAAACCAGAGGGGAATCATTTAAAGGTAAGAGAGTTGCTGTCTCCGGTTCGGGTAATGTGGCTCAGTATACTACCGAGAAAGTGAATGAGTTGGGCGGCAAGGTCGTAACGCTTTCCGATTCGAGCGGATATATAGTCGATGACGACGGCGTTTCCCCGGAGAAACTCAATTTTGTCTTTGAGCTTAAGAATGTCAAGCGCGGACGGATAAAGGAATATGCCGATAAGTTTAAGTCAGCCAAATACTTCGAGGGCACCGGTGTCTGGAAAGTTCCGGTTGATGTGGCTCTTCCAAGTGCGACACAAAATGAACTGGACGGCAAAGATGCCGAGACGCTTCTTAAGAATAAATGCTTCTGTGTGGCGGAAGGTGCCAATATGCCGAGCACGCCGGAAGCGGCCGAGAAATTCCTGGCGGCCAAGATCCTGTATGGTCCGGGTAAGGCGGCCAACGCCGGCGGTGTGGCTGTTTCCGGCCTGGAAATGTCCCAGAACAGCTATCGGCTGAACTGGACGCGCGAAGAAGTCGACCAGCGTCTGCATAATATCATGAAGTCGATACATACCGCCTGTAAAGAGACGTCCGAGGCTTATGGTCATCCCGGCAATTATGTCATGGGTGCCAATATCGCCGGTTTTATTAAGGTGGCCGACTCTATGCTTGATCAGGGTGCCGTCTAAGCGAAGACAACCTGTCGAGTACGGATATATTCTGGCGGGATAGTTATCTGTCCCGCCATTTTTTTATTCGGTTGGATATGTTTGACAGAATAGGCAATAGCCGATATATTAATAAAAAATAAAGCCATTTATTGTTTTAATTGTTTTAGCAGAATATGAAACCTGAAATTGATCTCAAAGATTATGAGTCCGGCTTTGCCCGCTTCGACTCCTTGATGCAATTCAAGGTCAAAAATATTCTTCTGGTCTCGAGTCTTTATGATTCATTTATACTGGAAGAGGACGGACAGGTCGGCGAGCTTATTTCGAGCGATTATCAGGAGTTAAATTTATCGCTGGCTCCCCAGATAAAACGAGTTTCAACCGGGGAAGAGGCGCTTAATTTGCTGCGTGTTCAGAAATTCGACATGATTATGGTTATTCGTCGGATGGGCGATGTCAACATTATTTCATTTGCCGAAAGAGCCAGGAAAAAGTCGAAAAATATTCCGATTGTCTTGCTGGCCTTCGATCCGCGCGATCTGGAAATATTGGAAGAAAACAGCTATCACCAAGCTATAGACAAAGCCTTTCTATGGAGCGGCGAATCCAATATTCTCATGGCCATCATTAAATATGTGGAAGATAAAATAAATGTCGATTCCGATACGCGGCTGGTTGGTGTCAGGGTGATAATAATTATCGAAGATTCGGTGCGCTTCTATTCGTCATATTTGCCTTTGGTTTATGCCGAAATCGTACGCCAAACGCAGAATCTGATGCACGATGGATTGAATACCGCTCACAGAATGCTGAGAATGAGAGCGCGCCCGAAAATACTTCTGGCCGAAACATACGAAGAGGGCTGGAAACTATTTAATAAATATCAGGAGTATCTGCTGGGTATCATATCCGACGTCCGTTTTTCTATGGGCGGGCGGATTGAAGATCAGGCCGGTATTACTTTCGCCGCTGAAGTCAAAGAAAAAGTCCCCGACCTGCCTATTCTGCTGCAATCTTCGAATCTTCAAAACGCCGAATTGGCCGCCAGATGCGGCGTCGCTTTTCTTCACAAGAAAACGCGGACGCTGCTGGCCGATTTGAGGTCATTTATTTTGAAAAATTACGGTTTCGGGGATTTTGTCTTTCGAACACCTGACGGCAAGGAGGTTGCCCGTGCTGTCGATTTTCATTCGATGGAAAATTGCCTGAAAACAGTATCGGCCGAATCACTGGTTTTTCACGGTAGCCGTAATCATTTTTCCAACTGGCTGATGGCGCGGACGGAATTCGATCTGGCCGCTCGCCTGCGACCGAGGAAAGTAAACGAATTTAAGGATACGGAAACAATCCGCAGTTATTTGATTAATACATTCAGAAACTTTCGGCATGAAAAACAACTGGGCATTGTCAGTGATTTTTCGAGAGAACAGTTTGATCAACAGTCCGATTTCGTAAAAATCGGTAATGGGTCATTAGGCGGAAAGGGGCGAGGGCTGGCATTTGTCAATCGTTTGCTTAGACGTTACAATGTATATAATTCTTTTGAAGGGGTCCGGATTTCGGTGCCATCGACGACTATTATCGGCACGGCCATTTTTGACAGTTTTCTGGATAAAAATAATCTCCTGGAATTTGCTCTGGGCGACCGCTCCGACAACGAAATCGCGCAGACTTTTGTAAATGCCAAGCTTCCCAAAGACGTTGTTTCCGATCTGGGGGCATTTGTCGATATCGTCGATTACCCGGTAGCCGTTCGTTCCTCGTCGCTTCTTGAAGATTCACATTATCAGCCTTTTGCCGGAATATTCGACACGCATATGCTCCCTAATTGTCATAAAAATAAAAAAGTCCGTCTGGAAAGACTGGAAACGGCGATTAAGTACATCTTCGCCTCGATCTTTTTTAGAAATTCCAAGAATTATATCGAAGCAACGTCCAATCGGGTGGAAGAAGAAAAGATGGCGGTTGTGATTCAGAAAGTGGTCGGGCGCAATCGGAATAATTCATTCTATCCGATTCTTTCCGGCGTTGCCCGTTCATACAACTTTTATTCGATAGGAAATATAAAACCGGAGGAAGGCGTCGCTTATGTCGCTCTGGGATTGGGTAAAACAATCGTCGAAGGCGAAAAATGTCTGTACTTTTCACCGAGTAATCCACAGAATCTTCCTCAGTTTTCAACGCCCAAAGATTTTTTGAAAAATTCTCAGCACGAGTTTTATGCTATCGATATGACCGACCCTTATGTTGTACCCACTCCCGGTGGTGATATGGGGCTCACCCGTCTGCGAACCGAGCAGGCGGAGACCGACGGTTCGCTGGCCTATGTCGGATCGACGTACTCGCCCGATAATGATAAGGTTTATGACGGAACGTCGCGAGAGGGGATAAAGATAGTGACGATGGCGCCGATTCTAAAATCCAGAATTTTTCCGCTGGCGGAGATTATCAGATTCCTGCTGCAGATGGGCAGTTCCGGGATGAACTCGCCGGTTGAAATCGAATTCGCGGCGGAGCTGGATTCCACATCGAAAGAACCGAATGAATTCGGATTCCTGCAGATTCGTCCGATGGCGGCCAACACATTCATGGAGGAAATTTCTCTTCAGAATTTAAAGAAAGAGAAAATTTTCTGTCAGAGTGATCAGGCCCTCAGCAATGGTCGAAATAAGACGATTAAGGATATTATTTTTGTCCGTCCGGACACGTTTAATCGCTCGCAGACGCCGGTGATTGCCGATCAGGTCGGCAAATTTAACGACTCTTTCAGGATGCAGGGGCGGTCATATCTGTTATTGGGTCCCGGCCGATGGGGAACGGCCGATCGCTGGCTGGGGGTACCGACCAAATGGGATCAGATTTCGGCGGCGCGTGTGATTATCGAGGCGACTTACGGCGATTTTTCGGTGACGCCATCGTTCGGGACTCATTTTTTCCAGAATCTGATTGCGTTTCAGATCGGGTATTTGACCATCAACAAGACTAATGATTTGAATTCAATCGACTGGGACTGGCTTAATGCGCAATCGGTAATTCGTGAGACCGAATATATTCGGCATGTGGCGCTCGATAAACCGGTCGAGGTTATTATTGATGGTCGTCGTGGTCGCGGCGTGATTCTGAAGCCATAGAGCTTTTTTGCTCGCGGATTCGAATTGTCGACTTTTCCCCTCCCCATTTTAAGACTCAAATACCGCTTGCCAAATAGTGAATTTGATGTATATTTTTATATAATAATATATTGATATAGTATTTGTTGGAGACAATGTATAAGGCAATTCGCTTACAAATTGCCGCTCAAAATTACGGAGTTGACTATGAAACAAATTAGAGTATTTGCGGCTTTTATTTTATTTCTTTTTCCGCCGGTAATTTCGCAGGCTGATGTCTGGGTAAAAGACGTTCTGGACAGCACCGGCACGGCGGCCGGTATCAATTGTTCCATCGCCCTGGATCGCAATGGTAATCCGCATATTTCCTACTGTAATGGTGATAATCTATATTTATATTATGCCTATTACAATGGTGCTAACTGGAATATCAGGGCGCTTGACAGCCTGGGTATTGCCGGTTTGCATAGTAGTATTGCCCTCGATTCGCAGGATAGACCGCATATCAGTTATTCCGCTCACTTGTTTAACTTGCGGCATATTTTCTGGGACGATACCGGCTGGGTCAATCAGTGGATTGATTCCGGGATTAATCCCGGGGTGCAGGGTTTTAGAACCAGTATCGCCATAGATAATAATGATAATCCCCATATCGCTTACACCCGTGATGATTCGGGTTGGGTGATGTACGCCAGCTACGATGGCAGCGGATGGAAGACCGAGCTGGTCCAGGACATTACCGAGACGTTTTATGTCAAGCTGATTCTTAAAGATGACAGTATTCCCTATATCGGTTATCATGTCCTCGATTCCTCCATCCAGAGAGATACATTAAGAATTGCCTACAAGGATGCGGGAGGAGGAGATTGGCATTACACAGACGTTCAAGATGACATTTGCCCGTCAGGCATCTTTTATCAAAGTTTCGATATGGATGCTTCGGGCAACTGCTATTTTGCCTATGAAACTGCGAATGGAGTGATATGCTTAGGTTTGGGCGACAAAAGACTGGCGCGATTCGACGGCTCGACTTGGAGTTATGAGACGGTTCCGGATCCGACCGATGATCCGTATGAAATATATTTTACCTTCCCGCTGTTTTTGAAGATGGACCGTAATGGCTATCCCGCTTTTTTGGCTGATACATTGCTTTACTGGAAAAAAGACGGCAGCAACTGGAGTTATTACGGGCTGGGCAACCAGATGGGCGATGAATCGGCTGTTTTTCAGACGCTGGTATTCGATGAGTACAATTATCCCCATATGGTTTTTGGCCAGCCCTGGGTTGTTTATTATAAACTGTACCCCGGAAGTCCGCAAATTGTCGTTCCAGTTACGTCTCATACCTATTCGGAAAATTATACTTCGTGGAATTGCACTATAGAAAACCATGGTGAGGCGCCGGTAATTATCGATAGTCTTAAATTTAAGAAAACTGATAGTACATTTCAAATCATGAACGATCATACGCCGTTTTATATCCACTCGATGCAGGCCGATTCGATTTCGATTCGTTTCATGCCGGAAGCGGAGGCTACTTACAATGACACGCTATTAATCTATAATAATGACTCATCGAATTTGATAATCGAGGTGGCCCTTGAGGGGGCCGGCAATTTCGTCGATTCGACCGGCGACCTGGTCGTTTTCGCCCACAATTGCTACGCCGCGCCCGAATACAATTCGATAAATTATGAACTGCCTCTGGCCGGTGTTAGTATATCATTGTATCAGGATGATCAATTAAAATACGGGCCGATTGTGTCGGATTTTGTCGGGCTGGCGCTGCAATCGAACATTACACCCGGAACTTATGATTTAAAAATTCAGAAAGTAGTGGAGCTTCCCCGCGATGAGGGCAAAGCCCTCGACACTTTAATGCATTCGATTTCAATCGTCATCGACAGCGGGCTTAATGTCGATACATTGATTCTTCCCGAGTCGCTGATGATACAGAGCTACCAGTACGTGTATAATCTCTCGCATATTCATGACGGTGATCTCTTGGGACAGGGCGACAACGAGACTTTCAGCTACGGCATCGAAGCGTACACCAGTGGGAATATACGCGATATGCTCGATTTATGGCGGTCCGATCTGGATACCAACAAAATCGAGAGTGCGGCGCGATTGATATTGGCGCAAAAAATGGTGGATCAGATGTTCACCACCGGCAGATTGCTCGGTCTGAAAGGATTCAACGGCATCGCCGATCTCTTGCATTTTTCCATAAAAGCGACCGAAAGTCAGGGCGGCTGGGC
Organism: uncultured Ignavibacteriaceae bacterium; assembly: GCA_964452645.1. Lineage (GTDB taxonomy): Bacteria > Zixibacteria > MSB-5A5 > GN15 > PGXB01 > CAYXTW01. The sequence goes on from CAYVMO010000005.1 coordinate 58,771, forward strand.
GATGAAGATTTTAAGGATTATTAAAATAATCTGGGAATTGTGGGCCGGTGATAAAGTGGCGGCTCTGATGGAATTGCTGGAGATGCTCGTGCAATACATCGTCATTGAAATGATCGACATGGTTATCGACCAGGTGACCGATGAGTTGCCCTGTATCGAGGATCCGCTGTCCGGCTTTGATTTGATATGCGCCGGCGATGTCATAAAAGCGGCCTGGAAGGATATTAAGGACAATTATTCCTCATGGAGTTTGCCGGAAGCCAATGACGAAGAGGAATTGGAGACATCGTGGAATCATCTGAACAATCTGGTTTATAAGAAGGCTCGGTTGGCCTTCATCCAGGTGGTTTATATCGATATATTGACCAATCCCAAACTGAAAAAGGCCAAAGAAAAATCGGAAGCGTTCGATTATACGAGCGATTTCCCGGATGCTTCCGAAAGCAGCACCAATGAGGTTTTGCAGATGAAAGTTATGGCCGATAATCTGAATTATGCCGCCGATCAGATGATTTTAGCCGCCGACTTGCTGATGAAAACATATATCGCCATGACCCTGGCTCAAGCTTTTGTTCCGAGCGTTTCGATTATCGAAGATATGAAAGCGGTCACGATGTACGCTTCGATAGGCCTTGACTGCGCCGCGACCGGTGTCGCTCTTGGGGGCTTCTTTAATATCACGGTCGATATGAATGACGCTGTCAATGAAATCTATCATCCCGATCAAAAAGGCGGCCTGAGAAGGGTCCCCGATAATTTGCCCAAAGCCAAAGCGAGTGCTCAGGTGATGTCCATGTTGCAACAGAAAATCCAGAAGAGTACCGATGAATATGATTCGGTTCTAAACGTCGTAAAGGGGCATATTGAGGGGCACGAAATCGAAGATGCCATGTTTGCCACGGGAGATCTGGCATTGGCCGATGTCAACCTGATGCGGACGATGGATGTCTCGATGGCCCCGGCTTATGCCGTGGCTCATGCTCTGTTCGATAGTATGCCCGGATTTTCGGGATTATATAACGGCATGATTTCCGACGGCTCCGCCGCCGGTATGACGCGGCTTTTCGGCTATATGAGTCTGGTGCAGCTTCCGGCCGATTCATCGCAGGCAATGGAGAATTATCTGGTTGAGCAATTAGATAGCGTAAGTGCTTATAACCATACCTGGGCCGATGGTTCACTGGAGTTGCTGGATTCGTTATTCGGGTTAGAAATACCGGCGATTGTGGTTGCCAGTGTGGCCAGTCAAGATAGATTCGGGCTTGAGACTAATGATACCGCTACGGTGACAATAAGATTACAGAACGTCGGGGCCCTGATGGCCGATAGCGTCAGTCTCGTTTTCGAGACCAATGAAGGTATCAATACGATTTCGAAATTGGATTCGATTTATATCGGTTCGCTGGCGCCGGGTGAGGAATCTCAGGATTACCAGTGGATGATAACCCTGGCGGATACAAGTTACCATCGCGGTGCCTGGACGGCGCGAGTGAGTTCCTCGAATGCCAAGAATTATTCACCCGATGGCTCCTTCACCAGCAATTATCTATCATCTACGGGGGTTAATGATGACGACAATAATCTTATTTTGCCGGATCGGATAAAACTCGGGCAAAACTATCCCAACCCATTTAATATGTCGACACGAATTGAGTATTCATTGCCGTCGCGGGCCGACGTGACAATATCTATTTTTAATTTGCTGGGCAGAAAAGTCAAGACGATCGTCGATAAGAATCAGGCCGCCGGAAATTATTCGATTACCTGGGATGGTACCAATATGGAAGGCGAAACAGTTGCTTCAGGTGTTTATTTTTATAAAATCAAAGCCGACAATCAGACAATATCAAAAAAGATGATGTTGCTGAAATAGGAGAATTCGTCTAAAACATCAGGCCGATGTCGATATAGAAGCGGTCGGGGTGGCTGCCGGACTTGCCGTAGCCGAAGTCGATCGGGCCGATGGGGGAATCGAACGCCAATGAAACTCCGTAGCCGTGGCGAAGGTTTCGCAGTTTGATTTCGTCGAGCGCGGAGTACACATCACCAAGATCATACCGGGCGTACAAGTATAATCGATAAGGAAGCTTATATCGGAATTCCATATTGCCCAAAATAGTCTTAGCCCCGGACAGTTCATCGGTATTGTATCCATAGAATGAGTAATGTCCCCCGATATAAAATTGTTCCGAAATCGGGATGACATGCTTCGTGTCGGTAAAACCGACGGAAATTTTCGGATGGAAATTAAAATTATCGGTGATGGGGAAATATGATTCAATCGAACTGAAGAATTTGGTATAATTTATTTCGCCCCCGAGAATATCAGCCGCCAGCTGGGTATAAAACAAATGTTTTTTCCCTTCGGTCGGGAACGGCTGCCGGTTTAGCGTTTCCACCAGCGATCGGAATGTAATGGTCCTTAATTTTATTCTTTCTGTATTACCGTCGGGGCTATATTTGCTTTTAACTTCTTTCCAGCCGATCTCACCGGTTACGGCCCCGAAACGGGCAAATTGCTGTCCCAGTATAAACTCGATTCCGAAATTATCATGACGCACCGAGGAGTTCGATTCGCCTTTTTCGTCGTAAAACCTGCGGTCAATTATATCATAAAAGGCCCTGATTTTGTATGTCAAATAGGTGGAGAAAAAACGATCCGCTTTCAGAGAGATATCATATTTCTGCCGCCGGTTGGCGTACTGAGCGTGAAGCAAAAACTCCTGACCGGTGCCCAAAAGATTATCGTTAAGCAACTCGGCAAACTCTTCACTTCGATATTCATCATCCCAGCGCCAGCCTAATCTTAGCTGTGTATATTTTTTTTCTTCGACTTTAATTTCGACAATAGCGCCGCTCTCACCGGGAAGGATGTTCATAGTTACGCGATCGAAAAGATCGGTGGCGTAGATATTAGCTACTCCTTTTCCCCCCCGCAGCGAATTAAACGGCTCGCCTTCATCGAGAGGGAAATTGGATTTGATGAGCCAGCGTTTGGTTTTTGTATTTCCTGAAATCTCTATTTTTTCAATAATAGCCTCGTCGATATTTATTTCCAGGATTTGTCTATCGGGCAGATAATCCATACTCCGGATATGGGCCAGATCGAAACGCTCGCTTTTGTACATTTCCTCCAGCCGGGCCGACAGCAGCGAGAGGTCCTCAGAACACAATTTTCGACTGCCGCCATTCAGTACGGAAATGATAGTGGAATCATTGAAAATCGTGTTACCGGTTATGATGTAATTTAGATTGTGTTTCTCAGGCTTGGAAATCAGATCGATTTTTAGTTTGGCCGTCTTAAAATCGACCGCCGGATTTTCCCAGGAATCGATGGCTATTGAAATCGAAAACAGGTCATAAGTCTCATATAGGTTATTAGCCATTTCCCTGAGATCGTCTAAAAGAATAAACCGACCCGACTTCAGAGCAATCAAACTGGTATCAAAATCCGGAGGGAGGGTGCCGAATTCGATGTCCGTAACGTATATTGAATCGATCAGGCTTTTGCGCGTGAGTTTTTGTTTTATTTCCCTTTGAGCCTCCATACCGGCCCGGTAACCGAGATCGATAAGTTCTTTCGATTTATCGAAATCGGTCGAGCTGTAACCGGTTATTTCCGGCATGATGATAACATCGGCCTCTTCCAGGCCGTTAATCAATTTATCCATAGTCATAATGGATGTCACCTGATTGGCGATATCAATCGGGTCGCCGATTTTATCCTTGGGCAGGAGATCACTGGTCGTGTTGACGGCTACATAAAGTCCGAGATCCGGTTCCATATCACGGAGAACATCGACCGGTATCGGGTCGAGCATACCGCCGTCCATTAATATTTTATCCCCCGCATCCACTCCGGTGAAGGCCAGCGGAAAGGCCATTGTCGAGCGCATGGCATCGGCCAGATTACCTTTCGATAATACTTCTTTCCGCCCGCTCACGATGTCAGTCGTTACTGAACGGAAGGGGATTTTTAATTCCGAGAAATCACCGCCGGAGATATAATTAGCTCTTAATGTCAGACGTGTCAGGAGATCGGACAGTTTCTGTCCGGCCGTGATTGCCCGGGGAATATACGGTTTGAAACCATCAAAGCGAATCGAGGCGATAAATCGCTCTTTTTCGGAACGTTGGGTCAGAAGCATGGTTGTCCTCTGGGGACGATTGGAAAAAAGGCCGTAAAAATCGGTATTATTGATAATTTCCTCAAGTTCCTTTGCTGAAAAACCGGAGGCGTACAAGCCACCGATAACGCCGCCGATAGAGGTTCCGGCGATAGCCCCGATTTCCAGGCCGGATTCCTCCAGCGCCTTCAGAACGCCGACCTGTGCCAGGCCCCGGGCTCCTCCGCCCGAAAAGGCCAGCCCGATTTTAGGTCGAACGTCGGGCGGGTGATACCTGTTTCCGTCCCAGCCAATGAAGATTTGAGTACTGCCTGCTGTTGCAGAGGCAATCGTAAGACATGTAATTGCTATCAAGATGAAAATAATTTTCACTTGCCAATCGCCAAAATAGTTTTGTTTAATTAAATTATTAAGGCCGGTGACATGGAAAAGCAAGCAATAACATCAAGATTGACACAATCGGAAAAAAAGAAATTAAAATCGCTCCTGACAAAAAAGGGAAGAAATCGGGAAAAGCTTTTTATTGCCGAGGGTATTCGAGTGCTTGAAGAATCCCTGAAATTCAGGCGTTGGCCACAAAAGGTGTATTATGCACCTTCTGAAATAGCGGTGCGTGCGAAAAAATTAATAAATGATTTCCGAAATTTATCGATTCCGATTCAAGCCAGTTCGGCCAAAGCGTTGAATCAGTTATCCGATGCCGAAACCGGTCAGGGAGTGCTTGGACTGTTTGAAATACCTCAATATATCGACGACGAGCTGATTAAGAATTGCCATTATGTCCTGCTTCTCGATAACATTTCCGATCCGGGCAATGCCGGGACATTGATCCGTTCCGCTCTGGCCTTTGGTTTTGATACCGTTTTATTCTTAAGCAACTCGGTTGATCCTTATAATCCAAAGGTGGTTCGTTCGACGGCCGGGGCTATTTTTGGCCTTAAGGTGAAAACGGTCGAAGTGGCCGATATTATATATATAAGAAAGAAATTGAAAATTCCATTAATTACTGCCGATTTGAACGGGAATAGAATGGAGACCGAATTAAAGAAGATAAAATCATTTAATGATTTTATCTTCGCGATCGGCTCGGAGCGAGCCGGTTTATCAACCGAGATAAAGAAGCTGGCCGATCTAAGTCTGAGAATCGATCATCGACAGGAGGTGGAATCACTAAATGCCGCTGTCGCCGGCTCGATAATTATGTACCGATTGTTTTCCGGAAAAATTGTCGAGGTCAGAGCATGATTAAGAAAAGTTATCTAATAGTCATACTATGTTTCATATTTGAGTGCTGCTCTGTTTTCGCCGAAGATATTTCTCCATACGGCAGCGATCGTTTTATCACCGAAAAAATCGTTTTGGAATCGGAGGCCATTGCCGGGGGAAGAATTTTGCTCCATTCATCATCGGACCTTTCGGGAAAATTAAGAATCATGGCCGATACGGTCGATAGTGCTATAATCGAAATTCAAAAGATTGTAAAAACCTCATCCCGATCGAAGGCAACCGAATATAGTGAATTAACCGATGTGGTTTTCAGAAAAGCCGCAAGCGGTCTTGAGGTCTTATTCAGAACGCCGAATCCGGCGCCCTGGTCGGGTGGTGATGAATCGGTCGTAATTGAGGGGCAATTACATCTGCCGAAAGAAAGCCAGCTAAAAATCGAGGCCGATTATTTCGACCTGGATATCGAAGGCCCCTTCGTCTCGGTGGAAAACGATAAATCGTACGGGCGGCTTGATGTTCGGGACGTTACCAAAATCGTGAAATTAACCGGTTCCAATCGTGATATAACGCTGAAGAATATAATCGGGGATATCACGATAAATCTCTCTCATGCCGATGTATGGATTGAAGAGATGAAGGCAGAATACCAACCGGCCCGAATCAGCAATGAATACGGTAATGTCAATATCGAGGGTCTTGAAGGCGAGTTTATTATTACAGACAGTTACGGGAGAATCAGAATGACGGATACGCATATTATCGGCGGCAAGAGCAGTATTGAAGGCATTCAGTGCCCGATTCATGTGTCAGTCGAAAGCTTTGAAAAAGCGGAATTGTTTATGTCCAATTCGTACGAAGATATTATCCTGGATATTCCCGATACCGTCGCGGCCGATTTTTTCCTGAAAACGGATGGGAACGGTGAAATTCACCTTCAGGGTATTCCGGTCAAACCGCTCGTTATCGAGAGTAATTATGTCGAACTGAGTTCCGGACGTGAAGGATCAGTAATCAAGGCCGGTATTGAGGGCGGCGGCAATATAAATATCTACGGCTCTTCGGAATGATTAGAATGATGAGAAAATGTGCCGTTTATAGTCTATTTTTTCTTTTTTGTGTCGGTTCGGCCATGGCCGGTCAACGGATTTTAATTCCTGATGGTGTTTATTATCATCGTTTTGCTTCGTCGGTTGACAATTTAGAGGCCACCTGGATAAATCCGGCCGGGCTGGGGCAGTCCAGAGATATCAAAGTACAATATATAGGTGTGCTGGGTGGTGGCGGATTAAATAAAAAATGGGGATATAATATTGTCGGTGACGGTGTCGGGCTTGGCCATCGCGGTTTTGATAATATCTCGGGCGAACGATATGATGAATATATTTTCGCTGTCGGCGCCGGACTGGTGCAAAAATTCTTCTGGGGCCTGTCGTATCGTTATATCAAAAACGGCCCCGCTATATATAATAAAAGACATTTTTGGAATATCGGACTTTTGCTTCAATCCAGCTATAGATTCAGCATGGCGGCGGTTTTTTCTAATCTAAATCGTGGTCGCATCGACGGCAAAAGAACCGATATTGAACAACTTTATTCATTTTCATATAGACCAAACGGAAATAAAATTACATTTTCGATGGAGATTACGCTGTCAAGCGGCCAGAGTCTTTCGAAAGCAAATTATAATTATGGGGTCGAGATTAACGCCTGGCGGGGCCTGGCTGTTTATGGAAATATACGTGACAATAATAGTTTTGAAATCGGCTTTGTGGTCAATTTAAGGAAATATTTTGTCGGCAGCCAATCGCGATTTAACAGCGATGGCAGTTATTCCGATTCGCCGACTTTTGTCGGTTATAATACCGGATTGCAGCACTCGTTTGTTCCGTGAGCCGGAATAATCGCAAGTAATTGAAACTTTATAATTTTATAAACGTCTGGATTAAAGTGTGATTTAAAATGGTTGCCGGCAAGAGCTTTTTTGGCTATCTTGCCGCGGTGTATATGCTCCGAAGTATTATATTTATATCAGTCAGGCTGATCTTTTTTCTTTTTCTGGTATCGCCCGGTTTTTCAGATGATAGAGTAATCGAAACGAAAATTCCCGATGGTTTGACTCTATTGACGATGGAAGATCATTCTACGCCGCTGGTCGCGTTTGTGATAACCTATCATGTCGGCAGCAAGGACGAATTACCCGGGAATACCGGCCTTACCCGTATCTGCAGTCATATCATTGGGGAGGGAACGCCGACTTATAAAAGGGGGGAATTTACCAGAATCATTCAGGCCGGCGGTGGAATTACGCACTCGATGCCAAGTCAGGATTTAACGATGTTTATCACCAAGGTGCCGTCAAGCATGCATGATACAGTGTTATTTCTTGAGGCTGATCGGATGAAAAACGTTGTCCCCACGTATGAAAAGCTGTTGATAGCGAAAGATGCATTGAGAAAAGAAAGAATTTCCTACGTAGATAATTCGATTTATGGCCATATTAATGAGGAATTCATGAATCTTGCATATCGGGCCCATCCTTATCAAAATCCGCAATACGGCTGGCCGGCCGATATCGATAATATATCACTGGAAGATACCAGAGAATTTTTCCAAATGTATTTCCAGCCGGCTAATGTTTTGGTTATGATCGCCGGTGATATAAAAACCGAAAAAACGATAAAAATGGTCCGGGACCTTTTTGGAGATATTATCTCAACACCGTTGCCCGAACGGCGAAAAATTGTCGAGCCGGTGCAGTATGGCGAAAGATGTTCATACCTGGAGGGTTCCGCAGGAATTCCGGCTTTTATAATCGGTTATCATGTTCCCGAATTGGCGCATGAAGATATTCCGGCCTTGAGAATAATCAGCGGGATTCTAAACGGGGGTGAATCCTCGAGAATTTATAAGCGGATGGTAATCGAGGAAAATTCGGCATTATATACCGGCGGAGGATATATCGAGTCCGAGGATCCGGGGATATTGTACAATTATGCCATATTGAATTATGATTGCCCCAATTCAGTCGGTGAAAGTCAGATGAAGGAAGAGATAGAAAGGATAAAATCGGAGCCGGTAACCGACGCCGAATTGGAAAAGGCAAAGAATAACCTTGAAGCTGAATATTATCGCCAGATAAGATTTTTGGATCAGGAGGCGATGGGGCTTGCATTCTTTAAGACATTAACCGGCGATTGGAGACTTTTTGAGAACCTGGTTCCACAGGCGCGAGCGGTAACCAGGGAAAACATTCTTGATGCGGCAAAAAAATATTTTACGAAATCCAACCGCACAGTTGTTTTTCTGACACCGACGGGATCGGCGGAGACCGATGAAATGGATGAAATCGAATGAGAAATATTAAATGTATACGAATTTTTTTAATCGGTCTTCTGTTGGTTATCGGGATAAATGCTCTCACATCGGCCGGTGTACTTCCCAAATACAGCGAGTTTTCATTATCAAACGATTTAAAGGTTATTCTGGTCGAGGACCATCGGCAGCCATTGGTCGATTTTCGTATGTCATTCGACGTGGGGTCATCCTCCGATTCATCACGCTATGCCGGACTGGCGGCGGTTTCGAGCTATATGTTCAAGGAAGAGACGGAGAATTTTTCGGTTGATGAATTGCTGTCGACGATTGATGCTACCGGGGGTACAATCGATCTCGTTTACCTGCGTGACGTAATTTTTATTCAGGGTAATTTCCTGGCACGCGATTTCGCTTTTGCAATGGGGATATTGGCCGAAATGATTCTGCGGCCGCGGTTATCGGAAGAAGGTTTTGATCGGCGGCGGCGACGACTGCTATCGTACACCCTTCGGGATCGCTCGATTATCAGGAATCATCTTACCAACAGTTTGTATAACGCCGTTTACGGCGATGAAGGGTACGGTTTGCCGGTGGCGGGGACCCCGGCAGGTCTGAAGAAGATTAAACTGGAAGATGTCAAAAGGTTTTTCGCGCGAAATATCCGCCCCAACAATGCTCGGCTGGTTGTTGCCGGGGATTTTAAGGCGGGTGATGCCAAAAAGATTATAAAGAAATTATTTGCCGGTTGGGAAAAGGGCTCTGATTTTTCGAAACCGATCGTCAATGAATTTTTACCCGATTCCTTAAGAATTATTTTGCTGGACATTCCGGATGCGGCCGGTTCGGATTTTGTCATTGGGAGACCCGCCGCGCCGCGAAATTCGGAATTTACGGCAAATCTCTTATTGCTTAATTATATTCTTGGACGCGGAGGTGAAGTCTCAAGGCTGTATAAGAGATTAATTGCCGAACAAAAGCTTGTAACCGATATTTGGTCGGACGTCGACTGGTCGCGGCAGGACGGTATGATTCTGGTCGGCGGGACGACTTCCAACGAGACGGTTGCCGAAGCGGTCAGACAGACACTGGCGGTTATGGATGAGCTGAAGAGTATGAGGGTTTCCGCCGCCGAACTTGAAGAGGCCAAAAACTTTTATAGAGGAAATGTTGCCAGTTATTTTGAGACGGGTTATGGTACGGTCAATCATATATCTTATATCCTGAATTGGGGCGAGACTCTGGATCACTATGATAAGATTTTAAAAGAATTCGATTCAATCACTCCTAATCATCTTCAGAAGGCGGCCCGGCTGTTTCTCAATAAAAATCAAATGACGGTGATAGTTTCGGGTCCGGGGAACATGCTGAGACGACAACTGTCTGAGATTGCCCCAGTCAAGGTTGTCGGTACCGGCCAGGAATAATGAGTAATCATATAATAAAGATAAAAAAAGCTCCGCGAAGTGCGGAGCCTTTTGGTTGTTTTATATACTATCACCAGCCGTCTGTTGCGAATTATCGTAACCCACATCCAGCTGGCTCCAATAGGTTCTCTGGAAAACCTGCACGCATGGTGTCTCCGGCGGTAGTTTACTGGGGTCATTCAGATCAGGATCAAAACCCCAATCGCGGGTAGGAGGTCGATAATATGGATTCGGGTCGGCCAGGCCTTGCCATGTACCCATGGCCTGCTTTGACCGCCAACCTTCAATCATTGATCCACGGAGGGTGAATTTTTTGGCTTGCCAGTCTTCCAGAAACCGGGGAAGGTTTTCAAGGCCGCCGCCATAATTGGTGCCCTGGGGCGCAAGATCGCCTGTGATGAAAGATATATTGGCCATCATAGGATTATTTACCACTCGATCCGTGTAACTGACGCCTGGAGCGGCTTTTGTTCTATCCCAATCATTGGATAAAAATGTCATGGCATCGGCAAGGGCTGCGACCGGTTGCTTGTTTGTCGAATTAAAATCGCCCTGCACGTAAAGAGGATTTTCCGAGGCAATGGTTAGCGGATTCCCTATATCAGAACCATTTGTCAGCATCGCCGTATTTACAACCGTACCGTAGGTAGCCGTCGTCGTGGAGCGTTGATCCGAAACATAAATGACCCCGTTTGAAGGGAAATACCCGCTGGTTTTGAGCTTATCCATATCGATTTGTGTATTACGCGCCCACTTTTGCTCGTGAGAATCGTAGAACATTACGGAGGCGTCACCGGTGATGGTCCCTGCCGGCAAGAACGAGCTTACATCTTGCCAGACACTACCGACCAATGAATAAGGGACGCCATCAATAATCTTAAGAGTTGCTTTGTTCTCATATGAATCCTGGTTGCTGCCCCCGTCGGCCCTTTCAATCATCTTGTAAGGATCATTTTGATTGCTTAAGGGTAAATTGAGGGCATCCTGTCCGAAAGCGTGATCGCGGACACGGCCATCCCAAAGCGCAGTGGCCTCGTTGTACCAATTGGGGTCATCGGCATCGACCCAACTTCCGCTCTGATTCATGCTGACTCCGACACCTGACGAGTTGGCAAACTGGACATCGCCGAGGTCATTATCACCATAACTAAAACCGTGATATATATTGCCACTACAGGTTACTTTATCAAGAAAAGAGAGCAGGACACTGGAGCCGCTTGTCCGCAAGCGCATATCACCATTAACATGAACCCGACCATCGATGGACGTATTGTACATCGGTTGCGACCAGAGGTCTTTCATAAAGAAAACGGCCCATTGGAAGATAGGTACACTGGCGCACTCGAAATTCTGTGTCAACCGTATCTGACCGCCGTCGACCAAAGAGGTCCCGATTGACTCGATCTTATAGGTTTTGACCTGCGCCTTTAAACCGGCCAGACTGCCATAATTTAATGTGCGTACTACAGCGGCGCCCATATCTGTCGTGGTGTATGTCGCTGTGACATTTTCGTTGATACTTTCATTTCCGGCAGGGAGCTGCGTCGGCGGTGCACCAGTAGCGTTATACTGGCTCTGAATTGTCGCCGCTGCCCGTTCGAGACCGGATTCGGAGGCATAAAACGCCGACATTTCGTTCAATTCATTTCCGGCGATACTAATCTCGTCTTCGGCCATCTTCAGAGCTGCCAGCCCGATTATGGTCATCATCAGCATCACCATAAGTGCGATGAATGTTGAAATTCCCCGCACTTCGGTAAGCCGATTCTTCATCTTTTTTAGATATTTCTGCATATAATTTTATCGGTTTTCCTTTAAATCTTAATCGGCAATTCATCTAATTTCCTTGAGCATAGCTTACATCCTTTTGTTTCCAGCCGGTTCGCTGGAAAACGCGGATCTGAGGTGTTTCCGGCGGGAGCTTTGCCGGATCATCCAGATCGCTGTCATAGGACCAGATCCGATTAGGAGCCGTATAATAACTACCATACGACCAGGTCGAAGTTGCCTGCTGAGAATTCCACAGGTTAACTATAGATCCTTTGAAGGTGAAATCATCGCCATTCCAATTTTCGAGAAACCGTGGCAAGTTTTCCAAACCACCGTTATAGTCGGAGGAGGTGGTATTCGTATTTCCGGTCAGAACGGATGCGTTGCAGGCCGTATTACTGGCATTTCGGCTGCCAACCGGTTGCGTTGATTTGGTATCGTCCCAGCTATTGGACAGGAAGGTGATTGCATCGCCGGCCAATGCCGCCGGCTGCTTATTAACCGTATTATAATCACCCTGGACATACATCGGATTTTCGCTGTAAACGGACAACGGACTGCCCAGATCGGAGCCGTTTTTCAGACGCAGGCCATTGTAGGAACCGGCGCGCTGATCCGAGGAATATATAACACCGTTGGCCGGCATGTAACCGCTGCTTGCCAGAAGAGCCATATCGACATCGGTGGAGTTTACCACCTGACTTTCACGGCTGTCGGTGAAACTGCCGGTTGTGATGGTTCCGGCCGGAAGCAGGGCGGTTACATCGGTCCAGACGGCACCGATCGGGGAATAGGCCCGGCCGTTCATTATTCTTAATCCGGCCTTATTTTCATAAGAATCCGGGTTGCCGGCACCCCGTTCGATAATCTTGTGCGGATCACCCACGATAGCTAATGGCAAATTTAATTCCCCCTGGCCGAAAGCGGCATCCTGAACACGGCCACCCCAGCGCACGGTTGCCGAATCATACCAGTCAGTTGAAGCCGATGTCAGAAATGTCCCGTCACCGTTTTTCATATTCTGATGATTGCCGTCGGTATCCTTTATAAAGACATTACCATTATCGACGGTTCCGGGCCCTTTTCGACCATGTAATAGATCTCCGGAACAAGTTACATAACTATCCATGTACAGGTTGCTTCCAGCCTGCAGCCAGATATTGCCGTTGGAATGAACGCGGCCAAGCAGAGACATATCCGGCCCGGGTGCGATTTCCAAATCATTTGCGTAGAATACGGCGAACTGAAATAGCGGAACGAGGGCACATTCAAAATTCTGGGTAAGGACAACCTGAGAGTTGTCGACCTGCGAAATGCCGGTTGATTGGATAGTGTATGTTTTAATAGTAGCGTTAAGACCGGCCAATGTGCCGATCGATAATGGTTTCTGAACGGCGGCACCGTTATCAGTCGCGTTATATGCGACAATAACGTCATTAATGGTTTCATTGCCGGAGGGCATGGTGGTCGGCGGATAACCGGTAGCGTCGTACTGATTCTGGATTGCCGCCGAGGCTCGTTCCAGGCCGGCTTCGGCCCCATAGAAGGCCTTCATCTCATTAAGTTCATTACCGGCAATATTGACCTCGTCATTGGAAATCTTAATCGCGGCAATGCCGATCATGGTCAACATGATCATTACAATCAGGGCGATAAAAGCCGCCAATCCTCGATTACTTCTTAATCTTTTAAGACTTAACATGACTTCCTTTCCTTTTTTGGAGTTCATTTGACCCAGTTTATCCGAAATTCGGATAATGCACTTATAATATTACATATTCCTCAGGTTCACTCTTGAAGCAAAGGCTCTCCGCCGATACGGATCATTCGGTAAATCCGGGTCGGCGTGGCCGGTTCTGGCAATAAGCGAAAACAAAACGGCCTTTATATCATCAGCCATAGGCGGAACGTCAACAATAAGGCCATTTTTCATTCGGTAGCGGAACTGCAGGTCTTCGACATTTTCGGCATAGATCTGAGCCGCCTGATTCGGTAATTGCATCATAAGACTGGGGTGTTCGGTATCGGTCGTATCGATGAAATATTTAACCCGATTAAGAGACATGATAATGGCATCTTTTGCATAAGCTACCGACAATGGGTTGCCATCATGTTGAATAGTCGCGGTCGCCGTTTGGAGGTCGCTTATCGTAAAAAATTCACCACCTCCGGAATCCGGGTGGTAAATATATACCTGCTGGCCGGCCTGGAAGGAGGATATGTCCTGACCGTCGCAATGCAGGACATCCGTTGTATTAGCCATTGGCTGTTCAAGCGTAACGTAAAATCCGTTGTTGGAATAATTGATAAGGATAGTGTCCGGGTCAGTATTGGAGGCTTTGATACACGGGAGGCCTAATGGTAGGGCATATCCGGCCATTCTCACATTCCGTGTTATTTCGTCTATAGCCGCTCGGGCATTCTGCTGCATATCAGTGATTTCATCCTGAACCGTCCAATTCTTATGCTGATTTATATAAACCTTAAATATGGCGGCCGTTATGATACCTGTCATAAGCATTGCAATTAACACCTCTATTAATGATAGTCCCTTAGCCCCCTGCAGCCTTTTTATAATGATTCCGAATAACTGCATGGGATCACCTCCGAGTATTTAGATGTTTCTCAGACTTATCCTTGACGAATAAGTTCTGCGTCGATATGGATCATTGGGGAAATCGGGATCGGGTTTTTCGATTCTGGCCGTTAAGGTCAACAGGACTTCTCTGATATCATCCACTATGACCGGCACATCGACAATTGTCCCGTTTTTCATTTTGTACTGGAATTGTAAATCTTCAATGTTTTCAGCATATACCGCCGGAGCCTGTCCCGGCAGTTGCATCATTAAGGCCGGTTGATCCGGGTCGGTGGTCGTATCGACGAAAAATTTTACCTGTTCAAGAGATACAATAATGGCATCTTTATCATAGCATTTCGATAGCGGCCAATCGTTATGCTGGATATGCGATGAACCGGCTTGGACTTCACTGACCATGAAAAACTCGCCGCCGCCGGAGTCGGGATGAAATATGTACGCAAACTGGCCGTCATAAAAACACGAAACATCATGACCATCGCAGCGCAACTCCGAAGAAGGTTGTGGCATAGTATGTTCAATGGGAGCATAACAACCGCCGGTCGTATAATTAATTACAATCGTATCCGGATCGGTATTATAGGCTTCGATACTCGGCAAGCCCAGCGGCAGTTCATACCCGGCCATTCGCACCTGTCTGGTCAATTCATCGATGGCCGCCCGGGCATTTTGCTGCATATTGGTTATTTCATCCTGGATAACCCAGTTTTTGTGTTGACTGATATAAACTTTAAAAATCGCAGCTGTTATGATGCCGGTCATAAGCATGGCAATCAAGGCTTCTATCAGCGATACGCCTTTAATACTGCGAAACAATGTTTTGAATTTCTTCATATTGCACCTATATGCTATCGGTTCTTACATAGGCGGTCATGGAATTTTGAAGAACATCGCCTCTCTGGTTTTTCCATGATGCCATAATATCAATGCGGCGGAGATGATTGGCCACGGAATAGACGTGCCAGTTCCTGGCGATAGGCCCGATGGTGTCGGAGCCGCTGGTTAATGTCATATCGGTTCTCAATTGCTCCAGTTTTTCCTGGATAAGCTGCGTGGAGGCGGTCGCCTGGTTTGACCAATCATTACCCTCCATGGCGATCATCGCCATATTTAAAAGCAGTAAAAGTGACAATGTTAAGATGACCATTGACACCATCACTTCCAGGAGAGTAAACCCGTTATTTCGGCTAAGTTTTCGCATTTTGGACTCTTTCCTTTCTGTTATTCTGACAATGTGGTCTGAAAAAGCTTTGCCAATTTGAAACAATTTACAAATAGGATAGGGAATATTCCGCCAATCTATCAAGATGTTCATTTTAACTTATAGTAAAACAACGACTTAAAAAAGAACGGGAAAGTTAACCTGAGACTATTATCCGGACTTTTACAAGCTATAAATATTGAAATTTCAATAAAAAATGGCGAAAATCGGCGAATAAGTATGGGATTTTTCCAATATTTTTCAGCCAGCCTCCGGATACATCGAAAATAATGTTAAAGGTTGAATTAGGAGACCAAAATTCGTATCTATAATTAACAGGATGTGCCGGGAATTCCGCGCCGCATTAATTTGAAGCGGAATATATTAAGCGGCCTTCTAAGGAAGTTTAAAAAAGGTTGTTATCATGTTGTTAGGTGCTCATATGTCGATTGCAGGAGGCGTTTATAATGCCGTTATCGACGGCAAAAGGGCTACTTGCGATGTTATTCAGATTTTTACCAAGCAGTCCAACCAGTGGAAGGCTAAGGAACTGACCGATGAAGATGTCGAGCGATTTTTCACCGAGCAGAATGAAACTGGTGTCAACGTTGCCTGCGCCCACGACAGTTACCTGATTAATCTGGCATCACCGGATGAGGCGCTATATGCAAAATCGTGTGATGCCTTCAGGATTGAACTCGAGCGCTGCGAGCGATTGAAAATCAAGCAACTGGTAATGCACCCCGGCTCACATGTCGGTTCGGGTGAAGAGACCGGCCTGAAACGGATTGGCTCGGCGATTAATAAGATTTTCGATCAGCTTCCTGACAGTAAAACGTCCGTGTGTCTCGAAACGGTCGCTGGCCAGGGGACTAATCTTGGGTATAATTTCGAGCAGCTGGCGCAGATTATCGATATGGTCGAAGATAAAATGAGGCTGTCAGTCTGTCTGGATACGTGTCATGTTTTTGCGGCCGGATATCCATTGCAGGATCCGGGAGATTACCGGAAAACTATGAGAGAATTCGATACTATCCTCGGTTTAAAACGGTTGAAAATAATTCATTTTAACGATTCCAAGAAACCGTTTGCATCACGGAAGGATCGCCATGAACATATCGGCGAGGGTGAGCTGGGATTAGAGCCTTTCCGAAATATTTTGAATGACCGTCGGCTGGACAGAGTGCCCAAGATTCTCGAAACGCCCAAGAGCGAGGATCTACACGAGGATATTGAAAATCTGAAGCTGTTGCGTTCTCTGATTGATAAGAAAAAAAGTTAAGTTAAAGATTGCGGCTGTCGTCGTATATAAATGGGATTTGGGCTTGCCAAATGAAATGTCGTATAATACAATACAAACGTATATTTAAACCGGTGAAACGATGATATGAAACTGGGAATCATAGGACTGCCACAATCGGGTAAGACTACTCTTTTTAATGCCGCCTCCGGCCAGGAGGAGCCGGTCGGTGACTATTCAAGGGCCGTTCACCAAGGAATCATAAAAGTGCCCGATGAGCGACTTGATAATCTGGCGGCCATCGTTAGGCCGAAGAAAGTTACTCATGCCGAAATAGAATTTCTTGATGCCGGGGGTTTTGCCGAGGCGAAAAAGAAATCCAAAGGTGAGCATGATATTGTCCATGACTTGCGGATGATGGATGCGCTGGTTGTTGTCGTCGATGATTTTAATCCCGATGCGACGCCGGAGCAGGATTATCAAAAAGTCCTTAATGAACTGGCCTTTGCCGATCTTGTGTTGCTAGAAAATAATGTCGGCAAATTGGAGCGGACCATAAAACTGACCGGTAAACGTGAGCGGGCCAAAGAGCTTGAAGTTTTAAAGAAATGTCATGAGGCGCTTAATAATGAAACCTTGCTTTTTGATATTGGTTTGTTAGATGATGAAAAGAAAGCAATTGCCATCTATTCGTTTCTGACTTTAAAACCGCAACTATTGACCTTTAATATATCGGAAAACAAACTGCCGAATCATGCCGAGATATATGACGGCTACGAAAGATATTGTAAGGCCGGGATTCGGGATATTTCCGTAATCTGCGGTAAGATTGAAATGGAACTGGCTTCGCTATCCGACGAGGACCGGGGGGAATTTTTGAAAGAGCTAAATATCTCCAGTCCGGTGATTGAAAAGTTTATTCAGCGCTCGTATAGTCTGTTGGGTCTTATTTCCTTCTTTACGCTGGGCGAACCGGATTGTCATGCATGGACAATAAAAAAGGGAACGACAGCCCGCAAGGCGGCCGGAGAAGTGCATACCGATTTTGAGCGCGGTTTTATTCGGGCGGAAGTTGCTTCATATGAAGATTACATGCAATACCAAAAATTATCGGAGTTGAAAGCGGCGGCGAAACTTCATGTAGAGGGAAAGGAATATATTGTGCAGGATGGCGACGTTATCCTGTTTTTGTTTAATGTTTAATTAATGTGATTACGGCCGATATCTAAGATAGAAGGATGTATTTTGGACGAAGTCAGCAGCAAAAAAAATATTGGAAATCACCGCAGGACACTGGTCGTTCCCGTTTTGCCCGTCAAAGGGATGACGGTCTTTCCGAATCTGGTTGTACCATTAATAGCCAATGAACAAAAACAGGGACGGCTGATTGATGAAGCTTTGATGCATGGAAGTACCGTCGGCATCTTTCTTCAGAAGGATCAGTCCAAAGAGGATCCTCGCGCCGGTGATATTTACACCATAGGGACATCGGGTAACATATTAAAGATGTTACGTTTCCCGGATGGTACCATTCGCTTTTTGGTGCAGGGTATTTCGCGGATAAAAGTGATAAAATTCCTTAGAGATAAACCGTATCTGACTGCCGAGGTGGAACAGATTAAGGATATTATTCTCGATCCGATGCGGACCGAGGCGCTTCAGAGAAATCTTGTCGAACAGTTGAAAAAAGTTGTCGATTTATCTCCTAATCTTTCGGAGGAGCTTTATATCTCGGCCATAAATCAGAATTCCGCGTCGAAACTGGCCGATTTGATAGCCTCCAACTTGAGTTTTCCGGATAATGAGAAACAGCAAATCGTCGAAGAAGCCAATGTTTATGTACGGATGGAAAAGTTGTTGATGATTATCAACAAGGAGATCCAGGTTCTGGATATCTCCAAAAAGATACAGAGTGATGCGCAGTCGGAACTGGGTAAGATGCAGCGGGAGTTTATCCTTCGCGAGCAACTCAAGGCAATCCGGAAAGAGTTGGGTGAAAAAGACGATCGCGCCGAAATCGATGAATTCGATCAGAAAATAATAGAAGCCAAAATGCCCGAACCGGCCGAGGAAGCCGCGCGCAAAGAGCTCGACCGTCTTTCGAAAATGAATCCGGCTTCGGCCGAGTATACCGTCTCGCGAACTTATCTGGATTGGCTGGTTACATTGCCGTGGTCGAACTCGACGATTGATATTCTGGATATTAAAAAAGCGAAAAAAATTCTGGATGAAGATCATTATGATCTGGATAAAGTCAAAGACCGGATTCTCGAGTATCTTGCGGTACGCAAATTAAAAAGTGACGTCAAAGGCCCCATCCTCTGTTTTGTCGGTCCGCCGGGTGTGGGAAAAACGTCGCTGGGGCGTTCGATTGCCCGGGCGATGGGCCGTAAATTCGAAAGAATATCGCTTGGCGGTATGCGTGATGAGGCCGAAATACGCGGCCATCGAAGGACATACATAGGTGCGTTGCCGGGACGCATTATCCAGAGCATCAAACGCGCCGGCTCGAGAAATCCGATTATTATGCTCGATGAAGTTGATAAAATCGGTTCTGATTTCAGGGGGGATCCGTCAAGCGCTTTACTGGAAGTCCTCGATCCGGAACAGAATGATACTTTTTCGGATCATTACCTTGAAGTGCGGTTCGACTTGTCGAAAGTAATGTTTATAACGACGGCAAACCTGCTTGATCCGATTCCGCCGGTACTTCGGGACAGAATGGAAATTATCAGAATTCCCGGCTATACCGATATGGAAAAAGTGGAAATAGCCAAAAGGCATCTGATTCCCAAACAGTATGATAATCATGGGTTACCGAAAGGCAGATTAAAATTCAAAGATTCGGCGATTTTGGAATTGATTGATGGCTACACGCGCGAGTCGGGACTTCGCAATCTGGAACGGGAAATCGCTTCGATATGTCGAAAAGTTGCGAGGAAAATTGCCGCCGGGTCACAGCGAAATTATACGGTCGAAAAAGAAGATGTGGATAAGTATCTCGGCCCGCATAAATTCACGAAAGAAGTTGTCTCGAGGAGCGGCCAGGTCGGAGTCGTACCGGGTCTGGCCTGGACATCGGTCGGCGGGGAGATATTATACATCGAAGCGACGGCCATGAAAGGCAAAAGGGAATTGACCCTGACCGGGCACCTCGGCGATGTCATGAAAGAATCCGCTATGGCGGCGCTGTCCTACGTACGAACTAATCTTGATACACTCGGTATTGATGCCGATTTCTGTGACACTCACGAGATACATATTCATGTACCCTCGGGCGCAACGCCCAAAGACGGTCCTTCAGCCGGTATCACGATGGCGGTGGCGCTGGCTTCACTGCTGTCCGGTCGTCCGGTAAAACCTCTTCTGGCCATGACCGGCGAGATTACGTTACGCGGCGAGGTACTGCCAATCGGCGGTGTTAAAGAAAAGTTGCTGGCGGCTTATCGGGCCGGCGTAAAGACCGTAATTTTGCCGGAGGAAAACAAAAAAGACATGTCGGAAGTTCCTCCGGAGATAAAAAAGATTGTCAGGTTTAAATTCGTTTCCGACGTCGGCGAAGTGTTGAAAATGGCTCTTGATAAAAAAACGAAAGAAAAGAAAAAGACAGCCGGGAAACGAAAATCAGCCGAAAAGAAATAAGCATGAAGCTTGTCACCGCTGAGATAATGCGTGCCATTGACGGCGAAGCAATCAACAATCGGGGCATCCCCGGGCCGGAATTGATGGAAAACGCCGGGCGAGGAATCGCCGAACGTATTCGCGATCAGATTCTCGATGATCCTCACGGCAAAAAGATTGTGGTCTTTTGCGGAAAGGGTAACAATGGCGGTGACGGATTTGTTGTCGGGCGGTATTTATTTCAATGGGGTGCGCAGGTAGTGATTTATTATCCGGCGCCGACGGATAAGCTTTCGGATGATGCCCGGTTAAATTTCGACCGTGCGACCGAATTAAATATCGCTATAAATCCCATCGAATCTATCGGGCAGCTTCCGCAGACTATCGAAGCCGATTACATAATCGATGCTATTTTCGGAACCGGTTTTTCCGGGGCCCCACGCGGTTTGTTGAATGAATTTATCGAATATATCAATCGGCAGGGAATTCCTGCCATCGCCGTCGATTGTCCTTCGGGATTAAATGTTGATACGGGTAATCATGAAGGTGCTGTTATCGACGCGGAGTATACATACACGCTGGCGCAACCGAAAATCGGGATGTACTATTCGCCGGGGCGAGAGGTATCCGGTATCACTGAGGTCGTTCCGATCGGTATCCCCGACGAAATTATCGTGCAATTTGACATTAAAGAAAATCTGATTACGCCGGAACTGATCGAATCGCTTCTGCCATTGAGAAAGCCGGACGGACATAAAGGTGATTTCGGCAAGCTGTTCATACTGGCCGGATCGACCGGCTTGACCGGCGCGGCGACGCTGGCGGCCAACGCCGCGGCGCGAAGCGGACTGGGACTGGTAACGGTCGGTTGTCCGCGCTCGTTGAATCCGATTCTTGAGATGAAATTAACGGAAGCCATGACATATCCACTTCCCGATGTTGCTAAAAAAGGCGCCCTGGCCAAACGCGGTCTGGGCGAAGTGCGAAAAAAAATAAAAGAAAATGATGCGGTGATTATCGGTCCCGGAATCGGGCGACATTTTGAAACCCGTGATTTAATACACAGGTTGGTCGGTTCGCTGGATAAACCGGCTATAATCGATGCCGACGGTTTGAATGCTTTTGAAAAAGACCGCGATGCATTGATGTCCGAGCATACAAAATTCGTTCTGACCCCGCATCCGGGCGAGTTCCGGCGGTTGATCGATGAAGATATTCCCGAAAATATGTATGAACGTTTTAATCTTATTCGGAATTATGCTCATAAGTACAATTCTGTGATTGTTTATAAATCTTCGCCGAGCGTGATAGTCGATCCGATGGAGCAATTGTTTCTAAATCCGACCGGCAATAACGGCATGGCGACCGGCGGAACCGGCGATGTTCTTTCGGGGATTATCGGGTCATTTCTGGCGCAGGGGGTCAGTCCGCTGGGCAGCGCCCTGTGCGGCGTTTATATTCATGGTCTCTGCGGCGACATCGCCGCCGCCGATTATGGTGAACGAGCAATGATCGCCGGTGACCTGATAGATTTTCTTCCCGAAGCTTTCAGATTGATTGAATCTTTTACGGAATAATAAATTCTAAAACGCCAGGCCGACCCGGACGCCCAATGTGAACTGCATACTGGTAAATTTATGCGGGATATTTTCGGAGACGTCACCCGTATCATCATAATTTTCCGAAATCGGATCATCGCCATACCATCTTTGTGTCTGGGTGGTCGATACACCTAATATGCTAAAATCAGCGCTCGTACCAATAAAAGGCCGTAATCCCGGATTATTGTGATTAAGCACTAAATTAAATTCAACCGATGAATAAAAGCCGGGTCCGGTTCCGGAAGCATCTGAAATTTTATTTCGGAGAATGTGATCGTCAACGTCTGAAGCAAAGATATGCATGTAACTGACGAATAATTCGAATTTAGCCTGAGGATTGAATTGTACATCGTACAAAATACCGACTGACGGCTGATGGTAAATTGCTTTATAGTCCAGAGCATGAACGGTCGAGTCGATATTGTGACGTGGCGGCGGAGAAAATCTTAGATCATGTTGCCATCCCCTGACGTTGATAATATTTTGGACAATTCTTTGGTACCTGTAACCGATCACAGCATAAGTAACCCCTTTTTCCCATCCATAGATGCGCCGCCCCACCTGAATGGCTATCATGTCATAATCAAACTTGACATCCGATTCGGTATAACTCCATTGGAAACCGGCCCCGCCAAGAGGCGTGATCCAGTCCTCATCCGTCATAACACTCCAGGGATCATTTAAATTCCTCGAATAAGCGGCATTAGCAAACCACTCCCGGCGGCCGGAAATATCGGAGTACATTTCCATCTCAATTCCGCCATACATGGCGTTCAGCGGGAACTTGAGCTCGCTCTTGGCGGTACCCACTATGGCGCCGGTAGAATCGGCGAGATAGACATTATCCATGGTATAAGTCGTATGTCCAGAACCAAAATTAAATACCGGTGCGAAAGAAAAATGGATGCCGTCTTCTGCCATCAGCGGCTGACAGATAAACAACATAAGAATTATTATGCAACCCAGTTTCATACACGGCCTTCCCGTGAAAATATTTCGAACAATATACATATTCAACGGCCGTATGCAATTAAAAAGTATTACATTATCCTTTCACGCCTGAATAATATCAGGCAATTCCGACAAATTCGTAATTTTGTAATCGGCATCGTGTTTGAATTTGCCCCTGCGGTTTATCAGGATCGACTTGATTTTCGCCCGGCGCGCTGTCTCCATATCGACACGATTATCGCCGACAAAAAATATTTCCGAATAAGGCTCGTGGCAATGTTTAAGGACTTCCTTGACCATTTTTTTATGCGGTTTGTAAGCCCCGACATTACTTGATATAATCAAATCATAAAAGTAATCATAAATGCCGAACATCTTTAATTGCTCAACAAGGACGTCGGCGTCGGCATCGCTGCAGATAATCATCTTGATATTTCGCTCTTTCAATTCTTGCAGTGTCGGAATGGTGTCATCAAAGAGCGAAGCGTCCCGGAGGTGATTGAGGCGATAATATTTTTCGGATTCAGCGCTTAAATCGGGGAGATTGAATTTTTCCGCCGCCATTTTAACGGTGATGGCAATGATTTCTCTGATAGTGTAAAAGCGCTCGATATTTTCGTTTTCATAGTACAGCATGAAACTGTCGACTAAGTACCTGAATATTTCATTCTTCCGTTCGGGGTCGAGCGTTTCGGCGAAAAATGTCAGGGTCGATTTGGTGGTGACAATCGTCCCGCCGACATCGAAGAATATGGTGTGAGCCATACCGCGAGGTCAGCCTTCGTTGATATCCTGGAAAAGCTGCCGGACTCTGAATTTTATTTCGTCACGGATTCTGGCGAATCCAATCCTGCGTGTCTCTTCAGAGGGGTATAGTCTATCCGGATTTTCAATATCCCAGTGACAATGAATCTTGTCGGGCGGAATCACCGGGCAATTGTCGCGCGCCGAGTTGCATAAAGTGATAACATAATCGGCCCATTGGATCATTTCCCCTGTGAGTAAATCGGATGTGTGTTCCGAGATATCTATTCCGGCTTCATTCATAATTCTGATTGTCATCGGAAGAACGCCGACAGGAGCTGTGCCCGCCGATTTGATTTCGAATTTCCCGTTGGAAAGCGTTCGGCCGAATCCTTCGGCCATCTGAGAGCGGCACGAATTCCCGGTACATACAAAAAGGATGTTTTTCATGGGTTATTTTTTATGATTGATTCGCTCCGTGGCATTTTTTGTACTTTTTGCCGCTGCCACAGGGGCACGGGTCGTTGCGGCCGATCTTTTCCCCCTGACGTTTAAATGGTTTGGCTTTGCCGCGTTCGGCGGCGGCCGCCATCGGATTGGCTTCCTCGCTTTGCGTCGCGGAGCCGAAACCCATCCCGACCGATTCCTGATGCGACGCTACGACGTTGCCATGCTGCGCCTCGCGGCGCCGCTCCTCGCGTGATTTTTCGGGCATGTTCACCTGAAGCTTGAAGACCATGCTGACGATATCTTTGTCGATAACGTCGATTAAATCGCTGAATATTCGAAATGATTCGCGCTTGTATTCGACCAGGGGGTCGCGCTGACCGTACGCCCGCAGTCCGATGCCGGTCTTAAGCTGATCCATCTCGTACATATGATCACGCCAGTGGCGATCGATCGTCATCAGAACGGCAAACCTCTCCAGCCTGCGCATGATTTCGTCGCCGTACGCTCTTTCTTTCTGACCGTAGAAAGTCATCACCGCCTTTTGTACCTGCTCAAACAATTTTTCGCGGCTCAGATCAGGAATATCCTCCTTTTTGAAATCAATATTCAATAGATAAATATTCCTGGCCTCTTCGGCGAATTCCTGCAAGCTCCAGTTTTCGGGATATACTTTTACCGGACAGTACTGGTCGATTAATCGTTCCAGGACCGAATCGATCAGTTCGATGACCTCATCCTTGATCGATTCCCGCTCCAGTGCGGCCAGACGCCGGTCGTAAATGACTTCGCGCTGGGCATTCATGACGTCGTCATATTCGAGTGTATGTTTGCGGATGGAGAAGTTTTGCATCTCGACCCGTTTCTGCGCCCGCTCAATCGCTCTGGTGACCATCTTGTGCGTGATGACTTCGCCTTCCTCAACACCCAATCGATCCATGATACGTCCCAGACGGTCGGAGCCGAAAAGCCGCATCAGGTCGTCTTCGAGTGAAAGATAAAAACTTGACGAGCCAGGGTCACCCTGCCGCCCGGAACGGCCGCGTAACTGGCGATCGATGCGCCGCGATTCATGCCGTTCGGTCCCGATAATGTGCAAACCGCAGGGAACGTTGTCGAGGCAGTCGAGTTCGTCGATAAAGGGGCAGATTTCTTCATCCAGCCGGGGATCCTTCAGAGCGCAGTTGGGATGTTTAACAATGGCTTTGCCGAGTTTGATATCGGTTCCACGGCCGGCCATATTGGTGGCGATGGTAACGGCGTGCGGTTGTCCCGCCCTGGCTACGATTTCAGCTTCCTGCTGATGATGTTTGGCATTGAGAACATTATGCGGAATCCCTTTGCGCTTGAGCATCCGTGACAGCGTTTCGGAAACCTCGACCGAGATAGTACCCACCAGCACCGGGCGGCTCGAATTGTAACATTCGATTATTTGGTCGATGATGGCGTTGTATTTTTCCCGGCGCGTCCTATAAATAACGTCTTCGCTATCGATTCTCCGCACCGGCTCATTGGTGGGGATACAGACAACGTCAAGTTTGTAAATATCCCACAATTCCTGCGCTTCGGTTTCGGCGGTACCGGTCATACCGGCCAGCTTGTCGTACATCCGGAAATAGTTCTGCAAGGTGATAGTTGCCAGCGTTTGTGATTCACCCTCGATTTTGACCTTTTCCTTGGCTTCGATAGCCTGATGCAAGCCGTCCGAATACCGTCGTCCCGGCATCAAGCGGCCGGTGAACTCATCGACAATCATAATTTTATCGTCCTGCACGACATACTCGACGTCCTTTTCGAAAAGAGTATAGGCCCGCAGAAGCTGGCTGATGGAATGGACCTTTTCGGAGCGCTCGGAATGTACCTGATAAAGCTCGTCGATTTTTTTGGTTTTTTCCTCGGGCGGCAGCGTGCTGTCACCTTCGATTTCGGACATCGCTTCGGTGATATCGGGAATTTCAAAAAGTTCCTGCTCCGCTTTAGAAAACTGAGCCCGCCCATTGTCGGTCAGATTGATAGTATTTTCTTTTTCACTGATGACGTAGTACAGGGTTTCGTCGACAAGATGCGACTTCTTATCCCGGAGATAATCGGATTCGACTCTGTTGATCAGACTTATAATTCCCGGTTCCTTTGACAACTTCAGATACTTTTTATTCTTCGGGGCACCGCGGCTGGCTGACAGCAGGAGTTCTCCGGCCTGGTATTCGTCGTCATGATTGCCGGTCTGGAGGAGTTTTTCCGCCTGCGCGATTTTTTCATTTATGAGATTGGTCTGTTTACGTACCAAGGTGCTGACGGTCGGCCGCATCTCGGCAAACCTTTCGTGAATGGTACTTTTAACCGGACCGGATATAATCAATGGGGTTCGCGCTTCATCGATAAGGACCGAATCGACCTCGTCGACGATAGCATAGTTATATCCGCGATGCACGCGTTCCTCGGCCGTCTGGGCCATGTTATCGCGGAGATAATCAAAACCGAATTCGTTGTTGGTACCGTAAGTAATGTCCTTCTGATATTCCACTTTGCGTTCGGCACTGTCCATCTCATTCTGGATACATCCCACCGTTAGACCGAGATATTTGAAAATCATCCCCATCCATTCGCTGTCACGTTTGGCCAGGTAATCGTTGACGGTTACGATATGCACTCCCTTGCCGGAGAGAGCGTTAAGATAGGTCGGGAGCGTTGCCACCAGAGTTTTACCCTCACCCGTGGCCATCTCGGCGATTTTCCCCTGATACAAAACGACGCCGCCCATCAACTGGACATCGTAGGGGACCATGTTCCATTCGGTTTCGATGCCGACCACGTCCCAGATCGTGCCCACCAGACGCCGACAGGCATCTTTGACCACGGCGAATGCTTCGGGAAGCACATCATCGAGCGTTTCACCCTCGCCCAGCCGTTTCCGGAATTCGTCGGTTTTGGCTTTCAGCTCATCTTCCGACAGTGATGATAATTTTTCATAACTTTCGTTAATTTCATCTACGATCGGTCTAAGCTTTTTGACATCGCGACCATGTTTGGTGCCGAAGATTTTTGTTATAATATTAGGCATACGATACCTTTTATTTTCTATCCTAAAACATAAATATAGAATTTAAAGCACATTTATCAACCGGATTCACGAAAATTAAAGACGGTCGGTTTTATTTTCGACCCTGGAGTTTTTTCCGAAAGTCATTCCAAATAGTTTCATAATAGTCATTGGCGGGATCCTGTTCCATAGCCTCTTGCATCAGGCTGACAGCGGTCTTGGTATCCCCGAGAGCATCATAAATTTCAGCGGCGGTTTTGATCGTCTTACCTTTGAAGGGACCTTCCGTAGCGAGTTTGGCGGCCTGAAGGGCATATTTTTTCGCTTCCGTCAAATTTATTTTTCGCTCCAAACACCATTCGGCGAAATCGTAGAATTTATCCGGCTTGGTCTCCCAGCCTTCTCCAAGCGAGGTTTTTTTCATTCCCAGTGCTTTAGCGGTATCGTTATCAACATGAAGAGCATAATCCATTTTAAATTCATCATGGTATTGCGTATATTTTTCGTTATTACTTCGGGCGGTGACATCCAATCCGGCCTGAATATATTTGGCTAATTTCCCCGTTCCATCCAGCTTCCGGGCAACACGGCTGATGACTCTGGCCATCTTGATGACACTTTCCGGTTTTTTATTTTTTAAATCCAGTACCGCATCGGCCGAAGGCAGAATCTCTTCGAACGGGATTTCATAATTCCAGGCCGCGGAAGCCATATTTTGAAATATGTTATATTCATAATCTATAGCCGGACTGCCGCCGAGTTTTTTTGCCTGTTGATAATAGTTTACCGCTTTCAAATATTCTCGTGTGTCGGAATAGTATCCGGCCAGAAATAAGGCATCGGATGGGTTTGGTTTACGATTGAAATTAATCTCCCGATCTTTAATAGTCGTCAAATCCGAAAGGGCCATCTTTAACATGCTCACGAATCGGTTGGCGCCGTTATATCCTACCCAGCGCCTGATAACATCGCCTTTGCTGTTGGCCAGGACAAACACCGGGTAGGTGTTGCCCGCTTTGTATTCTTCGGAAAGAGCGATGCCGTCGCCCTCTCTTACATTAAGAGAAATATGGACAACTGATTTCAAAGCGTTTTTTATGATGTCGCTTGTTTCCGCTTCACTCGTGGCCTTCTGGCAGTACTCGCAATCGGAGCGAATGAATTCCATCAAAAGCGGTTTACCCAACTCGGCGGATAAGGCTTTAGCCTCGCTAAAATCGGTAGGTTCCTGTGCGGGCGCCAATCCCGGCAAAATAGTGGTAATTGCAAAAAAGAATATGGTAATTTTAATCTTCATATTATTTTATTACGATTAAAAATCGATATAAGCATAAGTTTTATATCATATTATAAAAATCTGTGGAAGTCAAGTTCCGGTGGAAGTTTACATTTTGACAATGACCTTCGTATTAGTATCTTGTGGTTATGAGCAAAGAAGAAAAACTCCGGCTTAAAGTCGGCGGGATGCATTGCGCCGGATGCGCCGCCGGAATAGAAAAAGGTCTGTCGGAAATGGAAGGTGTCGTGCAGGCGCAGGTCAATTATGCTTTGGGTACGGCGGCCATTGAATACAAAACCGAAAAGACCGACTGGCAATCGATTTTCGATAAGATAACGCAGCTTGGATATGTTCCCTCCCCGGATAGGATGGAGACTCATATTGAGGATAGCGAGTCGATCAAAGCGCGAAGACGCTTTCTGACCGCCCTGGCTTTTCTGGTGCCGCTTTTGATTTTCAGTTTCGGCGGAATGTTTCTGCCGAATATGCTGGTCAGCCCGAAAATCGCAGGTATCGTAATGTTTCTTCTAACATTGCCGATCCTGTTTTTTCCCGGGCGGGAGATTTTTGCCGACGCCTGGTTGCAGGCGAAACATGTCCGCGCTAATATGAATTCTCTAATCGCTCTGGGATCATTAGCGGCTATTTTGTACAGTTGCTATGTAATTATCGATATTTCCATTTTAAAAAAGATAGTCGTCCCGCATTTCTATTTTGAAACGGCGGCGATGATTATCACTTTGATACTTCTCGGTCGCTTTCTTGAGGCTCGCGCAGGGCATAAAGCCAAAGACGCCATCGGCGCGCTCATGAAACTCCGTCCGGAGAATGCAACCGCAATCATTGATGATGTCGAAGTCGACGTGGAAGTCGGGATTATCCGGCCCGGTATGATAATTTATGTAAAACCGGGAGAGAAGATTCCGGCCGACGGAAAAGTGATCGAAGGGTCGCCGTCGCTGAATGAATCAATGCTTACCGGGGAATCGATGCCGGTCGACAAATTAATCGGTGATCCTGTTATCGGCGGTTCGGTGAATGGTAATACCAGTTTTAAATTCGAAGTGACCGGGGTTGGCGAAGATACATTTCTGGCAAATATTGTCAGACTCGTGGTTGAAGCCCAGAATAAAAAAGCGCCGGTCCAAAGATTGGCCGACAAAATTGCCGGAATTTTTGTCCCGATTGTTTTACTGGCCGCGGTAATAACATTTGTCATCTGGTATCTGGCCGATCCCGGCAGTCTTTTTCTTCTGACCGCACCGGTAGCCGTTTTGATAATCGCCTGTCCCTGCGCATTGGGTTTGGCCACCCCGACTGCAATTCTGGCCGGAACCGGCCGGGCGGCCCGCCGGGGAATTTATTTTCGCGGCGGCGATATCGTTGAAAACTGTAACAAGATCGATTATGTTATTTTTGATAAAACCGGAACCTTGACTCACGGAGAATTTGAAGTTCTGTCGGTAAAGTCGCTGGATGATGAAAAAGAGGATGTGTTGCTGCGATTGGCGGCGTCGGTGGAATCCGGCTCGCAGCATCCGTTGGCGGCGGCGGTGGTGAATAAGGCAAAATCACTTGAGCTGGAATTATCTTCGCCCAAAAATCTGGTCGAATCACCCGGTTTTGGCTTAAAAGCGGAAGTGAATGATACGATCGTGATTACCGGTAATGAGGCGACCATGAAAAGGGAGAAAATCGATATTGCTGACTTGATGGAAGAGGCTGATAAGGAAATGTCTCAAGGTCGAACGGTGATATTTGTAGCCGCCGATGGCCAGCCGATTGGCTTTTTGGCGCTGGCGGACATGATCAAAGAGGAGGCGGCCGACGTTATCGACGGTATTCACAAGTCGGGCCGAAAAGTGGTATTACTGACCGGTGATAATTATAAGACGACGCAGGGGGTTGCCGCCAGTCTGGCGATTGACAGGTTCGAAGCCGGTATCAAGCCGGATCAGAAGGCCGTTATTGTCGAAACGTTCCGCCGCGCCGATCATAATGTGATGATGGTCGGTGACGGCATCAATGATGCCCCGGCGCTGGCCTCGGCGAATATCGGTGTTGCCCTGGGAAGCGGTACCGATGTTGCCATCGAGTCGGCTGATGTAATCTTAGTAAGAGACAATCTTAAATCGCTTCTGGAAGCGCTGGATATATCCAGATTGACTTTGCGAACCATCAAGCAAAATCTCTTCTGGGCTTTTTTCTATAATATTATCGCTATTCCATTGGCGGCGGGACTCTTTTATCCGATTTTCGGCTGGAGTTTATCGCCGGTCATCGCCGCCGCCGCCATGGCCTTCTCATCATTATTCGTCGTGACGAATTCACTTCGGTTATCGAGTGTGAAAAAATCTTAGGGACTTGACATCGCAAGATTTATCCCTAATTTCCCGCAAATGACTATCATATGTTGTTGGTATATTAGATGATTTCGCTAATTGTCGGGCTGGGGAATCCGGGTATAAGATACGCCGAGACAAGGCATAATCTCGGATATGACCTGCTTGATAAACTCAGCCTGAAATGGAAAATCCGTCAAAAAGCCGGGCTGGGCGATTATTATATGGCCGAAAAAGAATTTGAGAGGCGTATGGTAAGGCTCGTCTGGCCAACGACTTATATGAACAGCTCCGGAAACGCTGTGGTCCAGGCGATGGTTGCATACAATCTTACCCCGCCTGATATTCTAATCGTTTATGACGATTTTGAGTTGCCATTTGGAAATATCAGAATCAGGATGAAAGGCTCGCCCGGAAGTCATAACGGGATGGAGTCTGTCATAGGAAGCCTGGAAACCGAAGAGATTCTTCGGCTGCGGATGGGGACCGGGCCGCTTCCGGAAGATATTGACCCGATTCAATTCGTCCTGGGGAGATTTTCCGATAAAGAGGCTGAAATAAAAAATAAAATGCTTGATAAAGCGGTCGAAGCTGTATTATATTTGTTAACAAATCGCCCGGAAGAGGCGATGAATGTATATAACAGTAACCCTGCTCCGGAAGATGATTAATTCCGGGGCCGTTTGAAACTTGAAACGTCCGAAGGGAGGATCGTTGATGCGTGTTTATGAAACGACCTTTATTCTGAGTCCACAAGCCGACGACGCCGCTTTCGACCGGCAGATCAAAGCTGTTTCCGAATTAATTAATCGTTATCAGGGAAAAGTGTTGGAGGAAGATCGCTGGGGTGTCCGGCGACTTGCGTACGCCATCAAAAAATTCACTCAAGGATATTACACTCGTTTAGTTTTTGAGGGGAATAGCACACTCCTCAAAGAGCTGGACAGGTTTTACCGACTTGAAGAACCTTATATTCGCAACCTGACTGTCAGTTTTGAGGGTAAACTGAAAGAAAGGGAAGACGAAGAACCGGATGCATACAGACCGCATAAAGCTGCTCCTGATATTGAAAAAGTGAAGGAAGATAAGATTGAACCGCCGGTTGAAGAAGAACCTGAACAGGTCGAACCTGACGAGACTGAATCCGATACTTCGGCTGATGAAGAATCGCATGAAACCGAACCGGCCGACGAGGATTTTGAGAAGCGGGAAGAGGAATTTTAATTATTTTGTAAAATCAGGAAAATGTTTTCCGTAAACCGGCCGGCATTTTCCTGTGCGGAGATATAATAACAAATCGTCTTTTAATAGAGGGTAAACAACAATGCCGTATCCCAGAAGAAAGAAGAGTGAAGCTTATAATGCAAGAAAGGCGGAAGGTTTTGCGAGAAGAAAACGAATCTGTCGTTTTTGTGAAGATAAAATCGAATTTATCAATTATTTCGATGATCGGCTGCTTAAAAGATTCGTGAACGAACGCGGGAAAATCGTCCCGCGGCGAATTTCCGGAAACTGCGCCCATCATCAGAGAAGATTAACGACAGCCATAAAGAGAGCCAGACATCTGGCCATAATGCCGTTTACCAGCGAATATTACCGGTAGATGCGAATATTGAAAGAAAAAATGCGAGTCGATTTGAAAATAGCCAAATTTCTCGTCAATTATTTCTGTCTGTTTTTTCTGATAGTTTTTTTGACCGTTTCGGGTATTCCGATTGTGGGATACTTGATGCAGGTGGCTGCCATTTTTTCTGTCATATATTTTGTTTTTGAGGGAATGGTAATTTTTGCACTGCTTGGTTGTATGGGCTCTTTGGTTATGGCGGTACTTTTCTTCGGATTTACTCCGGCTCTAATCGGCGTCTGGGCGCAAGCAGTGATACCGGGCGCAATTATGGGGCGAATGATGGCGGTCGGTAAATCTCCGGCGAAAGCATTTATCACTTCTATGATTTTTTTGATAGTTATTGCGCTGGGGATTTTTCTGCTGGAAAAAAACGTGATTTTCGGTGTTATCAATGACTCCAAAGAAATGGCCAAAAACCTTGTGGGCGGCATCGAATCCGGGACGGCCGGCGTCCGGTTGACGGAAAATATCGCAAAAATGTTTGAGACGTTGCGGCGGTTGACACCAGCGTTGCTGATTCTCTCGGGCGTGGGGCAGCTTTTTCTCGGCTGGGTCGGTTTGATGCTGGTTTTGAAAATGCTCGGTCGCTTCCAGCCGGTCTTAATAAGTTTTGCCTACTGGAAAATGCCCTACAATTATATATATATTGTCGGTGTCATGGTTTTATTGAGGCTAATCGGGACTGAGCCGATGCGAGTTCTGGCGGATAATGTAATTTTGTTTATGGCATTTTTTTATGCCCTGTTCGGATTGTCGGTTTTCGAATATTATTTGAAAAAAATAAAGCTGTCTTTGCTTTTGAGGGTAATTTTTTATATAGCATTTCTTCCCGGCGCCTTATTTGCGATTTTTATCGGATTATTCGATAGCTATTTTGATTTCCGGAAGGTCAGGGCAAGGATAATCGGTTGATTTGGAAATTTATTATGAAAGGATAAAGTCATGAAAGTTATACTTCGACAGGATATTCGGGAATTGGGTAAAGCGGGACAAACTATTGAAGTAAAAGCGGGCTACGGTCGCAATTACCTGATTCCTCGAAATCTGGCGATTCCGGCGACCAAAGCCAACGTGCGAGCAATCGATGAAATCGAGCGGCAAAATGAATTTCGGAAGCGCAAACAGTTGCGGGAAGCGGAACAATTGAAACTAAGACTTGAAAAACTTTCGCTGACCAGCGAAGTTCTGGTCGGCGAGGAAGATAAAATCTTCGGTTCGGTGACGGCTCAAAATATTGTTGATCTTCTCGCCGAAGAAGGTGTTAAAGCGGATAAGCGAAATGTCATGCTGGAAGAACCGATTAAATCCCTGGGTGTTTATACTGTCCCGGTTAAGATTGAAAAGGATGTTATCGCCAATATTAAACTGTGGGTTATCAGAAAGGCATAATCATGGCAATGCTTGAAGTAAGAGTCGACGGTCTGGCGCTGGATATGACGACCAATTCTCCCGTGGTGATTTTGGCGGCCAAAGAGACCAATAAAGTGCTGCCGATTTGGATCGGCCATGCCGAGGCCTGGGCCATCGCGATGGAACTTTCGGGTGTGGGCGCCAAAAGACCGATGACACATGATTTGCTGAAAACGGTTATCGCCATGCTGTCGGCTCACGTGGAAAAAATCGAAATAACCGAGCTAAAAGAGCAGACCTTTTATGCCCGTGTTTTAATAAAAGATAACGGTAAACTTCATGAGATCGATGCTCGCCCTTCCGATTCGATCGCCCTGGCGTTAAAAACCAGCGCCCCGATCTTTGCCGAGGAAGGGTTGTTTAATCTGCAAATGCCCGGTCAGAGTCTCGAGGAGGGACAGACCCCCGAATCGCTGGCCGATCGATTGAAAAAGATTAACCCCGAAGATTTCGGGAAATACTCGTTGTAGTGCAATTGCATCGCATCAAATATATTCGGATTACTCTTCTGTTCCTGCTGCTGCTTTCTTCGCAAGCGTGGGCCGATACGATTCAGTCAACCTTTCAAAAGGCCTATAGATTATTAAACAGTGGTAATTTTTCCGAAGCGTACAGCCTGTTTTCAGAATTGTATTTTCAGAATCCCGACAATATTAATGCCGATTGGTTTTTGTTTTTTAAAGCCAAGGCGGGATATTATGCCGGAAGTTATGAATTCAGTATTATCGAATTTAAAAATTTGATAAAGGATTTTCCCGGATCGAATTACAAAGCCCATGCTTATTTTTTCCTGGGTAACAGCTATTACAAAGTGTCGCGGGCGGATATGGCCATCAAGGCCTATTTGGATGCCTATAAAAACTCATCGGATAAAGAGCTTGATCAATTGATATTAAGTACAATCGAAGCCATTCCACTCGATCCGCGCACGGCCGTTCTGGAGCAGATAACCTCCGCGGATATTTCGGATACCAGGAAATGTGATATCCTGGTTGCCGCCGCAAAGGCGCTGATAAAACAGAAAAACTATCGACCGGTGAATGGTCTCCTTTTGCCCTGCGGTCAATCGAAGGCAAGAATATTGGTCGATCAAGCCAAACAGTTTTTAAAGCAGGAAGTCGAAGTCGGTATCGTGCTTCCGCTGTCGGGTGAGCTTCAAAAATTCGGCGAACAGATTCTCGACGGTGTGCTGCTGATGATTGAGCAATATACGCAGAAAACCGGTGGAATATTAAAGCCGGTATTGTATGATACGCAGGGGGATGATCTCGAGGCGGCCCGCATTATCCGACGGCTCGCCCTGAGCGGCACAGCGGCTGCAGTGGGGCCGTTGACCAGCAACGAAACGGCTGTCGCTTCGGCCGTCCTTTCATGCGGCGATATGCCACTGGTTATACCGGCGGCCACCGAGGGAGGTTTGACTGAGCTGTCGCAAACAAGTTTTCAACTGCAGCCCAATCTGGATTTACAGGGAATCAGAATGGCCGATTATGCGGTACAATGGCTCGGGGCCGATACGGCCGCTATTATAACTCCGACGTCAACTTCGAATTTGAGAATGGCAAAAGCATTTGCGAAACGGTTCGAGGATTTGGGCGGTACGATTCTCGGCATTGAGTACTTTCGTGCCACGGAAACCGATTTCGGTCCGTATATTCGTGATTTAAAGTCTCTGGTCCTGGGCGATTTACTCGATTCGATAGTGTTTATCGATGATGTCGGAGATACGATTGAAGCCGAGGAGGTTCCGGTGCGGCTCGATTGCCTTTTTATCCCGGCCGAAAGTGACCAGTTGCGGCAGCTTCTGCCGCAGATACAATTTTATAATTTAAATACGGTTTATCTCGGCGGCGACGGTTGGGGTATGCCCCAGATTTTTAATCTGGGTCAATTGATTACGAGGGAATGCTACTTCGCTTCGGCGGTACTGGGTAATGATGAAAGCGATGCTTTCCAAAAGTTTTCAGTCGATTTTGACAGAAAATACGGGCGGAAGCCGGGGCATCTGGAAGCCCTCGGGTATGATGCCGTTGCGTTGATATGCAATGCTCTCGGCCAGGGATATTATATGCGATCGGAAATTAGCCAATCCATTTCGAGCGTCAATGATTACCAGGGCGCCGCCGGGAAAATCAGCTTCGGCGAAAATCACGAGAATATTGAATTGCCGATTTATACTATTGAGGACGGAGCTCCCAAAAAAGTCATTCTCGGAAATCAGAATAAATAATTTGGCCGGGTAAGCGATCGATATTTAAGATTTCGGTGCGTTTTAAGTAATAAGGGAGATTTTTATGGCTGATGAAAAAAAGTTCGCGTTAAAAATGGTTGTTGACGGGAAAGAACGTAATGTAAGTTTTGAAGAGTTGGCGCTTTCAAATAATTTGGCACAGGAAGCATTGGTCAGGCTGTTAATCGAGAAAAAAATCATCGAACCGAAGGACATGATGGAGATGATGCAAAAGGTGCGGAAAGAAAGGTACCGGACGCCTGATGAAGACCAGAAGTAGAAGTCATGGATAATGAAAAAGACGACAGGCAACTATCGTTGGGATTCAGAGCGGACTCAAGAGAAAAAGAAAATGAAATAGGAGGGGATGAGAAAGAATCGTCGCAGGTTCTTGAATGGGTTTGTCATCCGGCTAAAAAAAATCCGAAAGTGACCATCATTGTATCGATATTTATAGCTGTTTTGATAGTCGTCGTTTATTTCATAACATATTCGCCGTGGTTTTGTTTACTGGCCTTTTTAATTTTATTCGGCTCGCTGGCATCATTTTATTTTCCGACACACTACCGCCTGACCGATAAGGAGATAATCATCAAAACCAAGGCACAGACACTGATCAAAAAATGGTCGCAGTACCGAACGTACTATCCCGATAAAAACGGTGTCCTGCTTTCGCCCTTTGTTCGGCCGACGCGACTGGAAAATTTCCGCGGGTTGTATATCAAGTTCTGGTATAACAAAGATGAAGTTGTCGCGTTCGTGAAAGAGCAAATAGAAAAAACCAGAGCGCAGGAGCCGGGAGCGGACTGATATGTCGATATTCAGAGGAACACCCGGACCGACTGATCCGGGGAAAGAGCCGATTCCGGCTGACGAAGACGAGGTTCTGGAGAAGCTGGCGAAAAAAGTTGTCGAGTGGCGGATGGCGGTCCCGGCCATTTTATTTCTCGAATCGGTCAAACCTTTGAATTATATCGGCTCGCAGGCGATGGTATTTTTCGAGCCGATCGTCCAGACTATTTTTAATTTCCGCGACTATGATACGCTTCGTATCGCCATGGAGCGGCGGGAAAATGTCGAAAACCTGCTGCAGAAAATAGAGAAGCATGACGCCAGACTGTACGAACGGGAAAAGGCGCTGAAAAAATTCATGAAAGCCGAAAAGAAAAAATGGAAATGGTATCAGCGCTATCTTGGCGTTGCCCGCCCCAAAGTACAACTCCCCGAAGAACTCAGTAAGCCACTATTCCCGAAAGAGAAGAAAAAGGAATGAGCGGGATGTCCGGTGCGGAAGACTATATAAAAAAATTGATCGAAACGGCACCACTGCGGGAAGCGGTCATTAAGGAAGCTATAAATTATCTTAATCTTCTGCAAGGCAGCAGAGGTCTTGATGCCGGATGCGGAATCGGTCTGCACCTGCCGATGCTGGCGAAAGCCGTCGGAAAGAACGGCCATATTATCGGATTGGATATGTCATCCGAATTTCTGGAGTATGCAAAAAAATTCGTAAACGAATCAGGTGTCGCAGGACAAATTACATTGCAAAAAGGAAATGTGAATCATCTGCCCTTTGACAAAGATACATTCGATTGGGTATGGAGCTCGGATTGTGTCGGATATGGACCTATGGATTTACTGTCGGTGCTTAAGGAGTTATCACGAGTTGTCAAACCGGATGGATTGATTGCGATTCTGGCGTGGTCGTCGCAGCAACTGCTTCCGGGTTATCCCGAATTAGAGGCGAAACTGAATGCAACATCGTCCGGGATTGCCCCGTTCACTAAAGGTTCGCAACCTGAATGGCATTTATATCGCTCGATAGGCTGGTTTGAGAAAGCGGGTCTTACGGAAATCACCGCAAAAGCTTTCGTCGGTGATGCGTATGCGCCGCTAAGTGACGCAATGAAACAGGCGCTGCTGTCATTAATAGATATGCGTTGGAACAGTTCGGAATTATCGTCTGAAGATTCGGATGAGTTTCAGCGATTATGTAATCCCGATTCGCCTGAGTTTATTCTTAATCTTCCCGACTACTACGCGTTCTTTACCTACACGATGTTCCGCGGTCGCGTCCCAAAATAATCGAATTAATTAAAACGATGTCAGGC
Source organism: uncultured Ignavibacteriaceae bacterium (assembly GCA_964452645.1). Classification (GTDB taxonomy): domain Bacteria; phylum Zixibacteria; class MSB-5A5; order GN15; family PGXB01; genus CAYXTW01. The sequence continues at coordinate 97,077 of CAYVMO010000005.1, forward strand.
AAATCGGTTTTTGATCGACAGCGAGATAAATTGGTGATACATTACGATTACTGTTCCAGATAATTTGTAATCCTGCCGATTTAAAAGATTTATTTTTTTATCAGAGGGTGGCAAAAATCGGTAGAGTTTACATTATAATAACCAGCTTTCCGATCTGGTTGCCGTAATCCGATTCAATGGTATAATAATAAATTCCCGAGACGGCCGACTGCGTATTGCGCGTTATCAGGTCCCATCGCTCATGCATACTTCGCGGCGAATCCTTGGGATAATCATGTTTGAGTTCCCTGACAAGATCACCATCGATGGTGTAAATTTTTATGGTGCACCTATTTGGAAGGTTAAGAAAATGTATTGCCCGCGCCCGTTCGTCGGGAAGACCCTCCTGTATCACCGCATGTCCGGAAAAAGCACCGTCTATATAATCGCGTCCCTCGAAACCTAAATCACGATAGTTGCCTGTAATTTTATATGGATTGGGGTAGACGATTACATTCAATCCTTTTTCCTCAACGGTACTATTATCATCAGCGGCATATTCGGCAATATAGTTTCGGGAGGGCGGATTTTCCAATGAAGTCAGGTTGCTTCCCGGAGAGCCGTAATCAAAAGCGGTTACGGCGACGTAATACAACTGTGACGGAAGCAGGTCTGTCATTATATATTCGTACTCATAATACTTAAAGAATAATCCGTCCTCGGTAAGTTCATCGGGATACAAGAGCCGGGCGGAGTCGAGGCTTAGAACGGTGGGGGGCGGTTCATCGGGATAGACCTTGTGGATACCGTTGATATTGCGTAAATCGTCATGATTCCAGTCTTCAGGTGTGAAATAAAATAAATCGCCTCCCCATGAATACATATGTTCGCGGGCATAATAATCGTCGGGATTAAAATCCTCGCCGTATATTTTTTTCAGCGAGTCCAGAGTAAAGGGAATTTCAAGCAGCTGCCAGATGCCGGCGTCGTCGTTCCATATATACCGGTTGTAATCCTGTCTGTCGTATGATGCCATCAGTGTAAAACTTTTTGGATTCGGTGAAAGTGACTGATAAACGCGATATCCCTCAAAATCCAGCTGGTTGCTGAAGCGATCCGGCGTCGTCTCGCTACGATAGCCGTTCCAGCGGATTTTGATTTCGCCCAGATTGAATTCCGTGATACGCGGTATGATTTTGGCGCCGAGAGTGTCACCCGATGTGTTAATCCGCCATAACTCGGGCGGCGGCGGCGGCGTGGCCCCGACAAAATCGGGGATACCATCGCCTTCGTAATATATGGTGTCCACGTCCGTGTATTGCCAGTACTCCACAATCGAATCGACGCTGATAGTATCGCTTACCCAAACAGAGTCATGAATACAGAATCTTTTTTTCCCGCGATAACCATCCCCGTCGGTATCGACCCCGGGATTGTCATAAATCCACGAAGCCCAGATGGCATTTTCCCCGAAATCCCTGAAATTAAATGTCTCGTAGTATTCGGTCGGATCGGAAGCGTCGAAAATATTTAGAAAAGCCTCGCAGTCGGTGTGGAAATTTTCACCGGCGACATAGGCGAAACTCAGGGGCAAGACTTCGCCCGGCGAAATATCGAAGGGGCCGAAGGAAAGCAGAAAACGCGTATCATATCCGTTAGCGATATCATTGGAGAGCGGCACCGGCGGCAACCAGCCTTCGTCGCTGTGATCAACGGCGCTGAAAAGCTGATCGTAATCGAACTCTTCATGTCTCATAATATAATACTTATTGCGGTCGCCTTCCGGGGTGCCCAGAAATCCGCCGAAATCCCGAAAAGGATCATCAAGAGTACCTCTCTGTCTGGGACCGAAATCGAGATTGGGGCTCCCGTGCGAGACCCACCAGTTGAAGGAATATTTCAGAGTATCTTCCGGGGTTCTGACAACTCTGACGCCGGTCACGCCGGTAATCGAATTACTTTTATACGGGCATGGCTCGTCGGCATATTTGCCGTTGTTATCGGCGATCCAGGCGATATTGATGGTATCGATAAAATCGCATCCCTGAGGGGAAGGTATGTCGCGCTTAAAACCGCAGATGTCATCCTGGGCATCATCCCAGGAACCTTCAATGCCGACATCACCGTCGACATAGATTCCCATATAGACTTTTTTAAGGTCTTTTTTCCCGATATTTTTAATGGAATAGTCAAAAAGGATAAAATCATCGGCGTAGGAATAACTCCAGGCATAGCTTTTTTGGGTGATTTCAATCCCCAGCGGTATATGCGGACGATTGTCGAGGGGACCATCGACGACATAAGTCGGATCGGTCAGCGTGTCGGTATAAATGGCGATGAAATCCTGCTCCGAGACGGCATCCTCATCGTCCGGATTAGCCAGTGACTTCATAATTATTCGTCCCCGGGGCTCAGGATCGGGCCATAATTCCATTGTCCCGTGCCAGCCGTCGGCGCCGACTGAAACGAGCGTATCGCGGCCGACTATGGCCCCGATCCAGAAGGCACCGGCGAATAGATAATTTTGCGCGCTGGGGTAGGGGTAGATACAGGAAGGTGCCCGTCCGCCGGTGAAAGGATCACTAACTCCGGGAATAAATCCTGTACCGAAGTGCCCCTGATTGGTTATCGATATGCCAATCCGGCCGATTTTATGAGCGCCCAGCATTACGTATGGAGCGTTCGCCAGGGCTTTTGCGGTCGGACGCTGCTGCGGTTGGATTTCATAAAGCGCCCGCCCGTCCGAAATATTTACCAGGATTAGACAAAACAGGACGACATAAAGCGCCTCGATAAAAGACATTCTGCGAAGATTCATAAAAGCTCCTGGCTACTTAACAATATAATTTACGCCGTTTCGCGTCTTTTAGCAAGGGATAGATTTTGGACTCTCAAACTATATAATTAATTTTTGCGGCAGATGAGTTCGCCTTTTCCGATAGGGATAATCAAAGTGTCAACCCGGGAATCGTTTTCGGCATTATCGATAAAAGGCTGCAAAATCTTTTTATGGCTGATGACATTATCCGCCACCAGAAGTCCGCCGGTTACCAGATTGGGGACAATTTTGTCATAGAGGTCGCCGTAAATTTCCTTTTCGGCATCAAGAAAACAACAGGATATCTTATTATAATTATCCAGATATTCAAGGGCGTCGCCATGAATCAGCTCTACATCATTTTCGACACCGGCCACTCGAAAAGTCTCTTTGGCCATTACGATTTTTTCTTTCATCGTTTCAAAAGTTACTACTTTTCGTCCCAGTTCATGCCCGGCCAGGATCAACCATAGTGTCGAATACCCGGCGCTCGTCCCGATCTCGATAAAATCACCGTCCGGAGTCATTGACGCCAGCACGGCCAAAAATCGACCGGTTTCGGGTTGAATTTGTCGCAGTCTTTGCAGACGCGGAGTGCCGTCGATGCGGTCTTTTTTATCTACCGACTCAAGATAGTGCATTCTTTTGGTGATTTTTTTCGGAATATTATTAAACATCAATAATGGCAAAAACTAAGAAGTATCATAGGTTATGAATTAAACAAACTCTCCTTCGGCCACCATTATAACTCTCCCGCCGACATTAACTACGATTTTATCACCGCTTCTTTCCGCTTTTAAATATAATAGTGATGGCCGGTCGATTTCGTATCCCTGATCGACCCGGATATCTATCCGATCATTGTCGAAGTAACGGTACTCAACCAGATAGCCGGCCAAGCATCCATTGGCGCTGCCGGTCGCCGGATCTTCCGGGACACCGTAATAATCGGCAAAGAAACGGACACTCAAATCGCTTTGATTGGTATATGTCTCCGGAGAAAAAATAAGAATTGCTTTGGAGTCATAGTTTTCGATTAGCCGGAAGTATTTATCAGAATTGATCCGGCACTTTTTCAGGGTCGCAATAGTTTTTAGTGGGACAATAATATCCGGGACACCGGTGGAGACTTCCTGTATGGGAAAACGATTATCGATTTCATCGATGCTAATTGATAAAACTCCTGCGATATCTGCAATATCGATGGTTTTTCCAAAGGTCGGCGGCAACTGCCGCATGTATAAAATATCCGCCTGTTCATTGATATAATTGAACGTTACCGGAATCTGCCCAACTTTCAAATTAAGCAAAACTTTGTCAATCGGTTTTTGTACTATTTCTTGTTGTATTACGTAAGCTGTTCCCAGTGTCGGATGACCCGCAAAAGGTAGCTCCCTTCGGGGAGTGAATATGCGGACGTCATAGCCGCCGTTCTGCTCGGTGTCCGAAAGAATAAATGTCGTTTCCGAGTAATTTATTTCGCGCGCGATTCGCTGCATTATGTCGGTCGTCAGCGAATGCACATTTCTGAAAACCGCCAGCTGGTTACCGGTGTACTTTGATTCGGCGAAAACATCGACAATGTAATAGCTTAATGTGTCCATATATTGTTATTTCTTCTTAGCCACGAATAGCAGATGATCTCCGACTCCGAGAAGTTCGGGACAGGTGCATAAATCCAGTTCAAGTTTTTTAAGTTTGTTCCACTCTGGCTGCGCATGGAAAAAGCTGCTGTCGAACGTTTCGGAGAAGGTCGGTGTCGATGCAACCTCAAGGACTTTGCATTTATTTTTCGCCAACAGCTCAGTCATTTCATCGATAGTATAAAGATGCGTCGGGACACCCATACCATCGATACAATTTCCGGATTTGTGCATCTTAAGCGCTTCGTTCAATTGTCGATTTCGGAGTTCACTTCCGATAAATCCGTATTTCGAATCGCAGCCGATAATAAGAGTCGCTCCTTTTTTGGCGACTCGAACCAATTCCTTCATTGCCTTGAATCGTTTATTAAGGACATAAGAGATGGAATCACCCACGCAAACGACAAAACTGAATTGCGCATTCCTGAACCGCGACAGATTTGTTATATCGCCCTCCAAAATATCAATCTTGTCGGTCAGATCGGAGCGTTTGATATTGACTCTGGCGATCGCGCGAATGCCGGGAGCGATATCAAGCAGAGTAACTTTTTTACACAGCTTGGCCATCAATATGGAATTAATTCCGGTTCCACCGCCGGCATCAAGGACGATGTCATTTTTTTTGATATATTTCTTGATAAACTCCCGCGGCAATTCGACACGCAGGCACATCTCTTTTTCGCACCGGTCTTCTTCCCACGCAATGATGTTATATCGTTTTTTTACGGTGCTGGAGCTATAAACATAAACCATGATAACACTCTCTTTTTAAGATATAATTTCTTTGGACAATTTAGATTTTTTTAGCTGCCAGGACAATTTGAAAAAATTCCCAGCTGATTATATCGGTTTTGACAATTTCAAAACCGGCCTGTTTTATCTGAATTATCAAGCCGCGCTTGAGAAGGTCTTTGTATGTTTTGTATTCCGGATTCGCACGCTCCATAATTGAAAATAAGAGAGCTTTCCATTTTCGTTCCGGTTTATTGTGTTCAAAGATAAAAATGAGGCCATCCGGTTTGATAACTCTATAAGCCTCGGCAAGGACATTTCGCCGGACTTCGTACGGCATTTCATGCAACGCCCCGAAAATGACCGCTTTATCAAAATAATCGGATGAGAAATTTATTTTTTGCGCGTCACCATGAATAAGAGTAACACCCGGCGGGATTTTCTTCTTACGAGTCTTTTTTATCAAATCGGGCGAGAGTTCAATACCGACAACTTCTCCGTCACCCTGCAGGACTTCAGCTAACATAATGGCCAACGTTCCACTGCCGCTGCAAATATCGATAATTTTATCTCCAGGCCGGGGCTCAAGCCATTTTATAGCCAGTTTTCGCAATCTCGATTCACCGCCAAAACCGCCATAGAAAAGGAAAGAGAAGACCTTCATAAACCAGTCATAAATAATAGAAAACAAGCGATACCATCTTAAATATGTTTTTCGATAATATTCAGGGATTTCAGTCTTATTTTGCATACTTGTTTTTTTATTTTGAAACGAATACACAATAACTTTTATCAAGAAATAGTCAATAAATAGACCGATTTTTTTTCTGGTCACATTAGCTTTTCATTTTTGCCGCCAATATTTCGTTGGATTTAGCTTGGAAAATGTAGTATGTTTAGGCATATTTAAAAGCGGATCAAGGCAGATTTGGTTGGGGCTGAGTGCCTTTCCATTCTGTCGATCGAAGATACAGCAAAGGAGTACCAATGGAATATATACCTGAACCCTTTAGAATTAAAACGGTCGAGCCGATCCGGATGACAACCAAAGAATTCCGGCAAAAAGCCATTAAGGAAGCCGGTTATAATACTTTTTTGCTTAAAAGCGAGGACGTCTTTATTGACCTCTTGACCGACAGTGGTACCAGCGCCATGAGCAACGAACAATGGTCGGCGCTGCAAATCGGTGATGAGGCCTACGCCGGGAGTAGAAATTTCTACGATTTGGAAAAAGCGGTTCAGGATGTCTATGGCTATAAATATTTTGTACCCACTCATCAGGGCCGTGCGGCCGAACATATCATGTCCAGGCTTCTTATTAAACCGGGTGATTATATCCCGGGTAATATGTATTTCACCACGACGCGACTGCATCAGGAGCTGGCGGGCGGGAAATTCGTCGATGTTATTATCGATGAGGCCCACGATCCGGCCAATCCGCACCCCTTTAAGGGCAATGTCGATATCAACAAGATGCAACGGCTTGTAGACGAAGTCGGCGCTGGAAAAATACCCTATATAAGCTATGAAACCTGCGTTAATATGGCCGGAGGGCAGCCGATTTCGATCGCCAATGCACGCGAATTGCGGAAATTCTGCGATAAATTTGGTATCAAAATCATGCTTGACAATACGCGCACAGTGGAAAACGCGTATTTCATTCAGAAACGTGAAGAGGGGTATGCCAACAAATCAATCAAAGAAATTGTCAAAGAAATTTGTTCGTACACCGATGGCTGCACTTGCTCGTCAAAGAAGGATTGTCTTGTCAATATCGGCGGTTTTCTGGCCATGAATGATGAAGATTTCTTTGTCGACGCCAAGGCGCAGGTAGTGATTTTCGAAGGCTTACATACTTACGGTGGCATGAGCGGTCGTGATATGGCGGCGCTGGCGCAGGGAATCAGAGAGTCGGTGGCTGACGATGTATATATCAAATACCGGGTCGAGCAAACGAATTATCTGGGCGACCTATTGACTGAAGGTGGTGTGCCGCACGTTATTCCGCATGGCGGCCATGCCATCTTTCTTGATGCCCGCGCCTTTTTGTCACATATCGATCAGGAGCAGTTTCCGGCTCAGGCTTTGGCGGCCGCCATATATGTTGAAACCGGTGTCCGGGCGATGGAGCGTGGGAACGTCTCGGCCGGGCGTGATCCGGATACCGGCGAAAACCGCAAACCCAAACTGGAACTGGTGCGCCTGACGATTCCCCGGCGGGTTTATACGCAGAGCCATCTGGAATATTGCGCCGAGGGAATTATTAATCTTTATCAGGATCGGAACCAAATTCGCGGTTTGAAATTCGTCTTTGAGCCGAAGCAGTTGCGCTTCTTCCAGGCGCGGTTTGAACCTGTGCAATAAATTGGTATAGATGAAGTTAGAAATTAGTACGGGTGTCGGCGGTAATTTTGTCGACACCCGCTTTGTTAGCTGAAAAAAAGGGCTATCAGTCGTTGGAGCTACTTACTACGGTGCTTGTTTCTTTCCGATACTCGATGAGACTTATATAGGCCGTTCCATATTTGTCCTGATAGCCGTAGACAGTAATTTTGTTAAGCGTTTTCAGCATTGAAAAGTCGAAATCGCTTCTGAGCCTGTCCGCGAGTTGAACCAATTGAGCTTCTTTTTCGACAATGGTAACGAAATCCTGACCTTTGAAGAAAATAACTCGATTCTGCTCATCGAAAGAGGCAATCTCGCCGGTGCTGATTTTTTTATCTCGATTTTTTCGCAATCATTAAATCGTGCCATTCGTCGTACAGTCTGAAGCGATATTTTTATTGGCCCGGCCATTATGAATGAATTTAATGAAATGAGTTGGTAACGGAATCACATTTTGGGAGTAAGTGGAAATGGCTTCGTTTCGCATATTTAAGGAATCCTTTTTTTTAATGTTTCCTGGGTGAAAATTGGCGTAAGAGTATGAGTGGCAAAAGAATAGCAGAAAATGGCTTTGGCTGGCAAAGCCATTTGAAAAGATTTGTTTCAGTCCCGGAGAAAAGGCCCTAAATTCATTATTTGCGTATATGTATATCATAATGTACTAATTTTTTATTTCTACATAAGGGCCGTGATTCGGAATTAACATCGATCGTGTAGTGATTTTGAAAAAGGATGGGTGCCCAAGAGATTACACAGATAATTAGTGACAGAAAGGAATCCACCGCAGAGCTGCTGGGCTACCCGTTTTACTAAACCGCTCACGCATTGTCAAGTAAAAAATTGCTTGTAATCGAAAAAAAATCCGATATATTGAATTGGACTCGGCGGGAATTGAACCCGCCGTCTTCAGGTGCAAACCCTGAGACGGCCACCCAGACCGGGCCCAATATCGAATTGAGGCTTGGATCAAAATTTCTGGTCTAAGCCTTTTTATTTTCTTCCTTATCCTCTATTAATTTTTGCTCGATAAGTCCGCCTTTTTTGTTTTTATCTGCAATCATTTTTTTAATTGAAGGCTCGGCCGGTAAATCTTCTGGCATAGTACCACCGATTTTTTCAATCGTATTTCTGACTTCTTTTCCAATTGTTTCATGTATCCGTTGAGCCGAAATGTCCCCAGTTATTTGACTTTTTGTTAGAGCTTCCTCAGTTTGTGTAATACGAAATTCATTAGCGGCAAGTTCGGCGCGGCCAGCTCGGTCCAATATTTCTTCCTTGCGATCAATACCTTTCCTTACTTTTATAGCTTTGGGGTAAATACCATATAGACCCTTATAACCCGCAGCATGAAAAAGAGCGTAGTTTTGCACACCGGATTCGGAAGCGGCATCATTCAAGTGCTTATTTGCAGTTTTGACGCGCTCACGAAGTTCAATGCGCTTGTTTAAGTCATACCCCCTCTCGGCAATTTCTTGTTTTCGGGTTTGAACAGCGAAATATGTTTGAGCGGTCGCAATTTCAAGCAATCGAGGATTTCCATTCATTGCAATTAAATATGCAGCATAACGCGAAAGATAGTAATCCTTTTGTTTTCTTTTGGCTCCCTTACCTATTATTATCATTTTCACCTTAGGGTGGAAATGATTTTTGGGATCAGTACCACTACTTTCGCATGCCATAATTCCCTTTTCAATCACTGATTCAAATTTCTCCCAACGAGAATACCCCAGCGGCACTTGTAAATCACGAGCCATCCAATACTCAACGCCCGTATCAGACGTTCGCCTTATGCCATCAAGGGAACGATTAACTTTTTCTACGATATCCATTAGGGTTCCCCCTCTGTTAAAAATTAAAGTCACCATCTGCCGATAATAAATGAAATTATGTGAGGGCTGTCAATGTTAAAATTTCATTATTATCACATAATATCACATATTTCCCTCTTGCTTTTCATTTTACTTTTTGCTATTATTTGATAAACTCAAATGGAGGATAATATATGAAAGCAGAAAAAGACATCGAAAAGAGAATTAAGGCAAAACAAGATGAGGTTCAACAGCTTAAGGAATCACTTGGAAAGGCAGAAGCTTATATAGAAGCGCTCCAAGAATCTTTGCGTCTTATTAAAAAGACGTCGGACCCCAATAGCGGTGTCCGCCCCGGAAGTATGATATTTAAGGCGCGGGTCGCCCTTAGAAGGGAGGGCAAATCTCTATATATTGATGAGTTACTGAAAAGAATGGGAATGGAAGTAAACAAAAAGAATAAAATCTCTTTAAGCGGATCACTCGGTAGTTACGTGAGACAAAAATATATATTTACTCGCCCGGCACCGAATACGTTTGGTTTAATTGAATTTGATTCAATGGATGAAGATTTAGGTGAACCGCCCGAAGGTTTTGGCTTGGATAAAGATTAATCTTATTTTTTCTTTTTATGCTGTTTCCATCTCGCCGAAGCCGCCTTTCTGGCCGCTTCAGAGCGTTGTTTTTTGGTAAGTTTTTTCGCTCGCGCTGGGCCACCTTTAAGTCCGCCTAAACGACCGAGCGCGACGGCGGCGAGATTCTTACCCTCATCTTCTGGCTTTGGTTTCTTGACTTTTTTGCTGGCTTCGGGGTCGGTCGTTTCCTCGACGACCTCACTCGCCAATTTATTCAGGTCAACCTTTTTATTCTTACTTGACCGCTTTGGTATATAGTAATTATATGCGTTTCCCCCCTCATATGTCAAGACTATATTTCTCAAACAGTCAAATATCTAAATAGATATACTATTCATTGATAAATGGCCAATGATCTTTTGGGAGCCTCCCGAAACAACTATCAACCCGAATTATAATATGCGTTATTTGACCAAATCGTGATTCAATTAATTTGCTTAATTCTTCTTTGGACAAATCAGTCCTAATAAAAATTGAAAAAGGGATATTATAAAACCAAAATTTTATTTCGGGCCTGGTATCCAGAAATTTGGTTAACTGATCTCTATCAACTTTAGTTTCAAATGCGCAGAAATATAGATTATTTGTTTTCACGTAAGTCATCAATTTGTCTTTCTGGGGGAGTTATTATCTCATCATCGCTTATTAGCTTTGGCTCGCCGCCCTGTATTGCCATTTCTGCTTTTATTTTCTGAGCTAAAAACCACTCAGAGTGCAGCCTATCGGGATCGTGCCTCTGCCAATATTCATATTTGATTATTACATAGAATAGGAGAGCCAATATTAAAAATCCACAGAATACCTTTATAATGATTCCTTGTATATTGAAAATTCCATAAAAACAGCACGGAATAACTACTATTATGAGCCATAAAAGGGGCGATAATATATTAGACCGATACTTGCGGCCAGACGTGAAATGGCTCATTATATTAAAGAATGATTCTGACATCAGTGTCCAAAATTTAGTAAATCGTCTTATCTTGCGCAAGCATAGATTTAACAATCCGATATACTTTGTTTTTTTAATAAATTTCAAACTAACCCACTACCGCTTTTTTACTTGCTTCCAGAAGTAAAATTGTTATCTTATATATTGTTATCAGTTGTTCGGCATCAAAGACAATTATGATGTCTGAAATATAAATCGGGTACTGCCGGGGTAAGGATGTAGGGTATCATTAAATAGTCAAATAGTCGGTTTTTCAACCTTACCGTGCAATGTGCCCCGGATACCGGGAGGCTATAAAATGTCATATAAGAGAGTAACCATCTTAGTCATTACAGGGCTGATATTATTTCTTGGCGTTACGGTTTCGGGCACCAATGACGCTCCCAAGCAGGGTTTAAATCCGGTTATCAAATTTAATCCGGATGCCCCGAAATATCCAGCTCTTCAACAAATGCAGCCGGTCAGCACTCTTGAAAGGCCGGAGCCGCCTAATGTCGTCGAAAATCCGTCAGCTATCATACCGCCCGTTTACTACTGCGAACCGCTCTATTACTACGATGATGTATCTTTCTACTGGTTGATTCCTGACGAAAATTATCCGCTCGAAGAATATATCATGAGAATGACCCCGGCTGAAGGTTATGTCTGTTCGCTCAATACTGTCTGGATAGCGGTTTATGGTCCGGCGCATGTTAACACGCCGGGTATGCGCGTTACGCTTCGAGATTACGGATTGAATCTTATCGACACTGTCGATATTGACTGGGCGACGATTGATGCGGCCGGTTTTGGTTATGTTTCGGCCGATTTCTCAACTCTCAACAATGGTCATGCCTATATTTTTGCCGATGGTGAGGAATTTTATATTGGCTGTCAGGTTATATCGGACGGTGATGATACGCTGGCGGTTCTCAGCGATGACGGTTCCAGCGCAACGGGGCGCATGTTGATGTACCTTGGCGATCCCTATAACGGCTGGTACACCTGGACGGGGGATTATGCATTTTTATTTGACGCTGACGTTTGCTGTAACAAGATTCCATATTCCTATTGTCGAACGCAGGATTGGAATTGTAGTGTCTATTATGTCTGGCCGCAACCCAATGAATTCAGCGATGATTTTTTTAATATGAGATTTTCGATCATCGGAGCCGACACCCTTAAAGAAATCGGCATCGCCTTCGATAGTGCTGCCACGGTTGGGACACCGGATGTGGATCTTTATGTCTGGGAAGATGACGGTTACGGATTTCCGGGCGCGGTCGTTCCCGGTTTCCCGGTCACGATTCCGTATTCGGAAATTCAGTGGTATCCCAATTACACTGTCTATACACTTACCGACACAGTTGTTTTCAGGGATGATTTTCACATCGGCTGGTCAACCAACGATGCCGACCCGACCTGGGTTGTGGCCGGATTGTCTGATGATGGTTCTTGTGGTTGGCTGCGGAGTTCCGTTTACAGCGACGGCGCCTATGAAACCATCCTCAATGGTTATGGCGTCGATGCCAATTTTCTTATTTATGCATATATGTGTATCGATGAGTATCCTGAATGCAGCAGGATATCCGACTATTGTGATTTAACATGGTACTGGTATTTGCCTGATACTTATGGTGATGTCGGCTGCTATCAGAAGTTTTCGCCGCCCGGTTTAAGGTGTCGACTGGAAAAAATACGAGTTGCCCTGCACGATAACGGTGATCCGGATATTTATACTTACCCGTCCGAAATTCAGGTCTGGAGCGCCAATTTGTACTCCGGACTTCCGCAAGATAAAATGATTCAATTCACAATAGATCCTGAGGATTACATAATGTATCCGGGATGGCTCGAAGCCGATGTTGTATCATCATGGTATCATCCATTTCTTTTCGATAGAGATATCTGGGTCGGTATTGAGTCGTTTGCGCCGGATGTTGAGAGTGGTATCCGAACTTTATCCGATGGCGGCGAATGCCCCGAATATCAAAAATCATGTATGAAAAGCGATGCCGGTTTCAGTTATGTTTCTGATGACTGGGGCGAATATGTGAATTTTCTGATGGAGATTGACGTATGTTGTATCCCTTCCAATCCGCCACCCTGTTGGTCCGAGATCAGCTGGCCAACCTATGGTAAGGATTTCGGCCGCAGGCATAAGTCAATGGGTACTTTGAGTGACAATCCCCAGGGCACTCTTACCAAAGCCTGGCAATATACCGCCGGTCAGTTCGGTAATTTAAACAGCGCTGTTGTTTATAAAGATACTGTCGTTAATTATTTCCTTGATCATATTGTCGCTCTTGACCTGAATACCGGAAATGAAATCTGGAAGGTAACCGACCCATCCGGATTGATAATCGGCGGCGGATGTTATGCCACACCGACAATATATAATCTGGATCAATACGGCGAGGATCGAACCGTTGTTCTTACCCCGGGCGGTGATGCTAAAGCATTCTCGGCGCTTAATCTTACCGACGGTTCTGTCTTCTGGACGAACAATTTTGCGTTCCATCAAAATCATTTTATGACCTGGGGTTACTCGGTCGTGGTTGATTGCAACGGTACTCCCATTGTTTTTTATAACGACGATAACGGCGATATCTATGCCGTCAACGTTATGGATGGTTCCTTATATAGTGGCTGGACTATGTCGGGGGGGCCCAATCCTCGGAATTTCGGAGGTTCAATAGGAAAAGGTGTAACCTATGGTCAGGAAACCGATCTACTCTATTTTGGAACCGATGATAATATTTTCGATGGGAACGTTATTGCTGTTGAACCATGCACCGGCGATGAAGTATGGGATTTAATGACCACAGCCGGGCATCAACTTCAATTCTTGGATCCTGATAGCTGGAATAATCCGCCGAATCAGCCCGAATCGCACTTCGGCGGGATTGCTTATGATCCGCCCTCCATGGCAATTGGTGCACCCACCCTGTACTTTGCTTCCTCATATAATCCATCCGGTGACAATTACTTCAGCGGCGGAATTCTTTATAGTGTCGACGCCGCTACCGGCAATCTGAATTGGGCCAATCTTTGCATCGCTGCCGATTACTGCGGCGTTACTTTAGACGATGAGGTTGTTATCAACTACGGCTGGTCGCCCTGGGTTACCGGATACGGCTACCAAAAAGGACCGACCGCGTTCTCGAAAACAACCGGGGCGATGATTTATACTCGGACCACCCGCAATCCCGGTCAGGATATCTTCATGCTGGCCGACGGAATGTTGAGTTGTCAGAACGAAGGTTCCGATATATTTATCGGCGGCTGCCGCAAAGATTTTCTCAACTTCTATGAATCGGAATGGCCGGGGCGAAACATCTTTCATCGTCGTTTTGCCGGTGGTTATAACTTCGCTCATCATTATGCACCATCGATGGTCGACGAGCATTTGTTGTTCTGTTACATGAATAAACTCATCTGCCTGACGCCCCAGGAGCTGCGTCCGCGTCTTGATATTCCAAGGTATCGGCTCAGCACGACCGTTGAATTCGGTGCCGTCGGCCCGGCCGTGGCTGTCTGGCCCGATCCGGCTGGCCCGCTCGGTCTTCCCGGCGCCATCGGAAATCTCGGCGGGGCACCTTTGACAATCGATTCGGTTCGTTTGGCCGATACCTCAAATGGCCTTATCCCGGATGATGCCGGCGAGCCGGGCGGGGCGCCGCTTGCTTTTGTCGAGCCGCGTTTGATTGACAGTATGGAGAAAATCGCCTCGAAATTCGCGAGCAATGTCGATCTTTTTCGGACATCAATCGGTGATGATTTTGCAGTCGAAAATGTCACCGGTATTTCTCGGAATAGGCGTAACTTGGCCGCCTTCGCGATTCCTTCATGGGTGGACGCGGCGTCATTAACACCGGCCGATGGCTCGATCATTCCGGCACCGTCCAATTCTTTCGATTCCTCCGGTAGTTATGTTTCGATCACGGTTATGGTCCAGGGTGAGGATGTCCCTCGGGGATACACCGGAATGTACCTTTATGTATATTCCGATGATCCTGACTATTTCCTTGACAGTGCCCTGATCGATGAGCCTAAATCATTGGCTCATGCGGTGCCGGTCATTCAACTGGGAATTGTCGGGGGTTGCTTATATGATCATGTCGAGATGAGTTTCGGTATTGGCGGCAATAATTGGGCGCATATCTGGAACGCGACCATGCTGGCCAACGGGGATTTTGCCAGTATCGAGATCGACGGAGATAATGGTGCTTTCTGGCAGGGGGCCTTTATTTTTGCCGCCGAAGGAACATTTTTGCCGCCGGGTAAACCGGGTCTGTTCTCGCAACGAGTGGCCCATTATGCGACCAACTGGTCGGCCGTCTACTCAATGGAATGGGAGTCGATTCTGCCCGATCCGGACTGTGTAGCGGGGCTATGTCCGCCGCAGCATCTCACCAATGTTTTGTTGGGGACGATATCGGATAATGGGTATAACTACCGTGATGTTTTTGGCGAAATGGTTACTTTTGCTTTTGTCGATTCGGTTCAGGATATGTGCGAGTACGACACGCTCGGTAATTGTACAAGATGGAACTGGAAGTACGCGCAAAGCGATGAATTCGGTGTCCAGCCGCCGTACAGAGGGGCGTGGACAATGGGCTTCAAAGGTTGTGCAACCGTTATGGGCGCTTATGACGAGCCGCGCCTGAATAACTTTTATATAGAAAAATTCGATTTCAGCGGCCGCTATGGACCGGTAAGTAATGTCTGGATGGGTGGTATGATTGATTATGATATCAATTATAATCATGGTCATAAACAGCAGGTTGCAGCGTATAATGCCGATTTGTCTTTGGCCTGGGCGTACACCTGTAACACCAAAGATAATGGCTGGGGATTCGTGAAAATTCCATTCGGGTGCGGTTACGACAATCCGATGGTCAATGCCAAGACTATTGCCGCCCGGCAAGGTCCCTGGAACGATACGGCTGTCTGGCTCGACTCCGTTTATTACTGGATGTCGGCACTTAATGGTGTCAGTCATCAGCCCGGGACCGATCCGGCGATATGCGCTTCCGACCCGGATGATCGTGATTTCTTTTTCACCGTTGGCGAGCTGGATATGCCGACCGGTCCGGATAGTTCGCTCACTATCGGTATTGCGGTTTTTGGTTTGCCTGATATTGCCGATGCCGATCAAGCTGTTACCTATTCGGAACTGGCGATTACGGCTGACAAATGGTGCGGCTTTTACCGCGGGGATTGCAATGATGACGGAAATATTGATCCGATCGATATTGCGCTTCTGATAGATTTCGTCCACTATAGTGGTCCGGGTCCGTATCCGTTTATGCATCTCGGTGATGTCGATTGTGATGGGAGCATAAATGATAGCGATATAATATACCTGATTCGCTATGTCTTCCAATGGGATACGTCTCTGACGCCGCCGTTCCCGCCGCCGTGCGGCGAATGGGAATTATGATATGTTTCAGCCGATTGATTTATCGCAGACAGACATATCGGTGTAAAAAGCCCGATTAGTCAAAAAAATCTGTTGACAATTCAAAGAAATATCGTATAATCATATAAAAGAGGATAATATGTATCTTATTAGCCGAGATTTAAAAGAAGATTCGATCCGCTTGAATGTGCTGATCTGCGGCTGTAATTGTTGTTATGGTCAAAAGGACCGGAAAAACGGAGGCTAATGGCATAATATAGCGAAAACCTCTGTTATTAATCCGGTCCACAGATTATCCGTGGGCCTTTTTTATTTGGAGAAATGTTATGGGCAGACAATTAGCGACTAAAACCAAGGATTTTGCCACAATTATGGCGGCAAGTCAGATTTCCGCCAATCTGCCGGATGCTGTCGGAAATACGCCTCTGGTAAAACTAAATCAAATAACTAAAAATATCGCCGCCACTATTCTCGCCAAAATTGAATTTCTGAATCCGACCGGTTCGGTGAAAGACCGGATGGCGATTTATATTATCAATGATGCAGTCGAAAGCGGCAGACTCAAACCGGGTGGAACGATAATCGAAGCGACTTCCGGGAACACCGGGGCCGCCCTGGCTATGTACGCGGCGGCCAATGGCTTTAAGGCAATTTTTACAATCCCCGATAAAATGTCCCGGGAAAAGATAGATACGCTTAAAGCTTTCGGTGCTACAGTGATTATCTGCCCGACTGCCGTCGCACCGGATTCGCCCGATAGCTACTATGAAACCGCCATGCGGTTGGCGCGTGAAACCAGAGACTCGTTTTTTGTCGGGCAGTATCATAATGAGAAAAATATCGAAGCTCACTATAAAATGACCGGCCCCGAAATTTGGAATCAGACCGGAGGGAAAATAACCGCCCTGGTCGGAGGTATCGGGACCGGCGGAACGATGTCGGGCACCGGTCGTTTTTTGAAAGAGCAAAATCCGACAATCAAGGTCATAGCCGTTGATGTGGAAGGCTCGGTTTATTTTGATTATTTCAAAAACAAAAAGCTGATCGAACCGCATCCATATCTTCTTGAAGGCATCGGCGATGACATGGTCTGTGAGGCGACCGATTTTGCCGTTTTTGATGATATTGTTCAAGTCAATGATCCGGACTCTTTTAGAACTGCGCGCGAGTTGGCGCGAAAAGAGGGCATTCTGGCCGGAGGTTCGTCGGGAGCGGCCGTCTTTGCCGCCTTAGAATATTCCAAAAACCTGACGGAAAATGATATGGTAGTGGTCATTCTGCCTGATAGCGGCTTGAAATATCTCAGCAAATTTTATTCTGATGAATGGATGAAAGAAAAAGGATTTATAAAATGAATAAAGACTGGAAAGATGAAACGAAGGCAATCCACGCGGCGGAGCATATTGATGGCGGCGTCGGTGCTGTTTCAACGCCGATATATCAGACGTCAACTTATCGTGTGGCCAAGCCGGGCGATGAATCCGGTTATGTATATTCGCGAACGGCCAATCCGACACGGGAAGCGCTGGAGACATCGCTCGCGGCGATGGAAGGCGGCAGTTACGGATTCGCTTTCGCCAGCGGCATGGCCGCGGTGAATACTGTTATGAATTTATTGTCCCCGGGTGATCATGTTATCGCCGGGGACGATCTTTATGGGGGAACTTTTAGATTATTTGATCAGGTTTTCAAAAATTATGGTCTGGAATTTACATACGTCGATGCCCGACAATCGGAGAACATTGAGACGGCGTTAACACCAAAAAGCCGTCTTATCTGGCTGGAAACACCGACCAATCCGCTGATGCGTTTGTATGATATCGAGATGGCGGCCGGAATCGCCCGCAAGAACAAATGTCTTCTTGCGGTTGATAACACTTTTGCAACGCCCTGTATCCAGCGCCCGTTGGAACTCGGCGCCGACATAGTGGTGCATTCGTTGACGAAATACATCTCCGGACATGCCGATACGGTCGGTGGTGCGATAGTTGTGGATGATGCCGAACCGGCGGAAAAAATCGGTTTTCTTCAGAACGCCGCCGGGGCTATTCTGGGGCCGTTTGATTCGTTTTTGTCCCTACGGGGATTGAAAACATTGCCGCTTCGGATGGAGCGTCACTCGTATAATGCGCAGAAAATCGCCGAATATCTTATACGAAAGAAGTCGGTAAGCGAGGTCTTTTTCCCCGGTATCGACGGCAGGCCACTGCCAAATAAGATGTCTCTGCCGGGCGGGATGGTGTCGTTCAATCTTAATTTTGGGATAGATGATGTCAAACATTTTGCAATGTCGACATCCCTTTTTGTTCTGGCCGAGTCGCTGGGCGGGGTGGAGTCGCTGATTAATCATCCTGCAACTATGACACATGCGTCGATTCCCAGCGATATCCGGCTCGAGCGCGGAATAAATGACGGGTTGATTCGATTATCAGTCGGACTTGAACATATCGATGATTTAATCATGGATTTGGAATCCGCCTTTGAATATACACTCACAAAAACAAGACAGAAAACATAGAATTAAAAGTGTCGTGTTATGAAGATTCATCTATTCGAAGATGTCGCGCATGATTACACCACCAGGGTATCTCCATATCGTTATTCGCAGTTCCTGACGCTGGTTCATGAACTGCAATTTAAGGGTGATGAAAACGTTCTCGATATCGGCTGCGGCCCCGGACAATTATCGATTGAGGCGGCTTTGCGTCTGCCAAGAGGAAATCTTCTGGGGATTGATTTGTCGGAAAGCATGATAAAGCTCGCGAAGGATTTGTCAGTCCGTAATCGTATGAATAATGTAAAGTTTCAGGCCGGCGATGCCCTTTCGCTTGATCTGGAGCCAAAAAGTTTCGATATCGTATTCTCATCGAATGCTTTTCCATGGGTGGCCGATCCGAAACGATTTCTTAAAGAGGCCCGCCGGGTCTTAAAAGCTGGCGGCCGCCTGGGGTTGGTTTCGCTTTCGACCGGTGTGTACCGCGAATTTCTAAGTGCCTTAAGACACATCGCCCGACGAAACAAGGAGTTGCTGCCTTTCGGCGCCAATGCGGACAAGGCGATGAAATTCAAAAGATACAGTGTTGATATTCTTCAGAAAGTAGTAACCAGCGCCGGATTTGCCATAAAGTGCGCTTTTCAATTGTCGACCGAAGAGCCGATAACGCCGCTTAAATATCTGGATCGCATTAATGCCATAGTCAATGAAAACTATCTCGACGGCCTGAATGAGAGTGATAAGAAAAAAATACGGAATGAATTGTATCATGCACTGGCCCGCAAGAACGGAAATCTTAAAATAACCGAGTCATCGGTGTTTATAATTGCCGCAAAAGTGTAAGATTGTCAGATTCCTCCAAGCTGGCCGGAGATTTCCACTGATAGCACCGAATCCCGGCTAGTCGATACTTACTATCAATAACAAAGAGGCTTTTCCTTTATTCCTCGCCTTCACGATAAGTATCCATTCCGATTTGCCGGCCGGAACCGGTGGTGTCGATTACAGCCGTCCGGGCGACGTACTTTGGGAGCATACGTTTACCAAATTCAATGCCACTCCGAAGTTACATGAATCTTTCGAAGGGTACTATGATCCTTCTGCGGTCCCGCCGATAGTACTTGACGATAATCACCATGAGTATTTCCAGTATGATATCTTCCTTGATTCGGCTACCTGGTTCTGGCAGGATTCCGGCACGATTTACTGGCTGAATATCGAAGCGCAGGTTGAAAATCCGACGTCTCCGGGACAATGGGGATGGAAATCATCGATTGAACATTTCAACGATGATGCCGTCTGGGGTTACGATCCCGGTCCGGGTCCGTGCCCGCAGCCGGATCCCAGTTTCCCAAGTCCATGCCCGTATGATTTTCCTAACGGCCCATTAGTCGCAACCGAAGGACTGCCGGCCGGTTCGTCGTTGGAATTCGATGTTTCTTATGACAGCTTCTTCGATATCGTCGTGGCTAATGGCGGTAATCTGGGCGGTCAGATTATAACGTTCAGCGCCAACAGTACGATTGATGTTACCGGGACCGGTGCCCTGGCCACCTTTGGCCGGATGTTATCGGCACAGGCCGATTTTGAAGTTCATACCGCTCCGCATTCGGGCGAGCAGACGATTGATATTGAATTGGTTTCAATGTCATTGTCGCTCCCACCGGGCGATCCCGATTTTAACATGCTTGAAATAAGGGGCGGCACATCATTTGGCTTACCCGGTACGGGCAAGGCGAAGTTCAGTCAACTCAGCAATGGAGACTGGACTGTTGACAGCTTCTTCGATATCGTTTATAGAATCGACTTCCAGGGATCTCCCGGATCTATTCTTCAGGATATGGGTGGCAGTACAACTGACGGACCGGTGCGCCTGCAGCAGGGTGGCGCAAAAGTCGACGGCTGGACCGATCTTTATGAACCGCCTAATTTCGATATATCGCTGGATCTGGCCTTTGTCATTACCGGTGAGCCCGGCCAAATATGTGATTGCGAACCGGGTAACGCCAATGGTGATGCGACTATTAATATCTTTGATATTACGTACATAATTACTTACCTGTATCTGGCCGGCCCGGCGCCGATTCCTTATCGGATCTGCTCGGCCGATCCCAACTGTGATTGTACGGTGAATATTTTTGATGTTACGTACTTAATATCCTACTTGTACATCCAGGGTCCGGCACCGTGTACCTGTCAGGATTGGCTGACAGCCTGTGGCCCGCCGCTGCGGAAATAGCCTTTCACTTATTTCGTTCAAGGCCCGGCTTTTTCGGCCGGGCTTTTTTTTTAAAATAGCGTATTCTTTATTTACATGATGCTTGCTTTTGAAATCGGAAATATCGTACTGTGTAAAACTACACAGGTGCGAGTTGCTCTATAGAGGAGATGTCCTTATGCTCTTCGGAAATCTCGTATATTCGGTCAGAAGGCAATATGGAAAATGGAACCGTTTCCCGTAAGACATACATTTCCGAAGATCAGACTCTTTAAGCGGCTCTTCAGTGACAATGGCCTTTTATTTCCATACGCTCCCGGAGAGAGTGCTCTTTCCCGATTCTCAATGTCAGGCCATCCATCCCGATGACGCTGGCCTTATTGCCTTCGTGGAGCGAATCCTCGGAAAACGCCTGCCAAATTTCACCCTGGAACCGGACGTGCCCGTTATGCCCCGACATATCGATGACATCTACCGATTTACCCATCAATCCTTCTTTTCCGGTTACCACGGGTCGATGCATAGCTCTCATCAAAGCAAAGTAGACTAATCCGGAAAGTGACAGAATTACCAGATAAACCGGCAACGCCGTAGACAGCGGCCAGATCCAGAATACGATAAGCCCGATAACGGGCATGAGCAATATTATATGACACATCGGTAATTTACTCCTTGCTATCAGTATCTCCCATTAAGTCCTCGCTCTTCGCAACCTGAGGGCGTTGCTCACTACCGAAACGGAACTGAAACTCATCGCCGCCGCTGCGAAAATCGGGCTAAGCAAAATTCCCAGGATAGGATAGAGGACACCGGCGGCAACAGGAACGCCGATTGAATTGTAAACAAACGCCAGGAACAAATTTTGTTTGATGTTTTTAATAGTCAAGCGACTCAGCTTTATGGCGCGCACGATCCCGCGCAAATCGCCCTTGACGAGCGTGACACCGGCACTTTCCATGGCCACGTCGGTTCCGGTTCCCATGGCGATACCGACCTGCGCCTGGGCCAGAGCCGGGGCATCATTGATGCCATCACCGGCCATGGCAACGTACTTGCCCTGCTCTTGGAGTCGTCTGACCGCTTCGGCTTTCTGATCGGGAAGTACCTCGGCCACTACTTCATCGATACCCAGCTTCCTGGCCACAGCTTTTGCGGTCGTTTCGCTGTCGCCGGTCAACATCACAACCGTAATGCCTTCCTCATGAAGCTGCTTTATAGCCTCGTGCGTTGTATCCTTAATCGGATCGGCTACGCCGATAAGCCCGGCCGCTTTGTTATCGATCGCGACAAACATTGCCGTCTGCCCCTCCCGACGCATAGATTCCGCCTTTTCAAGCAATGATGAAGCATCGATTTCAAGCTCGTTAAACAATGCCCGATTGCCCAGAGCGACTTGCTCATCCGCGATGGTCCCGATCACGCCTTTACCTGTGATTGATTTAAAATTTTCAGTTCGCTGAGGAGAGACTCCGCGATTTTTGGCCCCGTCCACGATGGCTGCGGCCAGTGGATGCTCGCTGCCGATTTCCAAACCGGCGGCAACCGATAACAATTTCTTATCATCCCACGGCTGCATGGCATAAACTGAGACGAGTTCGGGCTTGCCGACCGTTAGAGTTCCGGTTTTATCTATGATAAGCGTATCGACCTTTCTCAAAATCTCGATGGCCTCGGCATTTTTAAAGAGGACGCCGATGGTCGCTCCTTTACCGCTGGCGACCATAATCGACATCGGAGTTGCCAGTCCGAGCGCACAGGGGCACGCGATAATCAGGACGGCAACGGCGTTAATCAGTGCATGGGTTAATTTCGGTTCAGGACCCACCAGTGACCAGACGATGAATGTGATGACGGCGATACCGATTACGGTGGGTACGAAGTATGCCGCCGCAACATCCGCCATTTTCTGAATGGGGGCTTTGCTTCGCTGAGCCTCGGTGACCATCCGGACAATCTGCGACAGCAAGGTGTCGGCCCCGACTTTCTCGGCCTTTATGACCATCGAGCCGTTACCATTGACAGTCGCTCCAATCGCCCTGTCCCCGACAGTTTTTTCCACCGGTATCGGTTCGCCGGTTATCATGGATTCATCGACAAAGCTGCTGCCTTCGACAATCGAACCGTCAACCGGAATTTTTTCCCCGGGTCGAACTCGTAACTTATCGCCGATATGAACCATATCGAGGGGGATGTCCTCTTCGGATCCGTTCGCATTCAGCCGCCGGGCTGTTTTTGGTGCCAAACCCAATAATGCTTTAATAGCCGCGCCGGTCCGACTCCGGGCGCGCAGTTCCAGCACCTGACCTAATAACACAAGGGTTACGATTGAGGCTGCGGCCTCGAAATAGACACTGACTTCTCCATTTATACCTCGAAAAGCGTCCGGGAAAATTCCGGGAAATATGGCCGCGATCAGACTATAGGCATAAGCAACGGCGACTCCCAGTCCGTTGAGCGTGAACATATTGGGGCTTCGATTGATGATGGAGTGGTACCCGCGTACAAAAAACGGCCAGCCACACCAGAGCACAACAGGTGTTGCGAGGATAAGTTCAAACATCGTGAGTGCGCGAGCCGACGCAAGTGTCAACAACCACTCATGAACTCCCGGTATCAAATCGCTCATTGCCATAAACAGGATTGGAATTGTCAGAGCCACGCTGATCCGGAAGCGCCGGGTCATATCGCGCAATTCGGTATTATCTTCTTCTTTCAGAGTAATTGTTCGAGGTTCAAGGGCCATACCGCAGACCGGGCAGTTGCCGGGTCCGTCCTTAATCATTTCCGGATGCATCGGACAGGTATATTCGGTCTTTGTCGAGCGGGCGGTCGGTATCTCAGGCTCCAAGGCCATGCCGCATTTGGGGCAGTCGCCCGGATTTTCCTGTATGATTTCAGGGTGCATGGGACAGGTATATTTGCCGGATGATGATTTATCCCCCGGTATTCGGGTCGGTAATTCAGTATGGCCCGAGTGTTCGGCATGAGCGGCATACTCTGTACCGCTTGATTGATCATGTGCTGCGTTGTGTATGTACTTGCCGGGATTGGATTCAAATTTGTCGCGGCATCCGGCCGAACAGAAATAATAAGTATGATTCTTGTACGTAGCGTGGTGTCGACTTTCAGGAGTAACTTTCATGCCGCAGACCGGATCTTTTAATTCCGGCTCCCCGGCGTTCGAACTTTGCTTTTGCCGGAATTTATCTTTGCAGTTTTCGCTGCAAAATAAAATCTGTTCACCCTTAACTTCAAGGCGGTAAGGTGAAGTCTCCTTGACGGGCATTCCGCAAATAGGATCTCTGTGGTTCATTATATATCACTCCTCCAAAATCCAATCTTTATTCTAAAACACTTGCAGCCTGTCTGCAGTTCCTTATTAATATTCGAACACCAAAGGCCTTATGTAACTCGAGTCAGCGATAAGCCTTATGTTTTTCATTTGCAGTATTACCGCAGCGGAGAGGCTTGTTTTCAGCCCGATTCGCATGATTGCCATGCGCGTGAATCCCGCGACAGCCGCCGCTACTTATTATTAGGGAAAATAAACTTCCTATCACGGTCAGCCAGATTATATATTCCGTTTCTAAACCTACCTTTCAAGGATACCCTGCCTTTGAAGAAGGAAAAAACTGAAAAGTAAAGAGCCGCCTGACTAATTAACCGAAGAGACAAAAACTGTATGAGAAGTTCGTGATTTTTATATACAAATGACTCAAAGGGCTCAAATCCGAATTCCGTACTTCTTTATACGATATATTAAAACATGCCGGGGAATATTTAAATGACGTGCCGCTTTCGATTTGTTTCCGGCAAACTTTGTTAAGGCATCAATAATTATTTTTTTCTCGGCTTCATAGAAAGTCAAATCATTTTTTTGCGGGATATCGGCTTCAGTATTGTCAGCATATCTATCTATTAAAAAATCCTCTGGCAGATCGTTTTCCGTTAAAACATCCGCTTTTCTTAAAATAACCATGCGCTCGACGAGATTTTCCAATTCTCTGATATTGCCGGGCCAGGAGTATTCTTTCAGGATTTCGATTAATCCCAAGTTGGTTTTAATTTTATTATCAGGTTCAATTTTACGAATAAATTCTCTCATTAATACGGGGATATCTTCTTTTCTTTCCTTTAAACTCGGTAGTTTTATCGGAATGACATTTAATCTGTAATAAAGATCTTCTCTGAATTTGCCGTCGGCAATCTTCTCTTTCAGGTTGACATTGGTTGCGGCCAGCAAACGTATGTCCACTTCAATTTTCTTTTCCGACCCGACCGGTTCGACAACTCGTTCTTGAATAACGCGTAACAACTTCGCCTGCAATTCCAGGCTCAATTCACTTACTTCATCGAGCAACAACGTCCCGCCATCGGCAAGTTCAAACTTGCCCTTTTTATCTTTTATGGCACCGGTAAACGCTCCTTTGACATGCCCGAATAGCTCGGATTCAATCAGTTCCCTGGGGATGGCCGCACAATTGACCGCGACAAAATCATTATCCCTGCGGGAACTTTTATAGTGAATGGCCCGGGCAACGACCTCTTTGCCGGTTCCGGAATCGCCTGTCAACAGGACAGTCGCGTCCGATGGTGCAATTTTGTCGACAAGAACCATCAATTCCTTGAACGGCCGGGAGACACCGACGATATTATCAAGAAATCTCTGACCCTGTAATTTTTCCTTTAAAGCTCTATTCTCGTTTTCGAGTTTTTTGTACTTGAGTGCTTTTTCGATTGCTATCAGCAGTTGGTCATCCTCAAAAGGCTTTGTGATGTAGTCAAAAGCACCCAATTTTACCGCCTTAACGGCCTGCGATACATCCGCAAAGGCTGTTATTAAGATTACTTCCAGGGCGGGCTGGATCTTTTTAATCTGCTCCAATAATTGGACTCCGGTGAGTCTGGGCATTTTAATATCCGAAAGAACGAGATCATATTGCTTTGTTTTTAATTCACTTAACGCTTTTTCGCCGTCATTAACGGGAAAGACCTCATAACCTTCCTGTTCTAGCTTATACTGGATAACCCGCCTTAATGCATCATCATCGTCGGCCAGTAATATTCTGATTGACATACTATTT
Source organism: uncultured Ignavibacteriaceae bacterium (assembly GCA_964452645.1). Lineage (GTDB taxonomy): Bacteria > Zixibacteria > MSB-5A5 > GN15 > PGXB01 > CAYXTW01. The sequence goes on from CAYVMO010000005.1 coordinate 123,229, forward strand.
ACCTCTCATAGGACGGAAATTCCACGAAAACAGATGTCCCTTTATCCTTTTCAGTATCTATTTTTATCGAACCATTATGATTTTCGACGATTGACTTAACGATGGGTAAGCCCAGACCGGTTCCGGTCGCTTTTGTAGTATAAAATGGATCAAAAATATGTTCCATAGCATCCGGCTCTATCCCTGTACCGTGATCCCGGATAGCAAGAATTACCTTTTTGTCCCTATTGGTCTTTAACTCGATGTCGATTATAGATTCCGTTTCTGATGCGCTTAAAGCGTTTAGCAAGAGATTTAGAATCGCCTGATGTATCTTTTCTTTATCTCCGAGAATTAAGACATCCTGTTCTATTTTTTTTGATATTCGCAGTTTCGACTCGCCGGCCTGTATTTCTATCTGCTTCAGGCATTCATCGACCGTTTGAGAGAAATTGAGCTTATTCATCTCCGCCTCTTTTGGTCGGGCGAAATTGAGAAAATCTTTTAAAGTGTTATCTATTCGTTTTATCTCACCGATTATAATACTCTTGAATTCATCCTTATCTTTATCCGACGTTTTTTTGTCGAAAACGATCTCAAAGGCGCCTTTAATCGACGATAATGGGTTTTTGATTTCATGGGCGACGCCGGCCGCGATTTTTCCGACTAATGAAAGCTTCTGGGATCGCTCCAGCTGAATTTGAGTCTCCTGTTGCTTTTTGCGCGCAATCAATTCACGGTCAAAAAGCGCTCCGGCTAAAATGCCAATGGCGAAATAGAAGACAATTTCAACAAATTCTCCGACAAAGTCATTAGTTTCTAAATTATGTCCAAAAATATAGGGCAAAACCAGAATAGAGATAATTGTTGCGGCATAAACACCGCCTCTCAGACCGAACCATGATGCTGAGATAACAATAGGTATATAGCAGAATCTTCCATGCAACACGTGGAGTAAATGTATATGTCCGAAAAACGGCTGTATCAGCCAGCCGTAATGAATACCCAGAGTCAGCGTAATAATGAAACCGATTATTGCGAGCTTCTGAGATTTTTTTTCAATCATTATTCAGGATACTCCTGCATTTTTCAATGGCAAATGTTATGCCGATAATTCCGTCACGGCAGCACCGGTCTGTTAACCTGATACATGTCCATAAGTTGTAGATAATGTCTTTAAATATCTTCATAATACTGCCAATAAATCGACAGATTATTAAACAAGAATTAGACAATATTGTTCATTATTGAAGAATATTATTCAATAATCCGACTAATAAAGTCACGATATTCTTTCATTTTATTGATATATAATGAGTTATGAGTTTCGGCATGATTTATGCCATTGAGTTAAACCATGAAAATAAACGGTATCAGTATAATCGAATAATAGATGGGAAGGCGATGAAAAGAGTAAATCAGGCCGCATTGATATTTTCCCTTATATTTATATTCCCCTGTCAATCTCTTTTCGGATTAAGCAGAGATGAGGCCAGAGATTTATCCGAGAGCATAAATAAGGGATTTACTGAGGCCGAAAACCAGGCCGGCAATTTTAATGTCAACGGCACGATACAAGATTATCTGGCTTTTGCCGCGCTTCATAATCCCGGGCTTAAGTCGGCTTTCTATGATTGGCAGTCCACCCTGAAAAAAGAAGGTGTGGTCGAAGCCCTGCCGGATCCGATGATTTCCTACGGGTACTTTATTAAGAATGTCGAAACGCGGGTAGGCCCCCAGGAGCAGAAGTTCGGCATCAGGCAGACTATTCCCTGGTTCGGGACATTGGGCGCCAAGGGCGATATGGCCTTCGAAGCCTCCAATATAGCTTTTCAAAAATATCAAAAGACCAAGCTCGAACTCTTTTATAAAGTAAAAAGCGCCTACTATGATTACTGGTTTCTGGGGCGTGAAATCGAATTAACCAGAGAGAATATGGAACTTTTACAATTCTGGGAATCGGTTGCCCGAACCAAATATAAAGTCGCTCAGCAGACACACCATGATGTAATAAAAGCACAGGTCGAGCTGGGCAAGCTGGACGATGATTTAAAGACTCTGGAAAGCATGGTACAGCCGATTTCAGCCAGATTAAGTTCGGTTTTAAATCTCCCCGATTCCGTCCTTTTGCCGATACCGGCCTCGATAACGGAAGACGAAACCGCCGCCGTTCGGGACATAATTGTCGAGAAAGTATTAAGTTTCAACCCTGATTTAAAATCTATTGAAAATCTGATCGAAAAAGAAAAGGCCGATGTCCGCCTTGCGAATAAGAGCTGGTTTCCCGATTTTACTTTCGGCGTCGATTATATTCAAACCGGGCCAGCTCTTAATCCGACTATGGCGGAAAGCGGCAAAGATCCTTTAATGGTAAGTTTTAATGTAAATATCCCCATCTGGTGGGGAAAATATAAATCAAAGCAGGATGAAGCCAGAGCTCGTTACAAATCCGCTCAGTACAGTCTGAATGACACCCGGAATAAGTTAATCGAATCGGCTGAACAATTGATTTTTGAATATGACGATGCCTTGAGGAAAATCAGGCTCTATCGCGACGGTCTTGTACCTGAAGCGGAAGAATCATTAAATGCGACTTTCGCGGCATACGAAGCGGGAAATGCCGATTTTCTAAATGTTCTTGATGCACAAAGACAGCTTTTGGATTTCCAACTCATGCTGGATAGATCCAGAAGAAATCAAGCCGTTAAGAAGGCCGCATTGGAAGTTATTACCGGCGAAAATTTAGACGGGCATGTTAAACAAAAGGAGTAAATGATGAGGTCAATCAATTCCGCGCCGACATGGGCGGCTATAACCATTAAGGATTAAATGTCCGGGAGAGATAAGTCATGACTGAGAAAAAAAATATGAAAAAACTTATCAAGGGATTGATTCCGACCGGAACGTCCGGGGTGGTTGGCTTGATAATCATCGCGATCGTGGCCTTCTCCCTGGGCAGCTTCTTTACCGGCGGGAGTTCATCCCCGGGTGAAGAAGCAGACTTGAATAATCACTCCGAAGCGGCGAGTTCCGAGCCGACCATCTGGACCTGTTCCATGCATCCACAGATCAAACTGCCTAAACCGGGTAAGTGCCCGATTTGCGGTATGGACCTGATACCGCTTGAATCCGGAGGTGCCGGGGAACTTGGTCCCAGAGAAATCAAGTTGTCCGAAACAGCCAGGCAGATTGCCCGGATAGAAACCACCCCGGTCAGAAGAAGCACTGCCGAAGCCGAAATCCGGATGGTTGGAAAACTCGATTACAACGAAACCAAAGTCTCATATATAACCGCCTGGTACCCCGGACGTATCGACAAACTGTTTGTTAATTTCACCGGAACGACCGTGAAAAAAGGAGAACAAATGGCCTACATTTATTCTCCCGAAATGATTGCGGCTCAGGAAGAGCTTCTTCAGGCAAAGAAAGCTGTCAAAACGATTACGGACGGCAGTTCGATATTAAAAAGTACTGCTCAGGCGACTTTGGCCGCTGCGAGGGACAAATTAAGATTGTACGGGCTTTCCGATGATCAGATCAACGAAATCGAATCCTTAAGGGAAATACCTGATCATATATCAATCCTCGCACCGGCCGGCGGCGTTGTCGTTGATAAGCATGTGAACGAAGGTATGTATGTGCAGACCGGTATGCGATTATATACGATAGCCGACCTGTCGGAATTGTGGGCTTTTTTTGATGCCTACGAATCGGATTTGCCCTGGATTAAATTAAACCAGGATGTCAAATTTACATCGCTATCATTTCCGGGCGAAATATTCAGGGCCAAAATAGATTTTATTGACCCTATCCTTGATCCCAAAACAAGGACCGTGAAAGTTCGTGCCGTCGTCGATAATAGCGATGGTCGTCTAAAACCGGATATGTTTATCAGTGGCGTTTTGAAATCGCGTTTGAATTTATCGGGTAAAGTGGCCGCCGGGAATTCCTATGAATCACCTCTCCTGATTCCGGTAACCGCGCCGCTTATAACCGGAACAAGGGCGGTTGTTTATGTTGAGAAGCAAAATGACGACGAAGGATCGATTTTCGAAGGCCGCGAGATAACTCTCGGCCCTCGTGCCGGTAATTTCTATATAGTCAAATCCGGTCTTGAAGAAGGTGATATGGTTGTCACCAATGGTGCCTTTAAAATCGATGCCGAGCTTCAGATCCAGGCGAAGCCGAGTATGATGCTTCCTGAAAGCGGAATAACGCCGGCCGGACATGATCATGGGCAGCAGCAGCGTGAGGCAGGCGAAAATTCCGATAAAAAGAATTACACTGATGGTACCGCCGAATATCAATTCGGCGCTTCAAGTAGAATCGATAGTTGCGAAGAAGTTCAAAAAGCGTTAATACCGGTTTATGATGCCTACTTTGCAGTTCAGATGGCGCTTGCCGATGATGATTTGGACAGGTCAAAGGAGGCATTTAAAAGATTGTCGAATAGTGCGAAAAATGTCGATATGTCGCTGTTTAAAGATGACGCGCATGTTCGCTGGATGAAAATCTATAACGAGTTGATAAATCTGTCTGAAGAAGGTTCCGGTTCGAAAGACCTGGAAAACGCCAGAAAGATATTTTACTCCCTGTCCCAGGCGGCCATTGAACTCCATGATACTTTCGGACATGCCTCCGACCAGGATTTTTTCCTGACTTACTGTCCTATGGCGAATAACAACAAAGGTGCCTATTGGTTGCAAACGGTTGATACCGTCTATAATTCATTTTACGGCCAGACGATGTTGCGATGTGGCGAGATCAAGCAGAAACTGGCCCGGGGAAGCACAAACGGAGACTAAATATGACCGAGCCGAATATTGAATACAGCAAGCCAACTCTTCTTGATAAGATAATCAGGTATTGTCTGGAAAATAAGCTCGTAGTTATTCTAGTTACTTTGTTGTTTATTGCCTGGGGAATTATTGTAGCGCCCTTTGACTGGAATATAAAATCTCTGCCGCGAAATCCGGTACCGGTCGACGCAATTCCTGATATTGGTGAAAACCAGCAAATCGTCTTTACCGAGTGGATGGGACGTTCGCCTCAGGATGTCGAGGATCAAATTACTTATCCATTGACGGTTTCTCTGCTTGGTATACCGGGCGTTAAAACAATCAGGAGTTATTCGTTTTTCGGCTTTTCCTCTATTTATGTGATATTTAAAGATGAAGTGGAATTTTATTGGTCACGTTCACGAGTCCTGGAAAAATTAAATTCGCTTCCCGAAGGAACGCTGCCCCAGGGCGTTCAACCGAGATTGGGCCCGGATGCGACAGCTTTGGGACAGGTATTCTGGTACTCTCTCGAAGGGCGGGATGAAAAAGGCAATCCTACCGGGGGATGGGACCTGAATGAACTGAGGTCGATCCAGGATTGGACGGTCAGGTATGCGTTGCAGTCAGCCGATGGTGTTGCCGAGGTCGCATCGGTCGGAGGCTTTGTGCAGGAATATCAGATCGATGCCAATCCTGACGCCATGAGAGCTTTCAAAGTCAAACTCACCGATATCTTTAACGCCGTGAAGATGTCGAATGTCGATGTCGGCGCCAGGACGATTGAAATTAACAAGGTCGAATATGTAATTCGCGGACTCGGATTTATCAAGAACCTGAAGGATATCGAAAACAGCGTTATTAAAGAAACAGATAATGTTCCGGTCAGAATCAAGGATGTGGCCACCGTTTCATTGGGCCCCGCTCTAAGGCGAGGCGCACTTGATAAAGGTGGTTCCGAAGTCGTCGGCGGTGTCGTTGTCGTACGATATGGTGAAAACCCGTTGTCAACGATAAAAAATGTAAAGCGAAAGATTGAAGAGATTTCGCCCGGTTTACCGAAAAAAATTCTGCCCGACGGGACCGTATCACAGGTCAGGATTGTACCGTTTTATGACAGAACCGGATTGATATATGAAACTCTGGGAACTCTCAACACTGCTTTGGTAGATGAAATCCTGGTTACCATTATCGTTGTTATTATCATGGTCATGCATATTCGGAGTTCGGCGCTTATATCCGGCTTACTTCCCCTGACCGTCTTGATGGTTTTTATAGCCATGAAAATGTTTAAAGTGGATGCCAATATTGTCGCCCTTTCGGGTATTGCCATTGCTATCGGGACAATTGTAGATATGGGTATCGTTATATGCGAAAATATACTAAAACATCTGGATGCGGCGCCCGAGGGCGCGAACCGGCTGGAAGTAATCTTTCGCGGCGCCTCCGAGGTGGGCAGCGCGGTTCTTACGGCTATCGCCACGACAGTGGTGTCGTTTTTACCGGTATTTACGATGCAAGCTGCGGAAGGAAAATTATTTAAACCACTCGCATATACCAAGACTTTTGCGTTAGTAGCATCGGTTATAGTTGCCCTGACAATCATTCCGCCATTCGCCCATATTCTATTTACCAAAGGCAAGCGTATATCTCGCGGATTGAAACTTCTGCCCATCGGGCTTATCTTAGCCGGGATAACTGCATGGTTATGGTCGTTCTGGCTATCAGGTACGGCGCTAATTATTATTGCCGGATATCTGCTGTTTAAAGACAGATTACCCCAAAAGATAACCGATAGATTACCCAAGTATTTCAATTATATAATTGTAATCGCCATAGCCGGTATACTGGCCAAACACTGGTTGCCGCTGGGAGTGGAGGCGGGATTTATCCTGAATTTTATTTTTGTATCATTATTACTCGGTTCTGTTCTATATTTATTTCAGCTTCTTATAAAAGTCTATGAGCCGGTGCTACGATGGTGCCTTGACCACAAACTACTGTTCATTACATTCCCAATAGTTTTAATCATCCTGGGTGCTTCGATATGGCTTGGATTCGACAAAATATTTGGTTTCGTACCGGACTGGTTCAAATCGAATTCATTGTATTCCGGTTTGAATCATACATTTCCCGGACTGGGTAAAGAGTTTATGCCAAATCTCGATGAAGGCTCTTTCCTTTATATGCCGACGACAATGCCGCATGCGTCGATAGGAGAAGCGCTTGACGTCCTTCAGTACCAGGATAAGGCGTTTAACAGCATCCCTGAGATAGAATCAGTGGTCGGCAAACTGGGTCGGGTTGATTCGCCGCTCGATCCCGCCCCGATCTCTATGATTGAAACGATTATCAATTATAAGCCGGAGTACAAGACGGATAAGAATGACAAGAGAATCAAATTTAAATACGACTATGACAGGGATGAATTCGTACGCGATGAATTCGGCGAATTGATTCCCGATAATGACGGTCGACCGTATCGTCAATGGCGTGAAAATATAAAATCGCCCGATGATATCTGGAAAGAAATCGTCAAGGCGGGGAAACTCCCGGGCACCACTTCGGCACCAAAACTTCAGCCGATTGCGGCCCGAATAGTCATGCTTCAGTCCGGGATGCGCGCCCCGATGGGGGTTAAAATCAAAGGCCCGAATTTGGAGACAATCGAAAAAGTCGGTTTTGAAATTGAAAAATTCTTAAAAGAAGTCCCCGAGATCGAACCTTCGGCAGTAGTGGCTGACAGGATTGTCGGCAAGCCCTACCTCGAAATCGAAATTAACAGAGAAGCTATTGCCCGTTACGGTATCAGCATTCGCAAAGTTCAGGACATTATCGAAGTAGCTATAGGAGGCAAGCCGATAACGACCACGGTCGAAGGCCGGGAGCGTTATGCGGTAAGAGTAAGATATCAGCGGGAACTTCGAAATTCCATCGAGTCATTAGGCGAGATTCTGGTGCCGACCGACGGCGGCGCGCAGATACCGCTTATTGAACTGGCCGATATTAAGTTCGTACGCGGACCGATGGTCATCAAATCCGAAGATACATTTCTTTTGGGTTATGTAATCTTTGACAAGAAGCCGGGTTTTGCGGAAGTAGACGTTGTCCGGGCCGCTCAAAAATATCTTGACCGGAAGGCCGAAGCCGGTGAGTTTATTATTCCCGCCGGTGTAAGTTATACTTTTGCCGGAAGCTATGAAAATGAAATTCGTTCCGAAAAAAGGCTTAAAATAGTCCTGCCCCTGGCACTTATCATTATATTCCTTATTCTCTATTTCCAATTTAAGAGAGTATCGATATCATTACTCGTCTTCTCCGGAATCTTCGTGGCATGGGCCGGCGGATTCCTGATGCTCTGGTTATACGGTCAGGGATGGTTTCTGAATTTTTCATTATTCGGAATCGATTTCAGAGAGCTTTTCCATATTCGGACATATAATCTCTCGGTAGCGGTCTGGGTCGGTTTCCTGGCCCTGTTTGGAATAGCCAGCGATAATGGTGTAATAATATCCACGTATTTAAATCAGGTATTTGCAAGTGATAAGCCAAAGACAGTTAAAGAAATCAAAGATGCAACGGTCAAGGCTGGACTGCGCAGAATAAGACCGGCTTTGATGACTTCGGCAACAACTATACTAGCGCTGGTGCCGGTGCTGACTTCGACCGGCCGCGGTTCGGATATAATGGTCCCGATGGCAATCCCGTCCTTCGGCGGTATGACAATCGTTCTTATTACCGTATTTCTGGTGCCTGTACTATACAGTGCCGTCGCGGAGTTTAAGCTTAAAAGAACGCCTGCTCGCGTCGAGGGTAGTGAGTAACATGATTCCTGATAAATCCATGATAAAAATAATTTGACCGGCATTGATCTTTAAGGAATCCTCTTATTCCGCGTTTTTCTATTTTTTTATTCCATTACAATAGCATCGTATCTGGAAGTTAACTCCTTCGTCCAAACTAATTTCCACGATTCTTCGAATTTTTTTGTCGCTTTCAAACCGAAATATTCCCGGTCGTTGTATTGGGTGATTCCCTGCTGCCAGCCATTGGTTGAGCGGCAAAAGAAACGACCGCTCGATCGACTGTGCAAAATACATACACAGGAAGATAAAAATGAAGTTATTTGAAAATTTCGCTTCCCGGGTGGGGCTACTATAGAACTTCTGGTCAGCGGTTGGACATTTGCCGTTTTTTTCGACCATCAGGGGAAATGCCCGCTGTTATCGGTTTATCCGGGCTTATAAATATTTCGATATTCGATTATTTGGGATTAAGCTCTCTAATCAACTTGACGATAACAATTCATAGGTACTGAACAAAAAACATTTCGGGAAAACCATAGAGATCAAGGCGATAAAAACCTATAAGAAGGAGTATCAGATGAAACGAATCCTTTTAATGTGCGCGGTAATTTGTCTGATCATTTCGGTGTCAGCCAGTGCGCAGTGGACCGATTTCAAAGGGCAGACCTGGCTAAGTGGCCATCTTGGCTACGCATTCGGGATGGGCGATGCCTTTGTGAATTACACGGAGCCCTATACCAATGCCAAATTTTCCAACGATGCCGGAATCGGATTTGGCGGGCAGTTTTACTATGGCCTGCAGGACAAGCTGTTGATCGGCGGCGAGTTGTTGATACAACGATATACCGCTAAAATGACCACGCCGGCGAATCTGTCACTGGGAATTCCGGAGATGGATTTATCCGATAGCCAGACCGAATTAAACATCCTTGTCAATACTCTCTATGCCGTAAATCAGACTCGGAGTTCAACCTTGTTCCTGTCCGGCGGCACCGGGCTGTATGATTTCGGTGGTATGCAGTTGGGTCTTAATACCGGTCTTGTTTGGCGCCAACAAGTTTCCGATAATGTTTATCTTGTGGGCATGCCGAGATTCCACGTTGTTTTTACCGACAATACACCGATGATGATTCAATTGACGATGGGAGCCCAGTTCTCATTGGGCGGTTGATTGAATCAGGTCATTTTGATTTCACAAGGGCAGGTTTAAAACCTGCCTTTTTTAATTCAATTTGAAATACTTTCTTATATTATCATGACATAAAAAATGGAATTAGAGTGGAGCGTTTATAGTTACGTACAATCAAATTCCGTCAGGTTTTGTTGAGTCCCCTCGATTTTAATCAATTTTGCCGCTGCAAAACGGTTAGAAAATATTAATATTAAATCTGCAATAGATAATTGGATTATTATACAATGGTGAGATAAATATGGCCCCAAATAAATAGGGTTCATAAGAACTATGCAGGCTTCGGCAGTTGATAAAACATATAGAAGGGGCATGTGCCCGATCGGAACCCAACTTATATCGCATAATGATAGGGTATTTATAATAAATATTTGATCAAGCACATGCCTTTACGAGGACTCAATCCGGGGGAAATCAGTCCACTGGATAGTCAAGGTTGTATACCAAGCGAATTTGTGCCTTATGAATTTACCTTTCTTTGCGAATCGATTTTTGAACTTAGCTTATCTTGTATTTCAGCAACCAGCTTATCAAACGCAAACGGCTTATATAAGAGCGCGTCTATTCCCAGACTATATGCGTCGGCATAAGAAAATAATCCTCTAAATCCTGTCATAAGAATTATAATGATATTCTTATATTTTTCTTTGATATAATCTACAAGTTTAGGCCCAAGCATTTCCGACATCCATACATCGGATACTACAACGTCGATATGATTTTTCTCCAGTATATTTATGGCTTCACCGGCAGAAGTCGCCGTAAAAGGATTAAATCCATTCATTTCCAAATAAAGACTAATTTCATCGAGGAGGGTATCATCGCCATCTACGATAAGTACCGCAGGATTACTATTATTCATCATTTTTCCTTACCGGTTTTGCAATTATGATTTCTTTTTTTCCCACCAGCTGGTTTTTATTACTTAAGCATCCTTGACTGCCTTTAATGACAAATTCTGTCATTAATTATCGTGAATTTCAAATAACAATCAATAGGTAAAGTATAGGTAATATATGGGTATCATTAATACCCAATAACTTTCGTAATACTTATTATCAGACGGGTAACGAGTCTTAATATTTATAACATCAAGTCTACTATTATCTTATAGTTTTCAAATATGCGGCAAGGTTTACTTTTTTATTGGTTATGTGTAGTTTTTGCCGGATCTTGTTGCGCTGTTTTGATATTGTCTGCTCGGATCTGTTGAGCGTATTGGCTATTTGCTTTGTTGTCAAGCCATTTCTAATCAAGTTGCATATTTCTATTTCTCTGGGAGACAACATATTAGATCTTGATTCCAGAATACTTAGGAAGGGGGAAGCAATATCCGCCAGATTGTCCCTTAAAACCGGGAGAAGATGTTTATTTCTAATGTCGGCCTTGCTTTTCAGCTGTTCAATAATCGGCATTACAATGCTATCTATATTACTCTGGATTTGTAAAGCGATCTGCCTTTTTTCTTCTTCAATCTGATTTAGGATTTCCTTGAGGGCAGCATTCTTTTGGTTAAGAGCTTCTCTTTCGGCAAGGAGTTCTTCGTTGACCAGAGCCAATTGTTTGGTTCTTTCCTGGATACGTAATTCAAGGGCGGATTGGGCCTCCTGAAGAGCCAATTGCGTATTCTTAATTTCGGTGATATCAGATACAATCCCGTTAATTCTGAATAACTTTCCGTCCGGGGTAAATTCGATTGTCTTGATATCTCGCATCCATATAATTTTCCCATCTTTACGGATGACTCTGTATTCAGTAATTATGGGCCTATTGCTCCGATGTGATCTGATAAAATCGTCGACTTCTTTAAATACTCTCTCGCGATCATCGGGGTGGGTTATGCTTCGGGTAAATTCCTTTGGCTTGGTTTTGATTTCATCTAGAGTATAACCGGTTTGCTTTTTAAAGGATGGTGATATAAAATCATAAGATTCACCCATGGGATCGTAGCGATAAATTACGTCTGTGATAGCTGATTGAAAAGCTTTAAATTGCGCCCTGCTCTCCTGAAGCGACTTTTCTGCAAGGACGCGGTCGGTGATATCGACAGTTGTTCCGAAGGCTCCCGTGTATTTGTTATCGGTATTAAAGCGGGGGTAGCTGGTTACTTTAAGTATCTTATCATAGCCTTTTGCGGATCGAACATTTATCCTATATGATGATATTATATTTTTTTTACGGGCCTCGGTCTGTGTGCGGATAATATCTTGCTGTTCAGGTTTGAGATAATCAAATAGGCTCTTTCCGATAACATTATTCTCATTGGTTTCATCGAGAATTCTGGCAAATGAAGGATTACATTCGACTATTGTTTCCTTTTCGTCGACTAATGCAACACCCTCCTGTAAAGAATTAAAAAGCTCTTTATACCTGGTTTCGGACTCCCTTAGGGCCTTTTCAGATCTATAACGCTCGATCGCTACACAAATTGTATTTGCGGCTGACTGTAGCAGGCTGACTTCTTTATCATTCCATTCAAGTTCTTCGGTGCAGCCGTCGAATCCAATAAATCCATACCATTGGCCAAAAACCATTAATGGCAGGGCCATTATCCGTATTATTCCTTGTGGGGCAAGGATCGCTTGTTCGCATTCAGGAAAATCCGCCACCGCACCGCAAATAATACCCTGCGCAGACAAGATATCAGCCCAGCGATCCATACCGCCGCCCGCCCAGGGAAAATCCTTGCAGTCGGGATTATTAATCTGGGGTTCAATTCCCTTGGCGCAGTCTTCAAATTTTTGGCTGGTTAGTAGTGCACCGCTGGGATCTTTATGATTTTCAAATATATAACAGCGGTCGGCCTCGGATACAACTCTAAGGCGGTGAACAATCCAGGAAAGAACTTTATTTGAGTCAATACTGCCTGCCAATTTGGCAGAAATCTCGGCAAGACACTCTAAGTAGAGGCTTCGCTTCTTCAGGGTCCCGACATCAATTTTCTTTATTGCATCCAAAATTTCAAATTCCAGATATTTCTATGCCACAATAAGACTTTTTAAAGCCGATTTCAATCAAAAAAAACGGCGGTCAAAATTAATGTATATTGTCTAAGTTGGCAATAGGCAAAAGATTCGGTTTAATTTTGAAAATTATTGGACAAATCATGTTGCAACGGCTGATAATTTGCCTAAGATTTGACGATGTTCCGACCGACATACATCTTTTGCAGCGATTGATATCATGGTTAATATTATGCGGATTGAGTTTTCCAGATAAATGGGCATATTTGCTCGGTGACAGTTTTTGTCTTGACTATCATGAACATTTTGCGCATATTGGTCGAAACCAGGAGAGACAACATGAAATCGGTTCAAAGAATTATTTTAATCCTGAAATTGCTGGAAATGGGCCAACGGCTTACGAAAGAGGATATTGCCCAGCGTTTTCGGACGTCGGTTCGCACCGTTTATCGTGATCTGAACCTGCTCAAAAGCCTGAATATCCCTATGCGCCAAGACAATGGCTTTTATTCACTTAACAAAAGCGCATGGAAGAGATGGACTAACCGACACGTCGGGCAGGCGATTCGAAAATCAAGGAAATAGCCTATATTCCGGTCGGATTTATTCTTCCGTATTCAAAAGAAAGTCCCCGCTGTCTCCTGTTTGTGGCTAAGATTAAGGAGAAAATTATCAATATGATATTATAGGTAGATTTTATTTTGCTCTATTTCTGTACCTTTATGGAATCTGCCTTTTTTATCCTTCCGCCAGGTATGAGTACCGCTATTGTTTCTTGAATTGTTTTCCGATCAACATGGTTTCTTAGTAATCTGCGTACTGAAAGACTGACTTGCTGATCCTTTGCGGCTAATAGAACGCCCTCTCTGGTACATATATCGCGAGCAAGGACCATGGAATCGTTCAGATCGCGGATATTGACAACTTTCGACTGCATTTCGACCTTCGCTACCTGAATATCACGCAGCGACTGTAGAATACCGGGATGGTAGCTGCTACTGCCGGACTTCATTTCGCCAAGGGCCTGTGTCGCGGACCTGCCCCGTGAGATCAGGCTGTCAAAATCCAGGGCGGCTTTCAATAATTGGGCTCCAAGCAGTCCCGGGTCCGACCGCAATATGTCATCTTCCGATGCAGTCCTTTGAATTTCTGTTAGCTGGCCGGATACCATTTCAGACACTTTTTCAAGTCTGGGTATATTGGAGAGCAGCTGTTTTCCAAGTTGAGGATGATCCCTGAACATTTTCAGCTCATCTTCAGATAAGTCATCTTTTGCATAGACTCTTGACAGCGTATCGGACGGCACGGCGACACATCCGATTTGCGAAAGCATTGCCGCCAATTCATACTGCCAGATATCTTCAATATTCAAACGCTTGCATATTTGACTGACATAGTTCTGAATTCGGGATGTTCTGCTAAAGGCAATCGGATTTACCAGTTCCAGAATATTCGTCAATACTTTCACGCATCCTTTAAGCGTATTTTCAAGTAGGTCTCGCTCAGCCATAACCAGACGATATTGTTTTATTCCATCCCTCAAAGCCCATTCCATGGTCGCTTTCTGGCAAGGTTTTGTCAGGAATCGGAAGATATTACCCTCGTTTACCGCATGCATTGCGGTTTCAAGATCGGCGTTACCGGTTAGCATCATACGAACCGCATCCGGGCATACTTGACTGGCCCTGACAAGAAATTGGATTCCGTTCATTTCGGGCATACGCATATCAGAAACAATGATTGCAAATGATCCATCCTCTTGCAGCGCACGCAATCCGTTTTGACCGCCTTCAGCGGTTGCAATATTAAACATTCCCCGAAGTTGCCGTTTAAGTCCGGCAAGTACATTCTCTTCGTCATCAACGATCAGGATTTTTTCAATATATTGTTCGCTCATGGTGATACCCTTTCTTCGATGCGTTCTATCTGAAGGCATTCCAGTAGATGGGGCAGTTGATCGATAAGATCGAGAGCCTCAAGATACTCAATATCCAGAGTAGATAATAATTCACTGCCATCAACCGGTCTTAAATTATCAATCGCATTTGCAATATAAACGGCTGAGAGTATATTCTTGGTGGGTTGCGATGCATGCCGAGGATTGTGATGAAACACTACCGCCTCCAATATTGGATCATGCAGTCCCCACAGAGAAAGCAAATGTGCCCCGATCTCACCATGATTGGCGCCAAGTATCACGCTTTCAGCCACGTGTGGCTGTAATGATTTATCCTGTGCTATTTTGATTGCCGTATTCATCTCATCTTTGAAGCTGGCCAGCATTACCAATTTACCGATATCGTGTAGCAATCCTGCAATCAACGAATTTTCAGTATCCCGTTTTTGTAAACCGATCTCATCAGCAATTTTCTTAGCGTAGCAGCCGACGGCTATGCTGTGCTTGAAGATAGATTCCAGCGAATTATTGGAAATGCCTGCATCCCTAAACTGATCATGAACGCCAGCGGTTAGCACAACACCCTGAACAGTATTCAAACCCAGGTAGTTTACAGCTTGTTTCACGCTTTCGAGGTGTTGAGGCAATCCAAAAAACGCTGAATTGACGATTTGTAAAAGCTTTGCACTTAGACTGATATCCTTATCGATCAACCTGGCTATACTATCAATAGATGCAGCTTCGGACTGAAGTTCATGGATAATCTCATTATAGATGTCAGGGGGGCTTGGCAGTGTTTTAATCGAGGCAATTCTGGTATGCAATTTTGGGTTAGAAAGGACGTGATGAAGCCCGAAAGAACTGTTTATGTAACGTTTCAGAATATCGGAATCACACGGCTTTGCAATATACTGATGAGCATTGCCAACCGTCTGTAAAACAAGTTCTCTATTTGAATGACCCGACAACATGAAACGAATCATTCCCGGATAAAGCCTGGCAACTTCAGTAAGCAACCGGGCGCCGTTCATTTCCGGCATCATCATATCGGAGACAATAAGATCGAAGGATTGTTTCTTCATAATTTCAAGGGCTTCTTTGCCGCTTTCACAGAATGTCATGTCCCACTCATCCTTCAATTTATGTAGAGAGCGGCGCATTCCTGCCAGAATATTTGGCTGATCGTCGACAAAAAGAATACTTTTTTTATGTTCCATTGTGCCCTCCTGTTTGTTTTTGTGCATTACTTCGTCACAATTCGTGATTCTGAATGGAAGCCATCCGAAACGGCTTTATCATCTATAAAAAAACGTTGCACATTAAACCTCCACAGCCTGCCGGGCATTAATCGGTATACGGATAATAAAGGTAGTCCCTTTGTTTTCTTCAGTTTCGAATTCCAGACCGCCTTCATGTTTTTCAACGACAATCTTGCGGGCAATAGCCAAACCTTGCCCCGTACCCTTCCCGACATCTTTTGTCGAGAAGAAAGGATCGAAGATGCGATCTTGAATCGATTGAGGAATTCCTGTGCCGGTATCACCGATTTTAATGATGACATTGTCGTTATCCTGCAGAGTAGCAACGGTGATAGTCCCTTTGCCGGCCGAAGCATCACCGACTACATCGGCAATTGCGTGGGCAGCATTAATAAGTAGATTAACGAATACCTGGTTTAAATCGTCACGATAACACTCAATTTCGGGTAGGTCTGGACAAAAATCGATTTTAATATCGGCAACATATTTCAATTCATTATGGGTGCCCGTCAGACAACTGGCCAGCATGTCATTGATATCAGAGAGAGATTTTTCGCCTT
>CAYVMO010000006.1:0-13370 GCA_964452645.1 uncultured Ignavibacteriaceae bacterium
TATAAATGTCGCGAAGCTGGCCAATCAATATGAATCGGCCGGTGCCGGGGCCATTTCGGTCCTTACTGAAGAAAAATATTTCGGCGGGACAATCGACGATCTGATTACCGCTCGCAATTGCACCAATATTCCCATCTTAAGAAAAGATTTTATGCTGCATGAATATCAGGTCTGGCAATCGCGCGCTATCGGAGCCGATGCGATTTTACTTATCACAGCAATTCTGCCTGAAGAAAGGATAGCCAAATTGTACTCACTGGCACAACGAATCGGTCTGGAAGTAATTATTGAAGTCCATACAAAAGCAGAAATCGAAAAGGTACTATCTCTCGAACCGGAAATGATTGGAATCAATAGCCGGAATCTAAAAACGTTTGAAACCGACATGAGGACATTTGAACGATTATCGTCGCTTATTCCCGACGGAACAGTCCGTATCGCCGAGAGCGGCATATTCACCAGAGCGGATATAATACAAATAAAGAACATGGGCGCCCATGCCGCGCTGGTTGGCGAAGCTATTATTGGCAGCGCGGATCCGGAAATGAAAATAAGTGAGTTGCGCGGAGTAATAACATGACCAGAATTAAAATCTGTGGAATTACGAATCTTGTTGATGCTCTGAAAGCCGTCGAGCTTGGCGCTGATGCTCTTGGTTTTATTTTCGCCGAAAGCCCGCGGCAAATTAGTCCGCAAAAAGTAAAAGAAATTATAACATCTCTGCCACCTTTTGTAACCAAAGTCGGAGTTTTTGTCAGTGAATCCATCTCGACTGTTAATATTCTGACCGACGCCTGCCGGCTTGATATCGTTCAATTGCACGGTGAGTACAATCTAAAAAACAATGGGTCATTTTATGCTCCGGTCATCCGCACAATTCGCGTGAAAGATATATCCGCTATCGAGGAGATTCGAAATCTGAACAGTGCATATTTTCTTCTGGATACATACTCGAAAGACAAAATGGGCGGGACGGGCGAATGCTTCGATTGGAATATCGCCCGCGAGGCAAAAAAATACGGCAAGGTCATACTTTCCGGTGGCTTGAATTATAAAAATGTCAGGGGTGCACTTGAGGCTGTCAAACCGTATGCCGTCGATGTATGCAGCGGAGTCGAGCGTGCCCCCGGATTAAAAGATTATGGAAAAATGAAAAAATTTATAGACGAGGTGCGACATTGGGATTGCCAGACAAATTAGGATATTTCGGTAAGTACGGCGGGCGTTTCGTCCCGGAAACACTGATGGCGGCGCTCCTGGAACTTGAAGAAGAATATAAAAAAGCCCGGAGGGATAAAACATTCAAAGTCGAAATGCATCGATTATTGTCGACTTATGCCGGTCGCCCGACACCATTATATTTCGCCGGAAGGTTGACAAAAAAATGGGGCGGCGCTCAAATATATTTGAAACGGGAAGATTTGACGCATACCGGCGCGCACAAAATAAATAATTGCCTCGGGCAGGGTTTACTCGCCAAAAATATGGGCAAAAAGAGAATTATCGCCGAGACCGGTGCTGGCCAGCACGGTGTCGCCGTTGCTACGATTGCCTGCCTTTTCGGTCAGAAGTGTACGATATACATGGGTCGCGTCGATATGGAGCGCCAGGCACCCAATGTCGCGCGCATGAATCTTCTCGGAGCCGAAGTGATACCGGTCGATTCGGGAAGCAAAACGCTTAAAGACGCCACCAATGAGGCTATTCGTGACTGGGTTACCAACGTCCGGAAAACGCATTACATAATCGGCTCCACCGTCGGGCCGCATCCCTACCCGCTGATCGTGCGGGATTTCCAGTCTATCATCGGCCGGGAAACCAAAAGGCAAATTAAATCACTGAAGAATAAATTACCTGATGTCATTATCGCCTGTGTCGGAGGCGGCAGTAACTCGCTGGGTATGTTCCACTCATTTATCAATGACAAAAAAGTGCGGATCATCGGCGTCGAATCGTCCGGCAATGGTCTCAATACATTAATGCACGCCGCTACGTTAAATCGCGGCACACCGGGTGTTTTACACGGTAGCTTCAGTTATCTGCTTCAGGACAGTTTCGGGCAGGTGCGAACCACGCACTCCATCGCGGCCGGTCTGGATTACCCCGGCGTCGGACCGGAACACAGCTTTCTTAAAGATAGTGCACGAGTCAAATACGTCTCGGTTTCCGATAAAGAAGCGCTTCGCGCCTTTTTTGAATTGTCGGAAACGGAGGGCATAATTCCCGCTCTGGAATCATCATTTGCTCTGGCCTATGCGAAAAAAATGTCGCGTAAAATGTCGTCTGATAAAATTCTTATTGTCAATCTTTCGGGGCGCGGCGATAAGGATCTGGCCAATGCCGAAGTACAGAGACAGATAAGCAATAAAATGTCGAGCCGATCATTTCCTGCGTCGGGCGCGAAAACAAGGAGAAAAGCCGAATGAAATCAATCGCCCAAACTTTTGCCCAATGCCGCAGTGACAAAAGAACGGCCCTGATGCCGTTTTTGGTTTCCGGTTATCCGAACGAGAGGACATTCGTTAGACTCCTGAAAAAATTCGAACAATCAGGCGCCGATTTGATCGAAATCGGGATACCGTTTTCCGATCCGCTTGCCGACGGCAAAACCATTCAGGCCGCATCGCAAAAAGCGCTGGAAAACGGCGTCAGTATTGAAAAAACCTTTCAGTTTTTATCAAAATTGAATGATTACAAAACACCATTGATCCTGATGAGTTATTTCAATCCGGTCTTTCATTACGGTTTTGAAAGATTCCTGCGGAAATCATATAAGATCGGCGTTCGAGGACTGATCGTTCCTGATCTCATTCCTGAGGAGGGCAGTCAAATCCAAAAAATATCTACGAGCCATAATATCGACCTGATTTATCTTCTGGCGCCGACTTCGAATGGTACACGAAGAAAATTAATCATTGACAAATCTCACGGTTTTATTTATCTGGTTTCGCTCGCCGGTGTAACCGGTGCACGAAAGGCGCTGCCGTCAAGTCTGGTCAGATACATTACACAGGTAAAAAAAGAAAGCTCTCTCCCGGTGTGTGTCGGGTTTGGTATCTCTGATGTTCATCAGGCAAAGGCTCTTTCGCGTGCGGCCAATGGTATCATAATCGGTAGTGCTATCATTGATAAAATAAACGATACAAAAGGATCTGATAATATTATCCGGCAGACGGGTAAATTCATCAGTCAATTAAAAAAGGGAATGCATCATGCTTAAACTGCGCGGTATACGGGGCGCCATAGATTTAAAAGAAAATTCAAGAGAGTGCATTCTTGACGCCACCAAAGAATTGCTTTCAAAAATGCTGGAAGTAAATCAGGTTGATATCGATGATATCGCCAGTATATTTTTCACCGCTACCGACGATCTGGACGCCGAATTCCCCGCCTACGCGGCCCGACAGATGGGTCTGTCTAAAGTCCCTCTGTTATGCGCCCGGGAGATGCATGTTCCCAGCGGTATGAAAAGCCTTATCAGAATTTTGATACACGTCAATACCGAAAAAACTCAAGAACAGATAAAACATCAATACCTGGGTGAGACGGCTCACTTAAGGCCTGATTTAAATGGAAGAGGTGAAGATGATGATAGTCGTCATGAAAACTGACTCGACCGTGAAAAACTCCGGCGATGTTATAAGAAAAATCGAGGAACTGGGATTTCAACCGCACCTTTCGAAGGGTGAGAAGAAGACAATCATCGGCATGGTCGGCAACGGCAAAAAAGCCGACCCGCAAATCTTTATGGTCATGCCCGGTGTCGAAAATGTCGTGCCGATATTACAACCGTTTAAACTCGCGGGACGAGAGTTCAAAAACAGGAACACGATTGTCGCGGTTAATGGGACAAGTATTGGAGGCCGGGAAATTATCGTTATGGCGGGCCCTTGCGCCGTGGAAAACGAAGACCAGATATTCTCTTGCGCCGAAGCGGTCGCACAATCGGGCGCCAAAATCCTGAGGGGAGGCGCCTATAAACCGCGAACGTCCCCATACAGTTTCCAGGGGCTTGGCGAGGAAGGTCTCAAAATGATGCGCGCCGCCGCTAATAAAAACAACCTGGCGGTGGTGACGGAAGTCATGACCCCGCAACTGGTCGACCAGGTGGCCGTTTATTCCGATATACTTCAGATCGGTACCAGAAACATGCAGAATTATTCACTTCTTGAAGCGGTCGGTAAAACTACTAAACCGGTTTTGCTCAAGAGAGGCATGATGTCGACTATCGAGGAACTATTGATGTCGGCCGAATATATTCTTTCCAATGGCAATCCCAATGTAATTTTGTGTGAGCGGGGTATCCGCAGTTTTGAAAAATACACTCGCAATACTCTTGATATAGCCGCAGTACCTATTATTAAAAAATTGAGCCATCTTCCGGTAATCGTCGATCCCAGTCATGCGACCGGTAAACGGGATCTGGTTGCACCGATGTCCAAATGCGCTATTGCTGCAGGCGCCGACGGTTTGATAATCGAGGTGCACCCGAAACCGGAAGAAGCCCTTTCCGATGGGGCACAGAGTCTGACACCGAAAGATTTTGATAAGCTGATGAAAGAATTATCGCTGATCGCCGAAGCGGTCGGAAGAAAAATATGAAAAGTCTGAAGAAAAGTACAATCTTCATAATCGGCCTGGGACAAATCGGCGGTTCGATCGGGCTCGATCTTGTCGATAAGAGACTTGTCGATAAGGTAATCGGCCATGATATAAATGATAAAGTCATGCATACGGCGAAAAAACTAAGGGCGGTGGATAGTACGATTAGTTCAATTGCGATCGGTTTGAAAAAAGCAGATATAATTATTCTTACGGTGCCTATCCGCAAAATTCTGAAACTGCTGCCGGAAATTTACAGCAGGGCGGAAAAACATCAGATAATTCTGGATGTCGGCGGTTCTAAATCCAAGATGCTAAAGATCATATCGAAAATTAAATCTGATGCAAGTTTCATTGGCGGTCATCCGATCGCCGGATCCGAAAAAGAAGGAATCCTCGCTGCCAAAAAGGGATTGTTTAATAATGTATCATTTGTACTGACACCCACCAAGGACGCCAAACCTGAAAATGTCAATAAAATAAAAAACCTCGTTCGCAAACTTGGGGCTCGGCCGATTATAATGACAGCATCAGAGCATGATCGATTAATCGCTTCGACAAGTCATCTTCCCTATGTCCTGTCGCTGGCTTTGATGAATATCGCCATAAAAAAAATACAAAAGACGGATAAATTCCGAAAACTTATAGGCGGAAGCTTTAAGAGCGCCACCAGAGTGGCGATGTCATCGCCGGTGTTGACTATGGATATGTTCAAAACAAACCGAAAAGAGGTTACAAAATCGATTGACAATATGATAAACGAACTTGTAATGCTGAAAAAAACGTTGAACAACGGAAATGAAACTCATCTGAAGTCGATAATAAATAAGGCTGGAAAAAATAGAAGAGAATGGTCGGATGGATAAATTAATCAAACCGGTATCAAGTCTGAAAGGCACTATCGAAGTCCCGGGGGATAAATCGATTTCACATAGAGCGCTCATATTCGGAGCTATGTGCGACGGGGATATCTCGATTAGGAATCTTTCGACCGCCGCCGATTGCATTTCGACGGCCAATTGTCTTCGAGCACTGGGGATTGAAATAATACATAAATCCGATAAGGAAACAATCGTCAAAGGTAAAGGTCTGCGCGGTTTCCGTGAACCGGAAAATATTCTCGATGCCGGTAATTCCGGAACAACCATGAGATTGCTCTCCGGTCTTCTGGCCGGTCAGCCGTTTTATTCAATATTAACCGGCGATGATTCCCTTCGCGACCGGCCCATGGGACGGATTATCGATCCCCTCAGGCTAATGGGTGCCAATATCAATGCCCGCGAGAACGACCGCCTTCCCCCTATTACAATCATTGGTGGGAAGCTTAACAATATTTCATATCGAATGCCGATCGCCAGCGCCCAGGTCAAATCGGCGATTATGATCGGAGGGTTGTACTGCGAAGGTGAAACGGTAATAATCGAAAAATTCCAATCGCGCGATCATACCGAGAGGATGTTGAAATATCTGGGCCGCGACATAAGTATTTCAGACGGGAGAATAATCCTCCCGGGTGGTGCGTTAAACGCGAATGATATAATTGTACCAGGCGATATTTCATCGGCGGTCTTTTTTATAGTCGCTGCGCTTCTAACAGGAAAATCAGAAATCGAAATTCAAAACGTCGGGCTTAATGAAACGCGCACAGGATTTTTACATGCTCTTGAAAAGATGGGCGCTGATATAAAAATCGAATCCGCGGGAGTCAATAATGAAGAGCCATTCGGAAATATTCCGGTCAAATCGACGAATCTTAAGTCAATCGAGGTCAGCGCGGAAAATATACCGTCAATGGTGGATGAAATCCCGCTTCTTGCTCTGGCGGCCACCCAGGCGCAAGGTACAACTATTATTACCGGCGCACAGGAATTAAGATTCAAAGAAAGCGATAGATTATCCGGCATAGCATCTCAGCTAAATCGGCTCGGGGCAAAAGTTATCGAGCAACCGGACGGATTGATAATCGAAGGGCCGACCCCGTTAGTAGGCAACACCGTTGACTCGTTCGGCGATCATCGTCTGGCGATGGCCCTTTCAATTGCCGGATTGATTGCTGAAGGCGAGACGATAATTAATAACGCCGAATCCGTCTCGATATCGTTCCCTGAATTTTTCAAAAAATTGAATCAATTACATAACTGAATTATGAAAAATAATGATTTATATAAAATATATGGCATTATCGGCAGCTCGCTGAATCATTCTCTATCACCGATCATGCATAATTATTTCTTCCGCAAAAAGAAGTTGAATTGCACCTATACCGCTTTCGAAATCAAACCGATAAATCTCCGTGAAGCGATCAGCGGCGTTCGGTCGTTAGGAATAAGCGGCGTAAACATCACTTTTCCGTACAAGCAAAAGGTCATAAGATATCTGAATGAGCTCGATTCGTCAGCGCGCATTACCGGCGCCGTTAATACAATTAAAAACATACAGGGTGTCCTCACGGGATATAACACAGATTTATATGGCGTAAAAAAGACTTTGACCGATAGGCTCAAATTCAATCCTCGCGGTAAGAACATTATTATACTCGGTGCCGGCGGTGCCGCCCGAGCATGTATCCGGGCACTCCCGGGCAAAAGGCCGGATACGATTTTGATACTTAACAGAAATTCGCGAAACAGTGCCTCTCTGATAAAATCCTTTACGCAAATCGATAGAGACTTCAAAGGGAATATTAAGGGAATTGCAAATATCCGGAGTATCGACAGGCCTTATCATACGGACCTTATCATTAATGCCACCTCCGCCGGCAAAGATTACGTGAGGAAGATATTAGAAAAAATGTCACGAAGAAATATTTTAAAAAATACGATATTTTATGATTTGAATTATGGTGATCGGGCATTGTCAGAGGAATTACCCGGGGGTATCACGAAATCAGTTGACGGACTTTACATGCTGGCGGCTCAGGCTTCCAAATGTTTTCAAATATGGACCGGTATTACAATCTTGCCTCGTGACATTTTCAATTTCCTAAAACGTAAATTAAGAAGGAAATAATAAAATGCTGCGTTTTTTAACCGCCGGTGAATCGCATGGGATAGCTTTGACCGGGATAATCGAAGGGCTTCCGGCCGGTTTGAAATTGTCCGAGGAAGATATTAATATTTTCCTGAAACGCCGACAGAAATCCTATGGTCGCGGCACACGCATGAAAAAAATCGAAAATGACAATGTGATTATAACCGGCGGGGTGCGGCGTGGCCTGACAATCGGTAGTCCGGTTTCATTGTACATCGAAAATAAGGACTGGCAAAACAGAAAAAATAAAAAACGACCGATCAAACATGTGCCACGTCCGGGCCATGCCGATTTAGCCGGTGTTATAAAATATGGTTTCGACGATATTCAAAATGTTATCGAACGATCCAGCGCGCGGGAGACGGCGATGCGAACATCTATCGGCGCTGTCGCAGAAATTTTACTAAATAAATTCGGAATCGATATTATTGGCCATACGATTGCCATCGGAAGCGTCCGGAGTTCCGCAAAAATATTATCCGGAAATGAAATCAGGAAATTGGCTGCATCATCGCCGGTGTACTGTGTTGATCCCAGGAAGTCAGAGCTGATGTGCCGCGAAATCGACAAAGCCAAAGCCAACGGAGATACGCTCGGCGGCGGCTTTGAAGTAATCGCCGATAATGTTCCGGTCGGTCTGGGTAGTTATGTCCACTGGGATAGAAAGCTCGAAGGCCGTCTGGGTCAGGCCATCCTCAGCATTCCCAGCGTTAAGGCTGTGGAAATCGGCGAAGGATTTGCCGTCTCGAAATCTCCCGGCTCGAAAGCGCACGATCGCATTATTCCCGAAAAAAACAAAATCATTCGCGGCAGCAACCGCGCCGGCGGCATCGAGGGTGGCGTTACCAATGGCCAGCCGCTGGTTGTCCGCGGCTATTCCAAACCGA
Source organism: uncultured Ignavibacteriaceae bacterium (assembly GCA_964452645.1). Classification (GTDB taxonomy): domain Bacteria; phylum Zixibacteria; class MSB-5A5; order GN15; family PGXB01; genus CAYXTW01. The sequence goes on from CAYVMO010000006.1 coordinate 8,520, forward strand.
TCTCAAGCCTTAGAAATCCTCTCCCCTCGCTTGATCTGCAAACCAAATCGAAAACAAAAGCACCGTACGTCCGCTCCGACGTATGTGTCGTACCGGCCATCAGCGTCATCGCAGAAACGATGGTCGCCTGGGTACTGGCGGATGCATTCGTTGAAAAGTTCGGGGGCGACTCAATAGTTGAAATGAAACGGAATTACGAGAATTATCAAGCATATATAGACTCCCTGCAAAAGTGAAATTATATGAGCGAAGGCAATAGTAGACAAAAAAATATTGTCATCACCGGCTTTATGGGAACCGGAAAAACGGAAGTCGGGCAGATTGTAGCGAAGTTATTGAATCGTGAATTCATGGACACCGATGAGATAATTCAAAAACGCTCCGGAAAAAGTATACCACAGATATTCGCCCAATCAGGTGAGGTATATTTTCGATTAATGGAAAGCGAACTGGTTGAGGAGTTGTCATCTAAAAGTGATTTGATTATAGCAACGGGCGGCGGGACGCTTCTGAATAGCGGCAATTTTCGATTGCTTCATAAGTCCAGCCATATCTTCTGCCTGACGGCTCGCCCCGAAATAATACAAAAACGGCTGGCCGGTGTTAAAGACAGACCATTACTTGGCCGGTCGCCATCAATAGACGGGATAAAAATACTGCTCGAAGAGCGAAAATCGAAATACGATAAAATTCACATACAGATTGATACATCCGAAACGAGCGTAAAAAGAACAGCGGAAATAATCATTGACATCAGTAACGGCATGGCGGAATAGAAGGCTTTAGCTCAATGCGAATTAAAGTCGAACATAAGGACAAAAGTGAATCCTGCAGGGTTTTTATTAAACGCGGCCTTATAAATGAAGCCGGCGGATTAATTACAAAATATACGACCGGTGGAAAAGTTTTTATCATAACCAATCGACTCGTCAAAAAATTATGGTACGATAAGCTTAATAAATCACTTCAAAAGGCGGGAATCAGGAGTCGATTGATTCTTATCGGCGATGGTGAACGGTACAAAAACTTCCGGACATACAATCATATTATTTCGCAATTGTTATCATACAAGGCCGATCGTCACTCGACCCTGATCGCTTTCGGCGGTGGCGTCATCGGTGATCTGACCGGGTTTGTTGCCGCGACATACATGCGCGGTATCAACCTGATTCATTTTCCGACCACGCTGATTGCTCAAATCGATTCCGGTATCGGCGGCAAGACCGCCATCGACAGTGACCGGGCCAAAAATATGATCGGCGCCTTTTACAATCCATCCAGGGTACTGATCGATCCCGATATATTGCGAACATTAACCGAGCGGGATTATTTAAACGGTTTGTTTGAGGCGATTAAAATCGCCATGGTAGGTAATAAGAGCCTGTACGAATTTATATCATCCAATATGTCAAAAATAAAACGCCGGAATAAGAATATTCTTGAAGAATTGGTGCTCCGCTGTGTGCGAGAAAAAATAAAAGTCATTCAAAAAGACCCGCTGGATAAAGGTCTCCGCATGATATTAAATTTCGGTCATACGTTTGGTCATGCTCTGGAAACTTCGGGAAATTATAGTACTCTGACTCACGGCGTGGCGGTCGGATGGGGAATGCTTTTGGCCATGCGTTTATCAATATTGTCCGACGTGAGTAGTGCAAACAACTTTGACGAACCGGAAAAAATCATCAGAAAATTGCTGAACAGCAGAAAATTAGGAAATCTCGATGCCGATCAGTTATGGAAAACAATCAGTCTTGATAAAAAAGCCGAAGATAATAAAATTCGATTTGTGCTTCTGAAAAATATTGGTTATCCTGTCATCAAAAATATTGATAAAAGACTTTTCGTTAAAGCTCTGGAAAAACTGTGAGCAGACAAATCAAAATACTCGTTATCCACGGACCTAATTTGAACCTTCTCGGCAAACGGGAACCGGAAGTGTACGGTCATCTCACTCTTGATGAGATAAACTCCAGAATCGAAAATTTCGCCAGGGAGAAAAATATCCATACAGAATATTTTCAATCAAATTCGGAAGGTGCCATAATTGACGCGCTTCATAAGGCGATGGACTGGGTCGATGGCGTTGTTATCAATCCCGGCGCTTATACGCATTACAGCTATGCCATTTTCGATGCCATCAAGGCCATCGGCTTGCCGACAATCGAGATACATTTATCGGATATTCACACCAGAGAAGAATTTCGAAGACACTCGGTTGTCGCGCCCGCCTGTCGCGGTCAGATCAGCGGGCGCGGATGGCAGGGTTATCTCGATGCTATTGAACAGTTGATGAATATTATCGGCGATGAGTAATAAATCAAAAACAGAAAAATTTCATCCATTACACGGAAAATCGGCAATGAAATATCTTTATCTCAATGGAAAATACGAATCGGTCGAATCCGAATTTTCTTTCCCGATGCTGCAATCCTTCAATTACGGTACTGCCGCTTTCGAGGGAATGAAAGCGTACTATCGCAAAAATGAAGGGAGCTGGTATTTATTCCGGCCCGATCAGCACTATAACCGACTTAAGCGTGCCGCCGGGCTGATTGATATCAGATTGGATTTTAACCGGTCGGAGTTTATTAAAATAATTTCCCGGCTGATAAGAAAAAATAATGTTAAATCGGATATTTATATTCGGCCTATAGTCTTTCGCAATAATAAAGGAGTCGGCCTGACACGACCTTCCGGCTATGGCTTTTCGATTTATTTGCAGTCAACGCCACCGAAGAAATCCCGCAAATTTTCCTGTTGCCTTGTTTCTCAAAGACGCCCAACGGATGGAACCTTTAATGTCAAGCTGGTCGGAAATTACCTTCTATCTTATTTCGCACAGAAAGAGGCGGCGGCCAAAAAATTCGACCTGGGCATTTTGTTATCAACAGACGGTTATGTTTCCGAAGCATCGCTGATGAATCTATTTTTTATCAAAGACAGCAGAGTCTTTACGCCCTCAATAGACTGTGGTCCCCTTGACGGTATCACCAGAAAAAGCGTCATCCGGATTATTCGCAGACAACTCGGATTAAGAGTTTATGAAGGCAAATATCGCCGGTCGCGTCTGGAAAATGCCGATGAAATCTTTTTAACCGGCACCGGTTCGGGGATAAATCTTATCAGTCGCCTGGGAAAACGGAAATTCAATCTCAAAAAACGCGGTTTGATTGCCGAGCAGGTCTGGTCAATCTATAATGACATTATCTACGGAAAAAGCAAGTTATACAAGAGCTGGCTGGTCGAGATATAATCTTCAACCGGTTTGAATCCAGGTACAAATCGCGCGACTTACTAAAATTCCAAAAGATATTAATACGGGCATGACATAAATGAAAATGTCGGATGACAAATCGACTTTACATATTTATATTGTGCCTGAGTTTATTCGGGAGTAGCCGGTTTTGGGAAAAAAGATTCTACTTATTGAAGATGAACAGGACATTGTTGAATTGGTCACATACAATTTGAATCGCGAGGGCTACGATGTCTTATCGTCGCGTTCGGGTGAGGACGGCCTTAAGAAGGCCCGGACGGTTAAGCCTGATTTAATCTTATTGGATATTATGCTTCCCGGAATTAACGGTCTTGATATTTGCCGAGCGCTTAAGGGAGATGATAAAACAAATCATATCCCGATAATCATGCTCACGGCGCGGAACGAAGATATCGATGTTGTCACCGGTCTTGAAGTCGGCGCCGACGATTATGTTACTAAACCATTCAGTCCCCGAATACTGACGGCGCGAATTCGAGCCATGTTCCGGCGGTCGGAAAATGGCGAAAAAAAAGCGACGGCGCTTGTCACTTTCGGGAAGATGACCATAGATCAGGGTCGACATTTGGTTACCATAAATGGTAAACCTGTTCAACTAACATTGACCGAATTTCAACTTTTGCTGGTGTTGGTCAATCGAAGGGGCTGGGTTTTTGACAGGTCACAATTAATAGATGAATTACGGGACGGCCATCAAGTTATTACAGATCGGGCGATCGATGTTCAGATCGCCAATTTAAGAAAGAAACTCGGCGAATACGGTCAGTACATCGAAACGGTTCGCGGTATCGGGTACCGGATACAGGAAACCCCATGAAGCGCCGGACATTATTCTGGAAAATTTATCCTTACTATTTTATAATAATCGTCATATCCCTGTTTTTGACCGCACTTTACGCGTCGAATGAGATACGTAAAATTTACATCAATGAAATAGCCCGGACTCTTGAAGCGCGGGCGCGCTTGGTCGAGGAACAACTTCAACGGCAATGGGCCGAGCTGGATATTGCCGCCGTTGATAAAATATGTAAGGAACTGGGCAAACTCACCGATACCAGAATCACCGTTATCGATTCGGAAGGTCTGGTTCTGGGCGACTCGGATGAAGATCCTGGTTTGATGGAGAACCATGGAAAACGACCCGAAATCGTTCAAGCATATACCGGCCATCGCGGTATCGCTACACGCTTCAGCAACACCCTCCAGAAAAACCTGATGTATGTGGCCCTGCCGATTTTAAAGAATGGCGACATCGTCGGAGTTGTACGAACGTCGCTGCCGGTCTCGGCGATTGAAGAGACATTGAACAGTTTTTACGCTAAAGTCTTCATCGGCGGGCTAATTATTATACTGCTCGCGGCTTTAATCAGCATTTTTATATTCCAACGACTAACACGTCCGATCAGGGAATTGCAGCAGGGCGCTGTTCAATTCGCGGGGGGGCAACTCGGAACCAGATTGCCGGTAATGGATACAGAAGAAATAGCCGTCCTGGCGGAATCGATGAACCATATGGCGGAACAGCTTGATAAGCGTATCCACACCATTATGGAGGAGCGGAATGAAAAAGA
>CAYVMO010000006.1:13380-27974 GCA_964452645.1 uncultured Ignavibacteriaceae bacterium
ATAATTTTGTCGAGTATGTCTGAAGGTGTCATGGCGCTGGATAATGATGAAAATATTGTCTCACTTAATCGCGCTGCCGCCGAACTGCTGCAATTGGATTCCAAAGAAGTAATCGGAAAATCGATCCACGAAGTTGTCCGCGTCGCCGATCTGCACGATTTTACCGGCCATATTACCGAAAACACTGAAACGGCCGAAATGGAAATCATTTTCCCTGGTCCGATAGAACGATTCATCCAGGTTCACGGTACCGCCTTAAATGATTTCTCCGGTAATCGAATCGGCTTGGTTCTGGTTTTAAATGATATTACTCGCTTGAAAAAGCTGGAAAATATTCGTCGCGATTTTGTCGCCAACGTATCGCACGAATTAAAAACCCCTATTACCGCCATTATCGGATCTGCCGAAATCCTTCTCGACAATAAACTGGACAACGCCGAGGATCACCATCGCTTTCTTAAAATGATTGCTCGCCATGCCAACCGCCTTAATATATTGGTGGAGGATCTGCTGGCTCTAACTCGATTGGAAAGCGAATCGGCGAGCGGCGATATCAAAAAATCACCTGTAAATATTGCCAAAGTTATCGACGCGGCGGTTCAGACCTGCCACGAAAAAATCACCGCAAAAAACATTAAGATAGAGATTTCCTGTGATTCCGATTCGGAAGCCAGAATCAATTCATTCCAGTTGGAACAAGCCACAATTAATCTGATCGATAATGCCGTAAAATACAGCGAGCCGGAATCTGTAGTGGCTATTGAAGTAGCTAAATCCGAAAACGAAATAATCATTGCCGTCAAAGATCAGGGATGCGGTATCGAAGCCAAACATCTCCCGCGGATATTCGAGCGCTTTTACCGGGTTGACAAGGCGCGAAGCCGCGAAGTGGGCGGCACCGGTCTGGGATTAGCAATTGTTAAACATGTCGCTCTGGCGCACGGCGGTCATGTCAGCGTTGACAGCGTTCCCGGCAAAGGAAGCACCTTCCGCATATATATCCCGAAATCCGAGTAAAAGCCTCCACGAAATTTTAAACTCGATTAGCAGTAGAATATTTAAATCAAAACGTCATCGCGAGGAGTCCCGATGCTTTGGCATTCGGGACGACGTGGCGATCTCCCAAACGTTGTGAGGAGATTGCCACGCCCATCGCGAAATGCAATGCATTTCGCTCAGGGCTCGCTAATGACGGAAATTCGACCTCTATAAATTCATTCTATCTCTTGAAAATCGACCATTTATCGTCCGCTCCCATTTTGTCCAATTTTTAATTTGTTCTTAATACAATCTTAACATTTCGAATGTTTGCTTAGCCTGAGACAAACAATTAAACCTTATAGTTGGGGAAGTAATTGATGAAAGGAACACAACGGATTGGATGGTGGCTTACAATGGTCGTTTTTTTAATCGGTGCCGCAGGGCTATCGACGACCTCTCGGGCCGCCGACTGGTGGGAAAACGTCAAGATTAAAGGTGATTTCCGCTACCGACATGAAATTATTAATCAGGAAAACATAGTAATCAGACATCGCCAGAGAATTCGCGCCCGGGTCAATATCGAGGGCAAAGTCTCCGAACAGGGCAAAATAGTGCTGGGGATTTCATCCGGCTCAAGCGATCCGGTTTCCAACAACCAGACTTTGGGCGATGCCTTTTCCAGCAAGGACTTGTTGATTGATGTGGCCTATTTCGAACTGACACCCAATTTCGCGCCGGGATTGAAAGTCCTCGGCGGCAAAACATATAATCCTTTCTTTCTGCCAGGGGAATCGGAGCTGATTTGGGATTCGGACGTTCGCCCTGAAGGATTATCGATCGGTTTTCAGCGCGAATTCGACAATTTATCCATAGAACTTACCGCCTCCGGCCAATGGATAATGGAACGAAGCGGGGCTGATGATTCTTATTTGGCCGGCGGGCAGGCTGTTCTGGAATACCGATTCAATGAAGATAAATCCGATTTCGCCTTCGGCGGCAGTTATTTCTCCTACGGAAATGTGAAGAATTATAGTCTATTTTATGAAGATGACAATCCCTTTGGAAATTCGGAGTATACTACGGAAGATACTACGATTACCAAAGTCGCCTACTCACCGACCGATACTGCTGTTGACATAACCATCACCAAACATCATTATTACATGTATGACTATGAACTGCTGGAGCTATTCGCCGAAGCGACACATAAATTCAGCGACATTCCGGTTACGGTGATGGGCGACTATGGCACGAATACCGCCGTTGACAGTCTTAAGAACGGCTGGCTGGTCGGACTTCGGATTGGAAAAACCAAAAAGCCGGGCTCCTGGGATTTCAGATATATTTATCGTGAAGTTGAAAAAGACGCCGTCTTCGGGTTATTTACCGATTCGGACTTTCGTGGCGGCGGCACCAATGCCAGAGGTCACGAAATCGGCGCCGACTACCAGTTAATGAATAACACCACTTTTGCCGTGACGTATTTTAACAATCAAATCGATTTGCAGGCCGGCGACAAAACCGATTTCCAGCGCTGGCAATTTGACCTGAAATTTAAATTTTAAACAAAGGCAGTTAAGATGAAAAAAACTATTTTATTCACCGGATTTGCCCTGGTCTTGATGAGCCTGAGTCTGCTCATCGCCGGGACGACCATCACGATTAAAGGCTCCGACACTCTTGTCCGCCTCGGTCAACGATGGGCTGAGGAATATATGAAAGCTAACGACGGCGTCGTTATTCAGGTTTCCGGCGGCGGTTCGGGGACCGGCATCGCCGCCCTGCTAAATAACGCAACTGATGTCTGTGAGGCATCGCGCGACATGAAGGAAAAAGAATATAAAAAGGCCGAAGAGCTGGGTATCAAGCCCTACCGGGTTACGGTTGCGCTTGACGGAATCTCCATTTACTTAAATGAGAGTAACAAGGTCAAAAACCTGACTTTCGCGCAATTAAAAGGAATATACACCGGTTCAATCACGAACTGGAAAGAGGTTGGTGGCGATGACGCTCGGATTATTCTGTATGGTCGGGAGAACAACTCCGGAACATACGCCTTCTTTAAAGAGCACGTTTTAAATGATGAGGACTATTCCGAATATACTCAGACATTACCAGGTACCGCTGCTGTCGTTAATGCTGTGTCCAAAGACAAGAACGGTATCGGCTACGGCGGAATCGCCTGGGCCAAGGGCGTCAAATATGCTTCGGTCGCCAGAGAGGATGGTGGCAAGTTTATCGAGCCGTCGGTGGAAACGGTTTCCAACGGAAGCTACCCGATTTCCCGGGACCTTTACTGGTTCTTTAATGGTCAACCGACCGGCGAAATGAAGAAACTGGTTAACTGGGCCTTGTCTGAAACCGGTCAGAAAATCGCCGCGGAAATCGACTACGTTCCTCTGTCAAAAGAACGCGCCGTCGCTAATGTAGTAAAATAGCCTGAGGGATTCATCCCACAGGTTTTTAGCAATTCTCCGGGTGGCAAAATCGCCCGCCGCCCGGGATTGTTGATTTTTATGAGAAGATTACAGTTCAAACGGAAATCCCGGCTGCGGGAATTTATTGGTGAGAAATTTATCGCTATTAACGCCTATGTCGCTTTGATAGCGATAATTCTGATATTTATCTTTATATTTAAAGAAGCGGTTCCGATTTTCACCAATGATGAAATCAAGCAGGAAGCCAGCCTGGATAAAATGATTTTTAAACAGGTCTATTACGAAGGTCGCGATCCCAAGTACTCATGGCAGCCGAATTCGGATGTCCCCAAATATTCATTATTACCACTTTTAATAGGGACAATCAAGGCGGCGATAATCGCCCTGCTGTTTGCCGCTCCGCTCGGCATTGGCGCCGCCATATATTCATCCGAATTCGCCAATAAACGATTGCGGGAATTTATAAAGCCCATTATCGAAATCCTGGCGGGGATTCCCTCGGTCGTTCTTGGCTTTTTTGCTCTAATGATTCTGGCGACGATTTTGCAAAATCTGTTGGGACTGACCTTCCGGCTCAATGCGTTAAACGCCGGTATCGCGCTTGGATTAGCGGTCATCCCGATAATATTTACGATATCGGAAGATGCCATGACATCGGTTCCGAGTTCGTTGCGCGACGCGGCCACCGCCCTCGGCGCCAACAAATGGGAAGTCTCGATGACGACCGTTTTACCGGCCGCTTTACCCGGTATCGCCGCCAGTATCGTTCTCGGCTTTGGCCGCGCCATCGGCGAGACGATGATCGTCCTGATGGCTTCCGGCAACGCCGCCATTATCTCGGCCAGTTTTTTTGATTCGATACGGACTTTCTCGGCTACAATTGCCGCCGAACTGGCGGAAGTCGTTTTCGGCGGAGCTCATTATTCGGTGCTCTTTTTCATCGGTTCGCTTTTATTCGTCTTTACCTTTTTAATCAATCTTGGCGGAGATATGGTTCTGACAAGAATTAAATCCAGAATTCAGGGAAAAATTTAAGCCAATGCCACAATCAGCGCTCGACATAGGAAGAAAGACCCCGACCGAGGAGCTCCGGTTCAAGCCCAAATCAAAAGGGTATATTCCCCGCGGAGCCACTTTTCTGGCCGTCGTGATTATTATCTTTATGCTGGCTATTATTCTCGGCAATATTATCTATGGCGGTGCCGGAACCATAAGTGTTAAGTTTTTGACTCACCCTCCGGAACAGGGTATGGAAGCCGGCGGCATCTTCCCGGCCATTTTTGGGACCGTCTTTCTGGTCTTATTGATGGTCATAGCAGTTGTCCCGGTCGGTGTCTTAACCGCCATTTATCTGCATGAGTATACCAGCCCGACTTCGAAGATAACCAAAATCATCCGCGTGGCGATAAATAACCTGGCCGGAGTCCCATCAATCGTTTTCGGCCTTTTCGGACTCGGATTTTTTATCGGTTTTATAGGCGGCGGTATTGACTCTCTATTCTATAGCTCCGAAGGGCCGGTATGGGGGCAGCCGGCCATTATCTGGGCCTCGCTGACATTGGCTTTGCTGACCCTGCCGGTCGTGATTGTCTCAACCGAAGAAGCTTTGCGGACCATCCCGTCTGAATTAAAAGATGCCAGCTACGCTCTCGGCGGAACCAAGCTGCAGACAATCACACGAATTATCATCCCCCAGGCCCTCCCCGGTATTCTGACCGGCTCGATATTGGCGATAAGCCGGGGGGCGGGTGAAGTGGCGCCGATTATGTTTACCGGCGTAGCCTATTATTTGCCGTATTTACCGGCAAAACTTAATGACCAATTCATGGAACTTGGTTATCATATATATGTGATGGCGACACAATCGCCCGATGTCGAGGCCACTAAACCGATTCTTTTCGGAACCGTTTTGGTCCTGCTGGTATTGACTTTTATATTGAATTTTGTTGCCATATATATTCGTTCAAGGATGAGGAGAAAACGTGTACGCGTATGACGAATCGATAGAGGCTATGGATAAAGAAACAAAAGAAGAGCCGGCCAAAACGGAATCCGGATTACCCGATTATAAAATGACGGTGGAAAACCTGAATTTCTGGTACGGCCGCAATAAGGTTCTGCATGATGTATCGATTAATGTCGTCAAAAACAAGGCTACGGCTCTAATCGGGCCGTCAGGATGCGGCAAATCGACTTTCCTGCGTACGTTGAATCGAATGAATGAAACGATTCCGGGTACGAGGATGGAGGGAACGGTCAGGCTTGACGACGTAGATATATATCATGATATCGGAGACCCGTCACACATCCGTACACGAATCGGAATGGTCTTCCAGAAGTCAAATCCATTTCCGAAATCGATTTTCGACAATGTTGCCTATGGATTGAGAGTCAACGGCATCAAAGAAAAACAACTGGTCGCGAATGTCGTCGAGGAATCGCTTCGACGGGCAGCACTATGGGATGAAGTCAAGGATATCCTCGATCACAGCGCTTATACACTTTCCGGCGGCCAGCAGCAGAGATTGTGTATCGCACGGGCGCTGGCCATCAGACCGGAAGTAATTCTCATGGACGAGCCGGCCTCGGCGTTGGATCCGATTTCTACGTCACGAATCGAGGATTTAATCGGAGAACTTAAAAAAGAATATACCATCGTTATCGTTACCCACAACATGCAACAGGCGGCCCGGGTGTCGGATTTTACCGGATTTTTTTATCAGGGCAATTTGATTGAATACGGCAAAACCAAAGAAATATTCACGCGGCCGAAAATTAAAAGAACCGAAGATTATGTCACCGGCCGATTTGGCTAAAAAAGTGAGATTTATATGACCAAACACTTCCAAAACGAGTTGGAAAGACTCAAAAAAAAGATTTTATATCTGGCGGCCAAAGTCGAGAAAAACCTGCAGATGGCGGTCAGGTCATTCACCGACAAAGATTTGAATATGGCTGATGAAGTTATCGATTCCGATCCGGACATAGATTCACTTGAAGTCGAAGTCGAGGAGGAATGTCTGAAAATACTCGCATTACATCAGCCGGTTGCCGCCGATTTGAGGTATATAATCGCCGTTCTTAAGATTAACAACGACTTGGAAAGAATCGCCGATATGGCGGTTAATATCGCCGAACGCTCCAAAACGCTTACTTACAATTCGGGCCCGCTGATACCGTTCGATCTGCAAAGTATGCTCGAAATCGCCGTTAAAATGGTCCGCGACAGTGTCGATGCTCTGGTAAAGAACAGCACCGAACTGGCGCGGCAAGTCTGTATTGATGATGACAAGATTGATGACCGGAACAGGGAAGTTTATAAATTGGCTCAGGATGCGATTCGGAAAAATCCCGAATATGCGGAGTACTATGTCAGTCTGATAAGCGTCTCCAGAAATCTGGAACGGATTGCCGACCATTCGACTAATATTGCCGAGGACGTCATCTATATGATCGAGGGCGAGATCGTCCGCCACCGGACATAAGTCGGGCAATAATAGTATCGGACCGATAGCGGTGTTCCGGTATTTACTTTTTCAACCGGCTGAATGCCCAGTAACTCAGTATGGCTGCGAAAATCAATCCGCCCCATGAAGACCATACCGGAATCGACCACGTTCCGACCTGAACGTGCCAGCTAAAAATCAATCTGACCGCGTGCAATATCGCAACGAAGCCGAAAATTATGCCGGAGACGGTAATATATTTTTTCATTCTATTCGGGTCCCCTTCCTGTTAAACATCTTACGCCACCATAATGTAAGGGATAAGAGACCGGTAGCAATATATATAATCGAAATTACTATCGTTGAGCTATAGATCGGAAACAGGATTTTTCCGAGCCCGATTAGCAATAAATATATACTCAGGCTGATCGTAATGGTCAGATAAGCCCCCCTGTAAAATTCCTTAAGCGGCCGGGACGAATCGAGCTTTAGCCTTTTTGCCGTCTTTCGCCAGAATCCGGGCGGATCGACCCGCTGATAAAATTCTGAAAGAACGGAATCTTCCGTCGGTCTGGTCAATAATGTGACTATAACAATGACAATCGTTGATAAGGCCGACATCAATAATAATCGAAGCCATTCATCTTTAACGATAAAGAGAATAATCGGAGCGAATATTAACGATGTTAATATGGCGGAAATTTCGGAATAGAGATTAATCCTCTCCCATAACCATCGCAAAACAAGAACCGCACCGGTCCCGGCACCGAAAAGCAGTGTAATATACCAGGCAGTCTGAATGGAACCCAGATTGGCCATGATTATCAATGCGATCGCCAAAACCAGAATATTGGAAAGCCGGGCAACGATAACCAATTCCCGATCCGCCGGTTTTCTTTTCAACCAGGCGTTACTGATTATACGCTTGTAGATATCATTGCTCCAGTAACTGGCCCCCCAGGTGAGATGCGTATCGATCGTCGAAGCCAGCGCCGCCAGAAGTCCGGTCAGGACGATCCCCTTGATCCCGACGGGAAGCAAATCTCTGACGCCGGTTGCAAAAAGCAATTCGCGTCCCGAAATAAACTTTTCGGTCAGGGGAGTTCCCGGTGTGTACGGGTATATCACCAGCAAACCGACACCGATTACCAGCCAGACCAGACTCCTTAATAATATTTGCAGCCACGTAAATACAAAAGCCCCGATTTTGGCATCGCGGTCGGTCTTACAGGCCATCATCCGCTGGGCGAAATACCCGGTACCGTCGCTGTTTCTTTCAAAAAACCACTGCAGGCTGATTATAACCAGAAATGGACCGATTGCTTCTAAACGACCCGGGCTGAAGGATAATATTTCATCCGCCCTTACACTTCCATAAATCTGCACGAGCCGGTCAACTATTTCGCCCAATCCACCGCTCTTAATGACGACAACGATAGCATATATTATTGTGCCGATCATGGCCAGACTGAATTGAATCGTGTCAGTGGCAATAACAGAGCGCAATCCGCCGGTTGTGGAGTACAGACCTGTAAATCCAATGATAATGATAATACTGATTAAATTATTGGTCGTTGCCACATACGTTTCCAGACCGGTCGCCCCGGACGAAAGCGATATCCCGACTGACTGCACTATATTGTAAATCGGCTGATAAACCGAAGGCGGCAGCCACTCGTTCCAGAAAAGAAAAACCTCACTTATTCGCGATGCGGCCACGAGCACCATCGCCATGATAGTGCAGTTCATAATCGTGCCGTAATAAATCGCTTTCAAACCCCGCAACGCCAGCACTCCCCGACCGCTGTAACGGATTTCGGTGAATTCGGCATCGGTCAATACGCGCGCCCGTCTCCAGCCGCGCCCGAGCAAAAAACCGATCATCAAAAATCCCAGTCCATATATCCACAATCGCCAGAGCATAAATATCCCGCCCGTGGCAATCAATCCGGTCACAAGTAAGGGTGTATCCGCCGCATATTGAGTAGCTGCGAGACTGAAACCGGCTCGCCATCCTTTAATGGAGCGTCCGGCCAGAAAATATTCTTCAAGATTTTTGGAGGCTCGGGCGCGGTTGTGAAAACCGTTACCCACGCTATAAGCAATAAATGCCAATATGATTATAAGGTCTATCATCTACACGAACGGCCCAATCGCTTATGATCTTAAGAGGCTTATTTTCCCCGCAATACCATAATAACAAAAAATTTTACGGATTCAAGGCAAAATCCCGATAATTTCAATTTAGACTATCTTCCCATGGACAAAATTTGTTTTTTCTTAAATTATCGTAACTCTGGATGGCTAATCACGTATTGTCAACCCATATGGCAGATAAATTATTTCGTGACGGACGATTTGATGCTGGAAATATATTAAATATTTTAAACAACTTGACAAAAAGGTCGGCGGATAATAATATCCGACCCAAAAATTTAAATTTTAAGTTTTTCGATAATGAGGATATAAAATGCGGACATTTGCAATGAAATTAACGGCAATCTTTTTAATTGCCTATTTCTTTTTTCGAATCGCTGAAATCAAAGCTTCAGACAAGCAACAAAAATCAGGATCGATCAATGGACAGGTGGTCGAAGAATTGACCAGGGCGGCTATCCCCGGAGCAACCGTGATGGTTGTCGGAACCAATTCCGGGGCCGCCACCGACGATAACGGTTTCTTCGAGATAAAAAATATTCCGGTCGGAAGTTATTCCCTGAATATAAGCAGCATCGGATACGATCCGCTTTTTAAAGCCGATATTATTGTTCGAACCAAACGCATCACGACGATAAATATCGAATTGACTCAACGCGCGATCGAAATCGAAGGCACCAAGGTCCGCGGCTCTTATTTTGTCGAATCGGAGGAGCAGCCGACCAGCACCACCGGCTTTTCCGCCGAAGAAATCCGTCGTTCGCCCGGCTCGGCCGGCGATGTCAGCCGGATTATGCTTATTTTGCCCAGTGTCGCCAAAGTCAACGATATGATGAACAGCCTGATTGTTCGCGGTGGGACACCGACCGAGAACGGTTTTTATCTGGATAATATCGAAATCCCCAATATCAATCATTATCCCGCACAGGGTTCTTCGGGCGGACCGATCGGTTTATTAAATGTCGATTTTCTTCAGGATGCGACTTTTTCAGCGGGCGGCTTTCCGGCCACTTATGGCGACAGGCTGTCCTCGATAATGGAGCTTAAATATCGCGAAGGCAACCGCGAGGAATTTGACGCACAGGCCGATGTTAATTTCGCCGGTTTTGGTATCAGCGGTGAGGGACCTATTAATAATGGCAAAGGTTCCTGGCTGATGTCGGCCCGGCGGAGTTTTCTGGACCTGTTGGTCGATGCAATCGGTACCGGCGTCGCTCCGCGCTACAGCGACTATCAGGGTAAAGTCGTTTACGACCTATCCCCTTCCAATAAATTGATGTTTCTCGGCGTACTTGGCGTCGACGACATATCATTCGACAAAAAACAATCCGAAGACGATGGCAATATCGTATATGGAGATTATAGTGGATACGAATATACCGTCGGTGTCAATTGGCAATATTTATGGAGCAAAAACGGCTATTCCAACACTTCGTTGTCGCTGCTATCCATGAAACAGGAAAACACATTTTACGAAACCAAAAGCGATATTCAACTGACCGATGATAATACATATGAGCGCGCCGCGCAGTTTCGCAATGTCAACGTTTATCAATTGAGCGATCGGAATCACATTCAATTCGGGACGGATGTCCGGTATCTTTTTAACGATTATAACGCCTATATGGCCGAATATACCAATCCGATCGGCGACACGGTGCCGCCATTAAATATGATCGCCAGGGTCGAATCGCCCAAAATAGGATTATTCGGCAGTTGTACCATCAGTCCACTTAAAAGATTAAGCCTGACCGGGGGGCTCCGCTACGAATATTTCGATTACAATGAGCATTCGCACCTGTCGCCGCGTTTTTCGTTTACGTACGAACTGACCGAACGGCTTTCATTAAACGGTGCCACCGGGGTATATTATCAATTCCTTCCGGCCGGTCTTCTGGCACAGCATGAAAAAAATAAGAAACTGGAAGACCCGGTCGCCTATCATTATATCCTCGGTTTAAAATACCTTTTGTCCGAAACAACCGAGTTGACCCTCGAAGGTTACTATAAAAATTATGAAAACTTCCCGATCGATACTATGCAGCCGCAACTGTTTGTAGCCGACGAATTGGTATATCGTGGTTTCATGGGAAATTATTTATCTCTGGTCGATAAGGGCGTCGCCGAATCATACGGAATCGAATTAACTCTCCAGAAAAAACTTCGGGAAAACTTTTACGGGTTGGTCAGCGCTTCATTCTTTAGGTCGAAATATCGCGGACTGGATAATATCTGGCGCGATAGAGTCTATGACAATCAGGTCGTTATCGGCGTCGAGGGCGGCTACAAACCTAACAATAAATGGGAATTTTCCATCCGCTGGATTTACGCCGGCGGACCGCCATATACGCCGCTCGATCTGGTGCAGTCCAAACTCATCGATCGCTCGGTTTATGAACGTAACCGGGTCAATGAAGAACGTATGCCCGATTACCATTCCATGAATGTCCGTATTGATCGACGCTATAATTTCAGCGGCTCGAACCTGATTGTGTATTTTTCGGTCTGGAACGTCTACAACCGGCAAAATGTCTACAGCTATTACTGGAATGAAACCGATAAGAAGCAGGACGTCATGTATCAATGGACCATGCTACCGGTTTTCGGATTGGAATTCGAGTTCTAATTCTAATAATTGCCGAATACCGGCTGTATATGATAAAAAATCGCGAATAAAAAATAAATGCCGAAGGGGGGAGTTGAACCCCCACGCCCGTAAGGACACTGCGCCCTGAACACAGCGTGTCTACCAGTTCCACCACTTCGGCATATTGACCTAATTTAATTTTCAAATATAGTATATTTTCGATAAAGGACAATAGATTTTTGCCGGCTTTAACCGGCATAAAATACTGAATTTTTATAATATTATTGGTTAAAATCCCGGCGCTGCCGTGACAATACTATTTATGCGGATAATCTTCTCCCGATTTTGCTTGAATTCTATATCCTAAAAATATATCTTATTTTAAATTTGTGAACGTGGTATTTCCAAGACTATCGTTTTGATAAAGAAAATAGACCTGAACAGGATTATTATATTAATCCTTGTAATAATTCTTATTGTGATTGGTCATTTCCTTTTCGCGCAATTCGCCAATTACACGTACAACTCAAACCGCCATATTTATGATATCCTGCGGGCCAAATTATGGTCCATTTTTCTGGTGCTGGCCTGGACAATGATTATTTATTGGAAACGCCGCTCCGAGATAGCCCCTTTGCTGGCCGTTCTAGCTGTCAGTATATATTTCGTAGTAATCTATTCGATATTATTCAGGGGAACGCAATATGGTCTGAACAGTCATTGGGGAGATAATGGTTACCGCCTGGCGACAGTATGTAAGATGATGGCATATAATGACTTCCCTGATGCTTATTTAAAAAATTTGCCCAGCATGTATCCGCCTCTCTGGTTTTATATTATGGCCATTTACGCCAAAATAGCGGGATTGGCGGCCTGGCAAACGCTTAAATACGGATATCTATTTATGTTCCTTTCCTTTCCGTGGGTGATTTATTATTCCTGGCGTCCATTGGTTTCACCAAGGGCTGCGGCCATGGTTTCAATTGCGACTATCTTCTTTGCCCATAATTCTATCGATTATGTCGGTTATGAATATATCGCTTCAGCGCTTTTTGTCCCCTGGTGGCTTTATTTCTTTGAGGATGGGAAGAATATTGCATCAGGAAAAGGATTTCCGTGGAAATTCTATATTACCGGGATTATAGTCGGCGGCGCAATATTCTTGACATACTATTATTGGTTTTTCATTGCCGTTATATCGCTTCCACTGACGGTTATTATCCGGCATGTCGACGAAAAATCCGGAAAAGCCCTACTCAATAATTTGAAACATAAAGCAATTCTGGCTTCCGGCATTGCTCTCGTGACTGCTGTATACTGGGTTCCTTTATTATTATCAGGATTAAAAACAGGTTATGAATCGTCTCAAATAACATGGTTTGGAATGACCAATAGCAGCCTGGATGTTTTCTGGATTAATAAGCCACTCGAGGGTTCTTTTGTACTGGCCGGTATATTCTTTGCTGCTTATTTCTGGAATCGATGGAATCATGCTCACCTGATATTGTATTATGCGGGGGCCTTAATTTTTATTATGCTGGATCGAATCTCAAACCTGGGAAACCATTCAATCCAAACGCGAAAGATTCTGCAATTCACGCATGTTATAACCATGGGACCGCTCGCTGTGGGATTGGAATCGATTTGGAATAATGTACGGGCGAATTTAAACGTGCAAAGGGGGCTTGTGGCCCTCGCGGTAATTCTAGCCATTGTATTCGGCAATAATCAAATTGAAAATATCTCCCCGGAACTTTATAAGAATGGTGTCAACGATCGCTATCCAAAAGCGTCTCTGGAATATTTCAAGGATGCTGTCTGCTTTAATACTGTTTTTCTAACAAACAGGTACATCGAAACATGTTATCTACCTTATTTTTTATTCATACCGCCAAGCGATGTTGCCTCTCATTTCGCCGGCGATTTTCAGGGACGACTGGATTTCTTAAAGGCTATTTCCAAAATCAGTAAACCTTCCCTTCTGGCATATGCGATGTCGTATAATATCTTTGACAAGATCAACTATGTATTTCTGCCATATAATGGGACGACCGATACATACATCATAAAAGTTAATATGAAAACTTTTAATGGCCCTCTGGTCCTTGACTCCGCGTCGATTCCGGCATCTTTATTTTCGGATACCGCTTCTTTTAAAAAAATCCATCCGGGCGGATTATATGAGGTTATTTCCCCTGAACAGAATCCGGAAATATATGAAAAACTGACGGAGGAGTATCCCGATCTTATTGATTATCTTAAGAGTAAGGCGAAATCCCGATGATCACCGATTTCGTATTTTCCAGGCCGGTCGATATACCGCGATATCATACCGGATGGTCTAATACTCGCAAGGGGGCGGACCGCCGAGATATAGATAAGAAATCAGGTAGCTTATATCGAAAATATCACAGCTGTAAGAACAATTGCAGTCACCGCCGCCGGCGAATTGCGGCGCTTCACCTCCCATATAAAGAAAATTAATCAAAAAAGATACATCGAATATATTCAATTCGCCGTTACAATCGGCATCACCATTGGAACCGCCTTCAATCGCCAGATCGAAGTACTCGAAATAAATTTTCGATGGCTGGAATGAATCTTCAACGCGAACCGCAAATGAGTTGCTCCCCATCTGCTCAGGATTTCCCTGAAGAAGTCCATCGGCATCTAGAACCAATCCGGAGGGAAGTTGACCGTCGACTATCATCCAACTGTATGGTTCAACCCCGCCCGTGGCTTCGAACTGAAAACTATATTCGCCGCAGACATTTGAATTAGGTAGCTGCCTGCCGCTGACTATATTGAGCAGAGTATCCAATTTGAGAAGGGCGGCGGCATAACCGAAATTGCACTGGTCATATTGGATCCAGAAATAACCGTTATCACCCCACCACGGTCCCCAACTGTTTTTCACGCGCCAGGCGCCCTCGCCATTACACATGTCATCATCCCAGCCGACAACGAGGACGGCGTGATTAAGAT
>CAYVMO010000006.1:27984-132564 GCA_964452645.1 uncultured Ignavibacteriaceae bacterium
ATTAAGATCTTCGACAAATCCGCCATGAGAATAGCAACCGCCGGAGTAATAGAACAAGTCATTGAAGGCCATAAATGCAACCGCCACGGGGGCCGTTAATACCGCCGTCTTTATATAGTTGCGCGACTGCGGAATTGCCGTCCAGCCGTCTATTTTAACCAGGGCCGGGTAATTATCTTCGACGCAAAGAACATCATCATTGGCCTGATACGGCATCGCGTCTTCGGAGATCGCGCCATTATTATAATAATGAAGATACGCATCTTCCATCCATCCCCCCTGGCAGCCATGCCCGGGCGTAACGCAGGACAGAATGGCCTGCTCGGAAAGATCCAGTTGCCGGCCGCGATAGATACTGTAAATCGCTTCCAGTGCCGCCGTTGCCGCGAAATCCCAGCAGGATCCACAGCCTCCCTGATTTTTAACCGGCGTTATTACTTCCGAATCTTCCCAGTTGAAATATGACGGCAACTCATCGCGAGATTTCGGTAAAAAATCATCATCCAGATGAGCCCTCCAGATCTCCTCCCAGTTTTCCGGTAATTTGAATCCATGCAGTTGGTCAAGCTCTTCGTCGGAAAGCTGTTCAACCAGCGGATTTAAGTCAGCCGTCCAGCGCATTCCCTGATCGGCGATTTTCGCTCTGATCTCAGCCAATTTGCGATCGGCGCGATCATTGCCGAAAGCGGATATATAAAGAATCCCAAACAAAATCAGACATAAAATCATCTTTACAAAGTTTCTCATTATTTATCCCGCTGTAAAAGCTCCGGTGTGTAATTTAGGCATATCTAACTTATTATTATATAATAAAATACGAAAATGTCAATAGTTTTATTGGCTCTCATTGATTATTAAATAAAGACGGAGTTATTAGACGGGCAGGAAGTAAACTAATAAGGAATATTTATTCCCAATCGGGGGGGCAGTTCGGATCCGGCCCTTCGTTGTAAAGATACGTAATTAAATAGGTTATGTCAAAGATGTTAACAAGATGGTCGTTGTTGACATCAGCCTCCCACATTCTAATCGGCGGCGGACCATCAAGATAAAGAAAAGCGATAATATATGTTATATCAAATATGTTAATGGCTTCGTCATCGTTTATATCACCGCATCCGATCTCGCAGGCATCACCGATACCGTCGCTATCCGAGTCGGTCTGATCGGCATTATCGACAAAAGGGCAATTATCACAGACATCGCCAAGTGAATCGGAATCCGAATTATTTTGCCAGGGATTGGCCGTGTCCGGACAATTGTCGCAGACATTTCCGAACATATCGTTGTCATCGTCTTCCTGATCCGGATTGTAAACATCGGGGCAGTTATCGCAGACATTACCAAGTGAGTCCCCGTCAGCATCTTCCTGACCCGGATTTGCATCATTCGGGCAATTGTCGCAGGCGTCACCCACGGAATCATTATCAACATCCTCCTGAATCGGATTGGCGACCGCCGGGCAGTTGTCGCAGGCGTCACCAAGCGAATCGCCGTCGGAATTTTCCTGATAATAATTATCTATGGCCGGGCAATTATCGCAGGGATCACCGACTCCGTCCTGATCGCTGTCCGTCTGATCATCATTAGCCGTATAATCGCAATTATCACAGGCGTTACCGAGGCTGTCGGTATCCGAGTTTAGCTGACTCGGATTCCAGGCCATCGGGCAGTTATCGCAGGCATCACCAAGACTATCGAGGTCGCTGTTTTCCTGGCCGGGATTATAGGTAAATGGACAATTATCGACAATGCTGCATATACCGTCACTGTCAGGATCATTACCGGGGTCATCGGGACAAAGATCGCAGACATCGCCGATATTATCGCTATCGGCATCGGCCTGATCTTCGTTGGTGCTCTCCGGACAATTATCGCAGACATCACCATGACTATCCGCATCCGAATTTATCTGGTCGTCATTATCGACGGTTGGACAATTATCGCAGGCATCGCCCAGGCTGTCGGCATCGGAGTTCACCTGAGCCGCATTGGAGTCGGTCGGGCAGTTATCACATAAGTCGCCGACACCATCACTGTCACCATCTTCCTGACCGGGATTATCCATGTTCGGGCAGTTATCACAGGCGTCACCCGCCCCATCCTGATCGGAATCAGACTGAGTCGGATTATATATTGTCGGGCAATTATCAACGTCGGCGCAATAACCGTCATTATCAGCATCATTGTCAGGATCGTTCGGGCATATATCACAGGCGTCGCCGGCCATATCACCATCGGCATTCGCCTGGTCGGTATTGGCAACATTGAGGCAATTATCGCAGGCATTTCCGACACTATCCTCGTCGTTATCCTGCTGACCGGGATTGTAAGTCGACGGGCAATTATCGACATTGCCGCAGAGACCATCACCATCATTATCATTCACCGGATCGCCGGGGCAGACATCGCACGAATCACCGACCAGATCACCATCACTGTCCTGCTGACCGGGATTATAAATCCCGGGGCAATTGTCACAAACTTCACCGTAAGAGTCACCATCGTCGTCCTCCTGCCCGGGATTGGTTACTTCAGGGCAGTTATCGCACGGGTCGCCGAATTGATCGCCGTCGGAATTCTGCTGATCCGGATTGGACAAACCCGGGCAATTATCGCAGGCATCACCGATACCGTCGCCGTCTCCATCCTCCTGCCCCGGATTATAATTAACAGGACAATTGTCATCGCCGGCGCAATATCCGTCTCCGTCGATATCATTATCCGGATCATCCGGACAATCATCGCAAATATCGCCGATATTATCCCCGTCGGCATCTTCCTGATCGGGATTATAAATGCCGGGACAGTTATCCAGGGAGTCGTGAAGGCTGTCGCAGTCAGCATCGTCAAGGCACGTCACCGTCCAGCAGAACGGGCCGTTAAATGTCATCGGCGGGCTGAACAGCCAGTCGAATTTTCCCGGCGGAGAGACATTGGGGATGCTGCAGGAGTCAATACAAAACGTCCCCGGTTCGTTTATCAAAAAGGCGAACGAAATATATTTTTGCAGTCCCCAATCGGTAGGCCAGCCTATCGTTGTAATCGTTGAATGATTCACCGTATCGGGCAGCGTATCATCCCAGCTCCATGCATACCATTTATTGAAAAAATTCCAAAGTGTATCGAAACCGTTAAATACCAGGATGGAACTGTCGAAAAAATCGACGGGCGGCAAATCGGCGGTTATCGGCGAGATACCGTGGACATTTTGATGGTAAGCATAATTGATACTGGAATCGGGGCTGTAAAAATACAGCGGCATACTATAACCGGCGCTGACGCTCTCATCATTATTCATGTAGATGTCAACCATAAAGGGAGCGCCGATCTGGATGGTATCCGGGGCCATCAGCGGTGAGGCTTCCGCCTGAATAACACCGGCAATAGAAATATTATTAAACGCGAGAACCGTTAGAAATAGGGCAATTAGCAGTGACTTATATTTCATACTTATATCTATCGGAGAAAATCAATCATGGTATAGCGCAGACTTAAAGAAGACCTATATCCAAATTTGCATTCGATATTAATCCAATATTTTCAAAAAAGACCGGCAGCAATACCTGCCGGTCTTAAACTATCTAATGTCCTATTCACACGGCCAGTAAAGCGGGCAATCCAGAGGCGGACCATTCCTGTAGAGAAAGTCAATCATGTAGGCGATATCAAGAATATTAACCGCACAATCATAATTAACGTCACCTGCCTGCATTTCGGCCGGCGGCGGCCCACCTCTATACAGATAATTAATAAGATAGGCAATATCGAGGATATTGACATCACCCTCACCGGAGACATCACCGCAGATATATTCGCAGACATCACCGATACCATCGCCGTCGGCATCGGCCTGATCTTC
The DNA here is from genome assembly GCA_964452645.1 of uncultured Ignavibacteriaceae bacterium. Taxonomy (GTDB): domain Bacteria; phylum Zixibacteria; class MSB-5A5; order GN15; family PGXB01; genus CAYXTW01. The sequence continues at coordinate 31,847 of CAYVMO010000006.1, forward strand.
GTTATCCACGTACGGACAATTATCACAGGCATCACCATAACTGTCATTATCGGAATTTTGCTGATCCGTATTGACACTGTCAGGACAGTTGTCGCAGACATCGCCGACAGTATCGCCATCGACATCAGACTGGTCTTCATTATCGGTGAAATCGCAGTTATCGCAGGCATTGCCGTGAGAATCATTATCGGAATTGGCCTGGTTTTCATTGGTTATCGTCGGGCAGTTATCGCAGGCATCGCCGTGACTGTCGGAATCCGAATTTTGCTGATTTTCATTATCGGTTGTCGGACAGTTGTCACAGGCATCGCCATGACTGTCGGTGTCGGAATTAGCCTGATTTTCATTGGTTGTCGTCGGGCAGTTATCGCAGGCATCGCCGTGACTGTCGGAATCCGAATTATCCTGATTCGGATTATAGGTGGAGGCACAATTATAGCAGGCATCACCGATACCGTCACTGTCGCCGTCCTCCTGTTCCGGATTGTATGTCGTCGGGCAATTGTCCTCGTCGGCGCACCAGCCGTCACCATCGATGTCATTTGCAGGATCGTTGGGACAGATATCGCAAACGTCGCCGATATTATCACCGTCGGAATCGGCCTGATCTTCATTGGTGCTGTCCGGGCAGTTATCGCAGGCATCACCGTATGAATCCAGATCCGAATTGGCCTGATTTTCATTATTTACGAAGTCGCAATTATCGCAGACGTCGCCATGACTGTCCGTATCCGAATTTGCCTGATTGGTGTTGGCATCATCCGGACAGTTATCGCAGGCATCACCCACAGTATCGGTATCCGTGTCGGATTGATCCTCATTGGTTACGGTCGGGCAGTTATCGCAGGCGTTACCGTAAGAATCGGCATCCGAATTGGCCTGATTGGTGTTAGGTACCGTCGGGCAGTTATCGCAAAGATCACCAACATTATCGGTATCACCGTCCTCCTGTCCCGGATTGGTCACGGTCGGGCAGTTATCGCACACATCACCCAACGAATCGGCGTCAGAATTCTGCTGATTGGTATTCGGATCGTCAGGGCAATTATCACAGATATCGCCGACATCATCGTTGTCGCCATCCGCCTGATTCGTATTGGGATCATCCGGACAATTGTCGCAGGCATCGCCGATCGTGTCGCTATCGCCATCCTCCTGTCCCGGATTGGTAACCGTGGGGCAGTTATCGCAGGCATCGCCATACTGGTCGCCATCGGAATTTTGCTGGCCCGGATTATAAGTCCCGACACAATTATCGCAGGCATCCCCGACACCGTCGCCATCACTATCCTCCTGTCCCGGATTATACGTCGTCGGGCAGTTATCTTCATCGGCGCAAAAACCGTCGCCATCGATATCGTTATCCGGGTCAAAGGGACAAACATCACAGGAGTCGCCGTCACCGTCACTATCGCTGTCTTCCTGATTGGGATTGTAGACATAAGGGCAGTTATCCTGAGCGTCATTATGGCCGTCGCAGTCGACGTCGTTTTCACAGGCAAAAAACCAGCAGTAGGGGCCATTAAACGTCATCGACGGCGAAAACAACCAGTCGAACTTCCCCGGTGGCGTAGTGCCCGGAATGCTGCAGGAATCGACACAAAACGTCCCGCCTTCGTCAATCTGGTATGCAAACTTTACATTCAACTCCTCGGCGGTACTGGCGGGCCAACCGGTCATAGACACGGTCGTATTATTGATAGTATCAGGAAGATTACCATCCCAACTCCATCCGAACCAGTCATTAAACATTGTCCAGATGGCATCGAAACCATTAAGCATTAATATGGAACTGTCATTATAGTAATACGGTGGAATGGTCGACGTTTTCGCACTATAACCGCCTACATTGCGGTGCAGGGCGACGGCAATACTCTGGTCCGGGCTATAGAAATACATCGGCCAGCTATAGCCCAGATTAAGTCCGTCATTAAACATATAGATATCGACGGTAAACGGTACGCCTACCTGGAGAGTATCCGGCGCCATTTGCGGTGAGGCATCGGCGCGGATGGTTCCGGCGAAAGACTGGCTATATGCAAAAATAACCAGTAAAAGTGCCAGAATCAGCGAAAATTTTTTCATGTCGTCCCTCCTTGGGGCAAAAAGGTTAGGGGTTGGTTACTTTCAAGGTCTCCGTAAATTTAATTGTCATTTCTACAGGCTTTATCTTTAAGGCTATCCACCTCCCCCAAAGGTTTCGAGCCGCGTCGCAGTATTGAAGATTCATAAAATCATGCAATACATTTAATACTAATATAACTATTGCTACCCCTTTTTGTCAAGCAGAAAATGAATTTGAGAACTATCTAAGGAAATAAATTGCAATGAGTTATAATATCACACGGGACAAATTGACTAATCTGCCATCCTTCGGTAAAAGACCTAATCGGGCGGCGTCTGCAATTTGCTTTATAAGATGTAAACCAAAGACTATTGTATTTCGAGCGAAATTCATTAATAAAAAGCCCCGCTGTTTTGCGGGGCTTTTTTCTAATATAAATGATTCCCAGTTTCTATTGCCAATTCTAATTATATAATATCGTCCTTATTTCAAAAGAATCATTTTCCGCGTTACCGTCTGTCTGACAGCCGTTGCCTTATAAAAATAGACACCGGAGGCATATTGAGAGGCATCCCAGGTTATTCTGACCGGTCCGGCTTCTCCATATCCGTTGAATTCGGCAATCTTTTGACCCATTACGTTAAATATCGCTATAGACCAATCGGATGCGGTCGGAAGCGTCATTTCGATTGTCGCTGTCGGGTTGAACGGGTTGGGATAGCTGGTGACGCTGAATTTACTCGGGACCAATGTCGTCTTATAAGCGTTACCGTCATAATCGGCCGCTTCAACGGAAACAACGCTGGCATATGTCCGTAATATCTCGCCGCTGCAGCCATGTCCCCTGTCAAAGCTGTAAAGCAATACGCGCGTATTGGTGCCGTCAAAATGACTGATAAGTTCCATGTCCGCCGCATCACTTCCAAGAGAAACCTCCGCCTCACCCTCGAGTACCATAAGCGCCGCACCAAGTCTTGAATCGACATTTATCGCACCGTCATTACTCTCAAACCTGGCGTTAATATTTGGCGCGATTTTGGGAATCGGGAGCGCATCACCGACAATGATGCGAATCAAGTAAACCAGATCGGCAACCGTCAGCGTGATTCCATCGGCATTGACGTCGGTCGCCGCCTTTTGACCCTCAAAATTGACGGTAAAGGCGGGCGGGCCGAAAATGAGATAGTTCGTGAAAACAATCGCATCGGCGATCTCATTGCAGACACCATTGAGATTGACATCCCCTCGGTCGTCAAGATTCTCAACCGGGATAATATCAATCCCGCCGTTTACGAATTCAACGCATCTGATCGCGGACGGTTTACCAGGAATAGGATTCAGACAATTATCGGGAGCGCCGACAAACGGAATCCGGGCACCTTCAGGATATTGGCCGTCATCATTTTCATCCCAGATCAAACCGTTTTCAAAATCATATATCTTGCTGTCGATAAAGGCAGTATCACCGGTTTTGGATGAAATAATATTATCGCCGCAATCAGCCCAGAAAAAGTAAATCGGAACGTATTGGCTCTCGAAATTCATATTGCTTGTGACTAAAAACGTCATTTCGGCCAGCTCATGCGGGTCTTCGTCGGGCGGCCCGAAACAGGAAGGATGCAATGGCCCGTTGTTTTCATCGGCTATAGCAGCGATTCTTAACAAACCGGATGGACAGCCGTTACCGCAATTGCCATTGGCACCGTATCGATATGTGAAATATTCCCAGCCGCAATCGTCCAGCAACTGTCCCCTTTCGGCTTCCATAAACGTCAGGGCCGAGGCATCATAGGCAATCAGGAAGTCAAATCCGCCCATCTCATATTGCTGCCCGGTCGCTTTGGTATACGTAATCGAAACATATTCCAAATGACCCTGGAGCGAGCCATGAGTTTTTTCTATTTGAACAACCGGGCATTCGGTCAATTTTCTCACAAAAACACTTGTCTGGCATTGATCCGTCGTCTGCTTGGCCCCGCATTCATCGGTGGCCGTTATCGTCACTGTATAATACCCTTCGGCGTCGGCTGTAAAACACACCGAATCACCTTCAAATACAACGTTACTTCCGGGAACAACATCGACTTCACACGAAACCAGATTGCCGTCAGGATCACTGCAGCCAAATCCGTGAATACAGATGTCAGCCGGAAATTCATAAACGCTGATTGACTCAGACCCGGGACACTCTGCAACCGGCGGGCTGTTCAACGTGACATTTACCATTGTCGTGCAGGCCGCCGTCGCGCCGCAGGCATCGGTGGCCAGTAAAATCAGATAATTCATTCCCTCGACCGGCATGAAGCATATTTCATCGCCGTTCAAGGTTCCGGTAACCGCATCGCACGAAGCCAGGTTGTAATCGACATCACTGCATGAAAAGCCCGGAATACACAATTGCTCCAGTTCACACAGAGAAGTATCAATCTCAGCCGGACAGGTAGCTGTCGGCGGGCTGTTCAAAATTACCGTTACGACAGTTGTGCACGTATCGGCCGCACCGCAATCATCGGTCGCAATCAACATCAGCGTATTATCGCCTTCAACCGGCATGAAACAAATCTCATTGCCGTCCAGCGTTCCGCCGATCGCCTCACACGACGCGAGATTACCGTCAGGATCGCTGCACGAGAAACCACCGACGCAAATCTCGGATAGCTCGCACATAAATATTGTCGTATCGGACGGACAACCGGCCACCGGCGGATCATTGGGAACCAGCGTTATCAACTGCTGACAATCGGAACTATTTCCGCAGCCATCGGTGGCCGTCCATGTACGGGTCACGACATTACCGTTAATTTGATCGGTGTATGTAATCGCCGGTGAGGGATCACAATTATCGGTGGCGGTCGCTGTATCGGTAATTGACGGGTCGTACGGACCGCCGCAATAAACTTCGGCGTCATCCGGGCAGGTTATAACCGGCGGCGTCGTATCCTCAACCGTTATTATCTGCTGGCACTCGGAATAATTATTACCGGCATCGGTCGCCCGCCAGGTTCTGATAATCGTGTATTCCTGCGGACAATTACCGGCCACCGTGCTGTCGGCATAAGTAATCGCAGGATTCGGATCGCAATTATCGTCGGCCGTGGCGGTGCCGGTATTCGACGGATCCGTCGATTCGCTGCATTCGACGGCGATATCATCCGGGCAGGTTATCGTCGGCGGTGATGTGTCAATCAGCGTAATCGTCTGCGCACAGTCGGAACTGTTACCGCAGGCATCGGTCGCCGTCCAGGCCCGCGTTATCACATTACCGTTGACCTGATCGGAATACGCGACGACCGGCGAGACATCACAATTATCGGTCGCGGTGGCGCTGCCGGTATTCGATGGGTCGGTCGACGCGCTGCATTCTATCGTGATATTATCGGGGCACGTGATAACCGGCGGAGTTGAATCTTCCACCGTGATTACCTGTACGCAACTGGAACTGTTCCCGCACTCATCCTCGGCCGTCCACGTGCGATAAATGGTAGACTCCTGAGGACAATCGCCGGCGACAGCACTGTCGCTATAACTGAAAGTCACCGAACCGCAGTTGTCGGTTGCGGTAGGATTGCCCGTATTCGACGGGTCGGTCGATTCGTCACATTCAATAGCTATATCAGACGGACACGTTATGACCGGCGCTGTTGTATCCTCAACCGTAATAGTCTGCATGCAATCGGAACTGTTGTTGCATTCATCCGTCGCGGTCCAGGTCCGCTGTATCGTATAGTCATCAGGACAATTGCCCGGTACGATATTATCGCTATAAGTGACCGTCACCGAACCGCAATTGTCGCTGGCTGTCGCACTTCCGGTGTTCGATGGATCGGTCGATTCATCGCATTCCAGACTAATGTCACCCGGGCAGGTAATAACCGGCGGCGTCGTGTCCTCAACCGTTATTGTCTGGATACATTCTGAGTAATTTCCATTATCATCTTCGGCGTGCCATGTGCGAGATATAGTCTTCTCCTGCGGACAATTTCCCGCCGTTTCGCTATCGGTATAGCTTATTGTTACATTCGTATCGCAATTATCAATCGCCGTCGCACCGCCCGTATTCGAAGGATCAGACGACTCGTCGCACTCTATCGTCATATCGGCCGGACAACTGATTACCGGCGGGGTCGTATCCAGAATAGTAATTATCTGTTGACAGGATGAACTGTTGCTGCAATTGTCAGTCGCCGTCCATGTACGCGTTATAACACCATAATTTCTCGAATCTGTGTACGTTATATCAGGTGAACCGTCACAGTTATCAACCGCAGAAGCGCTGCCGGTGTTTGACGGAAGCGTCGATTCGTCGCATTCAATAGTTATATCCGACGGACAGGTTATAACCGGCGGCGTCGTATCCTGGACGGTAATTGTCTGCATGCAATCGGAACTATTGTTGCATTCGTCGGTCGCTGTCCAGGTCCGCTGTATCGTATAGTTATCAGCACAGTTGCCGGGAATGATATTATCGCTATAAGTGATTGTTACCGAACCGCAATTATCACTCGCGGTGGCGCTACCGGTATTTGACGGATCGGTCGATTGATCACATTCCAGAGCGATGTCACCCGGGCAGGTTATAACCGGCGGCGTCGTATCCTCAACCGTTATTGTCTGGACACATTCCGCGTAATTTCCATTATCATCTTCGGCGTGCCATGTACGTGTTATGACTTTCTCCTGCGGACAGTTTCCGGCCGCTTCACTATCAGCATACGTAATTGTCACACTGGTATCACAATTATCGGTCGCCGTCGCTGTCCCCGTATTGGCCGGGTCGGTCGATTCATCGCACTCAATCGTCATATCGGCCGGACAACTGACAATCGGTGGAGTTGTATCTTCAAGCGTAATTGTTTGCTGGCAATCGGAACTGTTACCGCAATCATCGGTCACCGTCCAGGTGCGAGTTATTACATCGCCATTGACCTGATCGGAATAATTTATGGCCGGCGATATATCGCAATTATCGGTTGCCGTCGCCGAACCGGTGTTGGCCGGATCAATCGAGGCATCACACTCTATTGTCACATTACCGGGACAGGTTATCACCGGCGGTGTCGTATCTTCGATGGTTATCGTCTGCTGGCACGTCGAAGTATCGCTGCAATCATCGACCGCATACCACGTTCTTGTAATGACTTTTTCCTGCGGGCAGCTACCGGTGACTTCACTATCGGAATAAGTAATCGCCGGCGATGCATCATGATCGTCGGTCGCCGTTGCACATCCGGTATTCGACGGATCGGCAGAGGCGTCGCATTCGATGGTTACATCGGCCGGACAGCTAATTACCGGCGGCGTATTTAGAACAACGGTGACAACCGTTTCGCACGTATCGGCCGAACCATACGAATCGGTCGCAATCAATGTAATCGTGTAATCACCGGCACCCGTCGGCGTGAAGCAAACCTGATCGCCGCTTTTGGTTCCCATCGAAACGTCGCACGATGACAGGTTGTCATCGGGATCATAGCAACTGAATCCGGAAATACAAATTTCAGTTAAATCACACAGAAAGACCGCGGTATCACCGGGGCAGGTGGCGGTCGGAGGCATATTGCAGGCTGAAGAGTGAAGATAAACTCCTTCACACTTGTTGGAAGCCGATAAATTCACACGTTGATCGGGGTCACAGGCACTGTTGGGAGGCTCACTATGGGAAGGTTTCGCTTCACCAAGAAATTTGACACGAATCGAATAATCGCCGGAATCCGAAGGCATTGTCAAATAAGCGCAGGCATTTCCATTGATATCGGTTAATACCGTATCATCGGCATCCTGGCCGACATTGACACCGCAATTACCCTCATTAACGAAAAATAAGATCGGCCGGCCGTAAAGAGGCGCATACCCACCACCGGGGCATTGCTGATAAAGCGTGGCGCAAATCTCATATTCCATCCCGGGGCAGAGTGTATCGGGGATTGTGCTCGTCCAGACGATAATAGTATTACAATCGGTGAAAGTCGTGGTAGCCGAAAAACCCGAGCTTTGCCCCTCTGCGGTTACCAACAGGGTTTCGCCCAGCGCATCCTCCGGAACATACCAGTAAGTATCAAAGATGCCATAGCCATTGGCATATACATCCCACGGATCATAATCCGGGGTCGGCGGCGTGTTGCCGTCATAACGCGTCACCTGAACGGTAACTGATTCATTAGCCCAGAACCCGGTGCCGGTAATCCGGACCGTATCATCGGGCGGATAATCATCACGGTCGGTAAACACCGTGGCGCCATGAGCCGTCGCACCGATAAGGAAGACCAAAAGAAAGAGTAAACATATAAACTTGATTCGGAAATGCCCCGCTTTTCCCGGTGAACAATAGCGACAAGTCATTAATCGCCTTTCATATATCGAATTATTTTTTTTCAAACATCATTCAAACAGCTAAAGGCCGATAGTACAATCGATTTCATAAATAATAGAACATCAGAAAATAATAATAGCCTTAGACGCAGTAAACCTTGTCCCTCGGTTATTTATAAAAATTGTGCTCGAACGGCTTTTAGCCGGGTTGTTCTATACCGGTATAAGTATAAGATTTTAAAACAGTTAAGTCAAGCGAAAAATGCGGATTTGCCCGTTTTTTTTGAAAAAAAATCGCCATTTATTTACGCGTTTTCTACTCGTTTTTTACGCATATTTTTTTCGCTTTTTTTAATCGCAATAATTACCGATCGGCTATTGCAGTATCGTTTGTCGCTCAATAACTTACGAGAACGCCGGATAAATATCAATTCTGTCGCGTCCGGATATAACTCAAATCTGATTTTTCCATTAAAGACGTTTATTCTCTTTCAAGATAGCGGGTCGTAAAGTATTCGTCCTTAATATCCGGATTAAATTTTATCTCATCGACCTTTAAAATCGATTTCCGATCGTTTTGCAAATTGTCCATCACCAGTTCCGTCAACCGGTACTTTTTATTTTTCGGATCGAGTAATACGATTTTATTCACGTTCAATTCTTTGTATAACGACCCGTCCAGATCATAATAAATTGCCTTGCGAATGACATAATCGTCCTTGCCGATAAATGAAATTCGTTTCGAAAAACCGTTCTCGTCGGCGATATCATCATTCTTGGGTATTATCTCGAGTTGCCAGCAATCGGTGCCATTCACATTCTCCTCGCCGAGGACCTTAAAATTGAAATCATCGGCATTGGGCGGTGTCATATCAGCATACGAGAATTCAGATCCCATGAAATTTTTCGCCTTCTCACTGCTGATAATTCTGCGGGTTTTTCTCAGTGCCGGCATATACAGCCACATATCGTCGTCCTTATTCAGATAATCGTAAGTCAGCAAACCGGTCCCTTTGACGTCGGCCGGCGATAAAAATCTGATCAGCTTTTTTTCGGTATCACCATTATCATACAGCTTGGTTACCTGCGCTATTTTTCTCACCCGCTCGCGTCCCTTGCTGTCAATAATAGTCATGGTCGAGGTCGCCTCGACTCCGGCCAGGCGGGTCGCGTCGATTGACCGATCGAATATTTCCCTGCCCGTCGGTTTATCCTGTGCAAAAAGGCTCGAAAAAGCCAGGATAATTGTTATTGCTGTCAATACTGTTAGCCATTTCATGGTTTTACTCCTTTTATTTTAGTCACCAGTTTTCAATTTTCAACTTTTTACACTATGCCTTTATTTCGGTTCGAGGAACCGGGGCTTAAATATCAAACACAACGACGGAATCAATACCAGTGCTCCGACCAGACAGGAAAATATCGAAACAACGACCAGGAAACCGAAAAACTTTACCGGAAGAAAACCGGAAAACAACAGCGCTACGAATCCGACAATAACCGAAAAGGCATTAAAAATAATTCCCCGTCCCGAGGTCGTTAAAGTTTTCATAACAGCCACTTCATAATCCAGACCATTGCGCCTTTCTTCCCGATACCGCCATAAGAAATGAATCGTATAATCAATCCCGACACCGATCATGATCGACGACAGCAACGCCGTCGCGACGTTCAGCTCGATGCCGAAAATACCCATCAGCCCGAACAGGACGACGATCGACAATGTCAGCGGGATAGCGGAAATCAATCCGGCGATTACCGAACGAAACAGAATCATCAACAGAATCGCCACGATTATCATCGCCAGACTCAGCGAAAGAAGCTGCCCGCTGACCACCAGCCGCGCCAGGTCGGAAAGCACCACGCCGATACCCCCGATCAATAAAACATTCGGATCGTTTGCAACCATTGTTCTGACTGTATCCACAAAATGATTCAGGCGGGCGGTGCTTGTCGTGTTCATGCGCGCCGTTATTAAGGCATGTTCGTACGGAAAATCGACCAATTTTTCAAAATCTTCCGGATCACCGCTCATGCTGTATAATTCGAAATATTGGGCCACGGCGTTGCGGGTATCCGGAATACGATCGTATCCGACATCATCGGTATCGTTTAAGGCCCGGCTCATCTGACGCACCACGCGGGCAATGGAGGTCGTATTGCCGACCATTTCCATCCGCCCGATTTGCCTCTCGAGCGAATCGATTTTTTTCATCAGGCGCGGGTCCTTGATATCTCCCTCGATGACTATCGATATATTCTGAGAGCCGCCCAGATTTTGATCGATTAAATCCGTCGCATACACGACCGGGTCATCTTCCGAGAAATAGCGTTTCGGATCGGTATCTACCACGACCCGGAAAATTCCAACCGCCGCAACTAAAGATAAGGCCAGGGCAACAATCGTAATCGTCCGGGGTCGTTTCGAAACCAAACGTCCGAAAAACCAGAGAAGTCTTTCCAAAAATCGCTTTCTGTGGTTTGGATCCTCCGGGCTGGATAGTACCGGGCGCGGCTTACGAAGCAACGACGTCACCGCCGGGATAAAAAACAGGCTGGCCATGAGCGCAAAGATAATCCCGCACGCGGCCAGAATTCCCAGCTGCTCGGCCGGTACCAGAGCATGCCCCAGAAGACATAACATCCCCGCCATAGTCGTCAAACCGGTTACCAGGACCGGTTCGGACAATGTCCTGAACATCCTTCTCGCCAATTCCTTTTTCGTAAAAGTATTGCCGGGGGTATTATCTTCCTGATACCTCGCAATCATGTGGATACCGTAATCATTGGCCACAGCAATCAAAAAGACCGGAAGGATGACGGTAATTATCTGAATTCTCCAGCCCAAAACGGGGATTAATCCCATCGCAAAAAGGACCGACATAATCACTACAAAAAACGGCAGCAGGACACCCCGCAACTGCTTGAAACATACAAACAAAAAGATAAGCATAATTATCAGGCCAATCGGCATCAGATGCCCGAGATCATTCTGGATATTGCGACTTACGTTACCTCGAATATATGGTAAGCCACCGATAACCGTTTCCTCCGGGCCCGGATGATCCGCGACCAATTTCTCAATCTTCGGAATAATATACGCGTCGGAGACATCATCCTTTATCACCGCAATCACCGCCGTTATCGTGAAATCCTTCGATACCACACTGCCGTAAACGATGTCATTATCCATTATCTCCCGGCGAAGAATCTCTCTCTGCTCGTCGTTCGTGGGTATTCGGTCAACGGCCGGATCGACAATCATCGCCCCCTCTTCGCTTTTAATACTTTTCAAATCAAAAAGAGAAAGAACCTTATCCACGCCCTTAATGCGATTGGCCGCTCGAGAAAGTTCTTTGACTCGTTTCAGCGTTTCCGAATTTAGAACATCGTCGGTCCGGATAATAATCATCAACATCTCCGTTCCGCCGAACAGTTCATCTATTTTATCCGTGTTGATTCTCGAAATCATGTCAGCCGGAAGCTGGTCTTTCATGTCGGCGTCGATTTTCGCGTACCGAATCTGGTAGCCGAATGCCGCCGCGACGGCGACAAAACCAATAATAATAAACCAGCGGAACTTAATAATATAATCAGCCATCGTTTTCATTACTATCACCTCTCTGTTTTTGATTTAGTTCGGCGATGCCCGTGATACCGCGCAGACAAAAAGTCGATATCAATCCGGCATACTTATCATAAAATGAATCATCGAATTCCAGCCCGAATATTTGCGCCTGGACCGGGCGTAATCGGAAATGAGCCAGTACTATTCCCAGTATCGAGGGGCCAATCGCGATTACCTGAAGCGGATCATCCGGATCCAGATTAAAACGACGGAAAAGATCAGAGACACCCTTTATCAGCGATTTGACCTTTTCGGTTCTTATATCCGCAATTTCCGGTATATCGAGCGGCAGGGCATTAAACGAAACCACCGCCAGATCGCTGTTATTCCTGATAAAATCTACAATACCTTTTATTATCAACCGCACACTTTCTTCCGCGGTTTGCTCCTCCCTGATTACATGCACGATAGCCTGATAGTACTTACTATGGAATTCATCTATAATCGATTTTAAAATGCCGCCTTTACCGCCGTAATAATACGATATCATCGAAATATTCACATTGGCGGCTCCGGCGATTTCCCGGACCCCGACACCGTCATAGCTTTTTTTGGCAAACAATGCCACCGCCGCATCAAATATCCTCTGTCTGGGATTGTCTTCTGTTTCACTGCTCATACAATCACCTCCTAAAACGACGCTCGCAGCTCGAAATAAACCGCGCTCAGATATGAATCGATACTGCCGTAAACCGATTCCTCGGGGCCGGTATAAATCTCGCCGCCGAAAATAGCCGATAGATCGTCGGTAATTTCGTAACTTAATTTTGGCCGCAGCATTAGTTCTTCGGTTACGAAGTTGTACATTCCAAGCGTCTCCAGTGTCAGCGTTTCATGCAATAGCGTCCAGGCCGGTCGAAATGATATGGCATGAGTAATCTCATCGGTCTGAAAGCTAATTTGTCGATTTTTGACAGCGATCATATATTTCGGTTCATCAAAAATCTTCACCGGTCCGGTCAATTCGGTAAAATCGAAAACATATCTTCCCATATATTGTAAAATGAAACTGAAATCGGAACCGAACTGGCGCTCAAAACCGATTACCCACTGGAAATCGGGATTCGGAATATAGGCTTCGTTTTTAAAATCCCCGTAAGGATAACGATAAGCAAACTCCCCTCTGAATCCCATATCACCCTTGGTTGTTTGAAAATCGGCCCCGACTATATGTTGACAATATGCCCTGGGGGCGACGTTTACACGCAGATTACCGCTGTCGTTTACGACCGATTTCAGATCGATTCCGGGACTCGGATTATAACCGTTGAAATAAGATATCGAACCGTCGATCGACGGCCATTCGAAATTCATTCTGACCGCCACCGCGGTGTTATTCAGATTGGCACCCGGATATTCCGGCTCATTCATCGTGACAAAATCGGGCAAGGGAACGATATCGGTCGGAATCACCGACGCGGCGTAATTCGGAATCCAGATCGCCTCCAGCCTGACCGGATACGCGTTGAACCAGGTGCGAAACAGGAAATTGGCGAGGCGACGATCATCCTCGTCCGGCGAGCGGGTCAAATAATCTTTCGGCGTAATATTATCGGTCGGATTGAATCCGTCGGCCCGACCCCAGACCACGATTTGATGTCCGACCCGGAAATCGAACCGGCCGACGTACAAGTTGACATAAGATTCGGCCAGATCAAGATCATTGAGCGGATCATGGAATTCACTTCCGTTGCGGAAGCCTAATTCGGCGAAGGCGTCGCCAAAACCGGTCTTGTTGGCCTTCAATTGCAAGTCGGCCTCAGCGTAAGAACTTTTCGTCTCCGCTTCATTCTTTCCCGGAACTTTGCCGACAAAAAGCGTCGCCCGGAGAAAGCCGTTAAGTTCATACGAGGTTTGATCATCAGGCCCGGTTTCTTCCGCGCCGCTGGTGGCCGATTCGAACAGCCCCTGTCCAAATGCTGGTAAGTCCAAGAAGATCAATAAAATAGACAAAATCGTAAATCTTTTGGCCATCACCAACTCCTTTCTAAATTATATGTATACAGTCTCATAATCAAACAAACGTTTGCTTACATATACGAATTAAACAAACGTTTGTCAAGTTTTTTTTGCCTCTTTTTCATTTATCTCAATATAAAATATGTCTTTTTAAGTATTTTCCTCCCGGTTAAGCATTCCTTTCTATCCGTTTGCGGACAGGCATATCCCAAAGCGAACTTGCATGCTTTTTTCTTGCCTGCGATAGTCGCAGATATTATATCTATCTTCAGAGAGAACTGTCAGAAGCCTTAATTAGCGCCGGCAAAGGAAATTAGCGTGTCTTTTTTAATAAAAATTGCCGTCTTTCTGGCTATTTCGATTGCGTTGGCCGTGCTATCATGGCGGTCGCTGAAGAGTCTCCGCTTTCACGGATTTTACCGCTTTTTTGCATTCGAGGCGATCTTAATTCTGGTCCTGCTGAATATCGACTATTGGTTTGACAATCCGTTTAATGTCTATCAGATTCTGTCGTGGATTCTGCTTTTTATCTCTGCCTTTATGGCTATTTACGGATTTGTTTCTTTACGAATGATGGGCAAGCCTGACCGCAAGAGAGTCGATCCTTCTCTAATAGCCGTTGAAAAGACAACCGAACTGGTAACAGTGGGGGCGTATCGATATATTCGGCATCCCCTTTACGGCTCTCTTTTTTATGGGACGTTGGGTCTTTTTTTCAAACAGCCGTCCTGGTTAGGTTTTGCCCTGGCGGCAATTGCGACAATTTTTTTGATTTTGACGGCCAGGGTCGAGGAAACTGAGAACATACGCTTCTTCGGCGAAGCTTATCGAAGCTATATGAAACAAACAAAAATATTTGTTCCCTTCATTTTCTGAACTGATAAATAATGACGGCGGTCTTTTCAAAAAAAAACCCTCTCACAAACATGAGAGGGCATCTCGGAGGCAACATATGCCTAATGTGCCGCCATTAAATCAGGGCTAATTTTATTTGGTTTCGTTATACCATCAGGATTGCCGGTACTCATGAAGTGAATCGACGACTGTAAAAGCGCCACCGCATATTTGGTATTGTGCACACCCATCGATCGGTCTTCTTTGACAAATAGATAGTTATAAAGCGCACCGGTCGTATCGGCCGATGTCACCGGGCGTTTATCTTTCGGGTCCAGCAGCGAATCGCCACCTTCCTCAGTCCATGCAAGCAGGCTGTCGGCTAATAAAAGCGATTCCAGACTGTCCAGTAAACCGGTTATCTCATCCTGAACACCCTCGATGTTCGTGTCCCAGTCATAATCGGCGTAGGCGGTCCGATCGAAAGTTGTCAAAGGATTACCACTGTGGCAGCCACTTACGTTACAACCGGCCACATTATCGTATTCTTCGCCTGCATCATCTACGCCGGTAACGCTAAACGTATGTCCGCCGGCGCCAAAAAGCGGGGTCGCCATATGGCATTGTATACAGAAGTCGGTCAAACCGCTGGGATGATAGGAATCAGGATAACCTGCAGTATAATCGGCATACTCATAGGCGTTATCACCGAGTAACATGTCGGCCTGCGGGCCGTGGTGGGGACCGAAATGGGTATCTAAGGTGTCAGTACCCTCAACATACTCGACCGCGTACTGGCGACTGATATGACACTGGCCGCAGGTATTCCCCTTACCCAAATCGTATTCATTGTTATTACCCAAAACAGTCAGTTCGTCATATTGTTCGGTTCTCAGCTCCAGTGAACCATTGGTATGCGGAGCATGACAGGTGAAACAGGAAATCTTGGAGAAATGATCGCCGCTATACGTCTCCCCCGTAATCCGCGCGACATATCCCTCATTGGTATGACACCTTTCGCAGGCCCGATAATACGATTCGTTATTGCGGTTGTGGTAAACCGTCTCGCCTACGGCATGTTGCGACAGATCGTATTCCTGGCGCATTTCCACCAGAAACACATCGGTGTCGTTATGGCAGGTGAAACAACTAACCTGTGCGGTCTGGTCGCCGGCGACTTCATTGACCACTTTTCGTTCGCAACCACTGCTTAAAAGAAGCAATAGCATCAATGCCAAAACCGGCATTAGGTTTTTGATTTTCATCTCGATACCCCTTAAAATGATAAATCTTTTGTTAAATTAATTTCTACAATATTGGCAGTATAGTACTCGTTATTCACGAGAAAATTATCAAAGTTATGGACGTTGTATTTAATCTCAAAATAATAATTATCCGGCAGCTTATAACGACCGCTGAAATGCAATCCTATACTTTCCACGTCGGCGTCCCGTTTACTGCGGTAATACACCAGGCCTGCCCCCGCCTGCACATTATAGTACTCGTGCGATAAAATATCGCCATAGACCAGATGGTCCCGAAATTCAAACTCCTGCTCCTTATTGGTATATTTGCCGACCGAATAAGAATAACCGCCGGTAAAATCGGCGTAATCGGTGACAAGGAAAGCCCCGTCAACCGCCACGCGGTCGAAATCGACCTCACTGCCGAGTTGATCGTTATTTCGGGTCTTGATTTCATATTTGACCCGGATAGAGCCGTACCGGTCATTTCTGTATTTACCTGATATTTTAAAACGGTTGCGGTCTTCATCGCCAAGTAAACGCGAGCCCTCATCAACCTTCTCGGCCCGAAAACCATACTCCGCGCGAAAATCCAGATATGCCTTCGGTTTGATCCAGCCGGATAAATAATATGAATTGGCTTTGATGACATTATCGAAATCATCACTGACATCATTCTGATAACCTATTGTCGCACCGGCGTAACCGGGCCAGAGATGCGATATGTAAAAAGTATGGGCGATATTGTCGGTGCCGATTTTGTCACTGTCCGAGGCGGTGCGCTCAAAAATAAAACTGTAGCTTACCGAGAAGTTCTTCGGCAGATTAAGCGTCGTTCCGCCCCATCCCTTATTGGATTTGATTTCGAAATCTGTCCGTTTATACCAGGTGCGGTAATTTAAAAAGCCGCCGTGGATTAAAATCCAGTCGAATCGTGGGACTGCCCCGAAACCCCTGACTTTGAACCAGCGCCGTGATTGGTTAAGATAAAAATCTTCATGATTGTCATAATTGATACCGCCATATTCGGCCCGCAACATCCTGCCCCGGTAATTTATTTGAAAACCGGTGTTAGCCTGTTTTTGCTCATAATCAACGGCTGTCGGAATGCCGCCGTCAACCACATCAAAAAACTCCAGCACCGAACCGGAGCGCCCGACAAAGGAACCGCTGCCGAATATTTTCACATATCGATGGGGATAGAGCCAGATGTCGCCGGACGTGGTATGACGGCGGATAAAATCATTACCCTCAAAATCATACACACGGCGGTACTGATTATTATTGACGCGAATTCCGAATAAGCCCGATTTCTCGGCGCCGAAATGAAGATTCCGGTTGTTAAGCGTTACGCTTTTCAAATCGGCATCGAATTTGATTCCGTCTTTGAGAAAATAGCTAAATTTCTCCAGCGAGAAATCGAAGCCTTCATATTGATTAAATGTCGATTGATTAACCGCCCGGTTTCCCTCCTCGTCGATCAATGTATATCCGAGTTTAATCGTACCACTGCCATTATCCGCCAAAACGGGCAGAGCCAAAAATATTGCCAAAAGTAAAATCGTCGCAATTATCTTACTTCTCATATCGGACTCCTAATTGGCAAAGCTGTGGCAGCCGGACTGATTACAATCCGGAAAAAGTTTTGTCCCCAGGTTCGGATCAAGAAACAGATTGTTATCATAGGAACCGTGAATCTGGCTGTGGCACTCGACGCAGGCCAGTTTGGTACCCAAACCGCTGTGTTGAGTTATATGTTTGACCGGCGTCATATGACATTGCTTGCAAATCCCGTCACCCGGCTGATTAAGCAGACGGTCATTAGGCGAGCCGTGGGGCTGATGACATTCAAGACAGCTGCCGCCTTCGGTTGAGTAACTATATACTATTTTATGCTCATACAGAAACGGTCCCGAATTTTCGGCATGACATTCCTGGCATCGGAAATCCATTCCGACCGCCAGCATCGGATCTTCCAGCGACCCGAGATTATGACAATCGACACAGCGAATATTCCCCGATTCCAGCGGATGCGCCGAACGGCGCCTGAACTCGCTTTCCACCGCCGTGTGACAGCTAAGACAATAATTGTCTCGGCCATCGATCACTAATGCCTTATTCGGATTATCATGAATTTTGTGACAGGAAAGACAGCCGATTTGGGCTCGGCCGTGCGGATCGGTCGTCGCCATCGCCGTCTGATGCGGGCTCAAATGACACCGCCCGCATATCTCGGCCTGTTTGGTATACGCGGCTTTGTCGGCCCTCCCTATATTGTCCGCGGACGGGTTCTCGATATGCTCTTGCCAATCGTCGTGGCAGCCGATACACCCCGACACATGCGTTGACGGCAGATCACTCTCGGAATAAAGCCGATGAGGAGAAGCACTCAGCGTTTGCTCCATATCGTCATGGCAAGCCAGACAAGTCGACGTATTATCGATCAATTCTTCCTTATTATATATATTTTCCGAAAACGATGCCGAAAAACATGCAATTAGTATTAAAGCCGCACAGCTCAATATATTAACTACTCTTGGTGCCATCTTCTCCCGCCGTTTTAAATTTAATACTCCGGGAATTTTATTGTCAATCAAAATATTAAGAAGTTTTGGTAATGTCAACTATTTTTATCACATTAGTCCACATTTTTTTAACCGGCAAAAAATTAGAAAAATAACTTAAGCATATAATATGCCTGTCAATTAGGAGCAGCGTTAACCGACCTTAAATGTATACTATTTTGTATACTCTTAATAATTGAAGTAAATTTTACAGCGACAGGCATGCGGGAACATAGATTCATTACCGATCGTTGAATTAAATCAGGCAGAGCGGATGATGTTCCGACGGAATTATGTTTGATTAAGCCTCTTCTTGTCAGCCGACCGGCTTTTCAACAAGAGCTGAATTCCTGATTCGATTATTGAATCGATTTCTTAAGTCGGCAATAAAATCATTACTGCAGAACGAATTACCTGTCGATATCTTTTCCATTTCTTTGATCAAAGATGAAACGGAATCGATACATCCGGATATCGATGATATCGTACTGTTAACGATTTTTCTTTTATCGATAATATGATTGTTTTCCACCGCCGTGTTTAGCCGTCTGGCCTGTTCGAGGATGAGCGCTGAAGAATCATGAACCAGTTTTCCGAAAACAGATATTGCCTCTTTCAGTGTATTGACGACTTTCTGGCCGTCCGGGTCGTTATTTATCTGCTTTTGAATTGCATTTTTCTCCTGTAACAATCGCTCGGCATGGATATACTGGTTATATAAAAGCTCGTTGGCCTCACGCAAAATATCCTCGATACTCCCGATATCGATCTCAAGATAGCCGGATTCACTGACCACCTCGCTGATAATATTTCTTTCTATATCGGAAAGCGCCGAATGCGAGAGATCAAGTCCGGCCGCGAGGTTTTTCTTATTTTCCAATTGGTCGCTTTCCGGGGGCGGCATGTGGTGGACGCGGAACTTGGAAACGGAATTGGCCAGATTAACGATAAGGCTCAGGCGATGCGGTTGTGTCTCCGCTTCTTCATTTATTATTAAATGATGTTCACCGACCGCTTCGCTGATAATTTTCGGGATATTCCATTGGTCAAGCATAAACTGCCCGGCTCGAGCATGATTGGTGCTCCAGTAGCCTTCCTCGACGGCGGTCAGATTTTTACCGGTTTCGGCCAGTTTCCAGACGCTTTTAAATGTATCCGGGAATGAAGTTTCCAGTATCAAGACGCCGATATCATGCAGCAGCCCGGCGGTAAAGGCTTCCTCGGCCGGCTGGTAGTCGACGGCTTCGGCGATTTTCCGCGAGATCATCGCCACTTCCAGCGAGTGACGCCAGAATTTTTTTCGATCGATAGAGACATCGACATTGTTGATTAATTCATATATGGAACTCGATAGTGCAAAAGCGGTAACCGCTCTTGTCCCCAGCGAGGCCACCGCTTGCGAAATCGTCGTTATTTCGTTGGCCGGTGAATAAAACGGAGAATTAACCACGCGGAGAAGCTTGGTCGCTAATCCCGGATCCTTTTTAACAACGTTGGATAAATCGGCAATTGACGTATCCGAATTGTTCGCAACCCTGATGACTTCAACCAGTATCTGGGGCAGAGAGGACAGCTTTTTATGATCCTCCAAAATTTTCCGGAAAATATCCTGGCTCATAGGCTCCCTTTATACATTTTATATATCGACTATCGGGAGTTTTTATTTAGATTCTGTAATTTTTGATAATTTGACGGTCAGGCGATTAATCCGCTTTTGAAGGTCCAGTCTAAGACTGGGGCGCGGCGGGCACACTTTTTGAGCCGCTTCGGCCATCCGAAGCGCCTTTGTCAAATCTTTGATTTTATGCTCATTATATTTGGCCAACTCGATATAGGCCCAATAAGCCTCTGAAGACCGGCCGACGATAATACTCTCCCACAGCGCCGCCGCCTCCTCCAGATGCCCGACTCGTTTATAAGAAAGCGATTGAAGATAAAGAATATCATAACGTTCATGAGCCAGCGTGATATCGTCGAAATTCTCCAGCAAACGACAAACATTTTTATGCTCACGCCGCCTCTCGAATATTTTCGCCAGGGATAAAATATCGTCCGGTTCGCTGATTTTATCCGAAGGATTTTCAAGCACCGAGGCTATCTGATAGATGATAAAAAATAAAGAAATAATATCATTGCGATTGTGCTCGACGACACCTTCAAGCTGTTCGGTATTATCCGTATTCAGCCAGTCGAAATAAATCGACGGCACCAGATAACCCGGGATATCGTCGCAGCGATAAAAATCGAGTATTTCCCGTTCCACGTTGCTCAGCGTACAATCGCGAAGACGCCGGCGATATAATCGCCGCACACTGTTGAGAAGATCAATATGATCGGCGTATTCCAGATTACGCTCGACACGCTGAATTATCAACCGATCGGTCAAAATCGGCAAATCGAAAGCCTTGCCGTTGTAGCTGACAATTATCGTATCCGGCCGGATTTCGGCGCGGACCGCCTCCAGCATCGTTTCCTCGTCAGGGAAATCGGGAAGAAAATACTGCCGCACCTGGAAGCCGTTTTCGGTTATCGAACCGAACCCGATTAAAAAGGCGACGGCTCCGGCACCTCCCAATCCGGTCGTTTCCATATCGAAAAAAAGGAGTTTTCCGGGATCAAGTTTATCGGTCGCATCACTCCAGTCGAAATACCGCTTTTCCAGCGGCGTCGGCGGTAACATATCATCGATCATAAAGCGACCGTGCGCATAAGTTTCATTCAGGTCGGTCGTGATTTTAATATAAGTTCCGGCGGAGTCAGCTATACACTCGCCGTTTAAATAAGCGGCGATTTTATCATACCTGTTTTGTGCATTGCCCTTGCGTGAATTATTCTTATTTCCGGCAATCTGGTTTGAAAACCGATCAAGTTTATTGCGAAGCATATTTATCAAGAACTTTTTGTATGTAAAACTGCACGGTCTCGTCGGTTTCTTTGTCTTTCATCAATTCGACAAAACCGCAGGCAGAGGATGAATTGCTCATCAGTATCCCCTTAACCGCCAGCGCCCGCCTGATTGGCGAATCGGATTCCAATTGCGGTGCCAGCGCCGTCGCAGCCGCGATATCACCGATTTTACCCAGCGTGATACAGCCCAGATTTCCTACCAGTTCATTGTCGGAATTGAGTGAATCGGCGATCGGCTCGACGGCTGTCTTACCCATCTCAATAAGCGCTTCCGAAGCACAATGGGCGGCGCCGTAAAAACTATCACCCAGCATATGTATTAAGGCCGGTATGGCCTGCTCATTTTTTAGCCTCCGGCAGGAAACGGCCGCCGATTTGCGCACGATTTCATTATCATCCGGCAAAAGCTTCAGTATTGTATCATCGGCCCGTTTATCGCCGATTTTTCCCAGCGCGACGGCGGCGGCGGAGCGAACCCGCCAGTCATTATGAAAAGCAACACCGATAAGACCGTCTACCGCCGATGAATCGCCAATCTCGCCCAGCGAGCGACAGATGCGGCTGACTTGCTCCGGATTATCGAGAGATAATGATTGGAGCAATTGCGGCACAGCCTCGCTGCCGATTCCGACCAGAATGCTGTTTATCGTTTGATTCTCGCGGGCGTCTTTGGTCGTGTATTTCTCGACAAGACGCGGTACCGCCGCGGCGCCCAGGGCGATTATCGAATCGATCGCCGATTGCACCATGCCGCGGTATTTTAACTCTCCCGACGAGGCCACGACAAACAGGATATCCACTTTTTCGCTGATCTCTGCCGCTTGCGGACTTTCGACCGCTTTCGGCTGCAACGCCTCCGGCTGGGTCGTATCCGGCTCGATTGAGACCACATCCATACCACCGCCCCATTTGGAGTCGGTCTGCCAGTAACTGTTGTTTTCGCCGAGACCGATATAATTGTCCTCCCCGCTGAGATCCAGAAACAAACCGATCGATCCGAATTCCCGCCGCGGATTACCATAGCCGCGCGTATTGGATGTACTATTGGCATAGTACGTATCATCACCGCGGTCATCGATTAAAATGCCGATGCCGTTGGCCGAACCGGCCGCCTGTGAAAGATCCCAGGCCTGATAAATATCGTCACCATGCCGATCAAGAATTATTCCGCAGCCATAGTCATGCCCGCAGCCCTGCATCAAACCTTTGCCGCGATAATAATCATCGCCGACCTCATCGAACAGAAATCCCAGCGACATGTGTACGCCCGCACCCTGAGAGTATTGATAAGAAATATACTCATCACTGCCGCCGCCGTCATATAGCAGTCCCAGACCCCACCAGTAGCTGGCCCCCTGACCATAGATATCGGTGATATGTTTATCGTTCCCGTCAAAATCAAGCAAAGCTCCGATGCCGCCGGAAAGATACGGCCGCAAACCGTAAGCGAATCCCTGCGATAATGAGAGATAGTGAACATCGACACCGGCCAGGCCGATCGATTCTTTATATTTATTCCCGGCTGTGTAATAATCACTGCCGGAATAATCGACGATAGCGCCAAAGCCTTCGACCAACCCGACTCCCTGCCCGAAAAGCGCCGCAGAATAATTATCCGAGCCGGAAATATCGATAACCAGACCGATACCGAATGTCGCCGCACCCTGCGTATGCGTATCACCATAGTACTTATCGCTGCCGCCGCCGTCATACAGCAGACCGAAACCGAAATATCCCGAACCGCACGAGAAATTGCCGCCGTTATATACATCATCGCCCGCCATGTCGAACAATAAACCGACCGACTTACATCCCGAACCGATTACGAACTCCGATTTGGCGTTATAAATATCATTCCCGGACAAATCGATTATAATACATCCGTGAGGTTTTTCAGGATTGTACGATAAATCATAATGGTCATCGCCGCCGAAATCGAATATAAATTCGTACTCGCCGCTGTAATAATCATCGCCGAGCCCCCCGATTTTCCACCTCTCGTGTTTACCCAAAAATTCGGCGATACCGGTCCGAACGGGCATAACAAGTGTATCTGAAAGTAAAGTCTCTATCGATAAATCGCCGCTTTGAATAGCCGCGCTCAAGCTATTGATCTCGTTGAATAAATCTTCGGTGGCCGCGACCCCGACCGACAAAATAAAATCTTTCCGGATACGATTGCCGAACTTTACGAACTGTTCGATATTTTGCTCTTCCGCCTGTTGGATCAAGTCAAGCTCCTCCACCGAGCGATTTTCATCGGCCGTATCTTCAAGGATTATTTCACGAAATTCGTCCAGAAGAAAATTTTTCTCGGATTTATTCAAGAGAGCAAATGTCGAATCATGAGCCGAAGGCATATCCTCGGTTAAATATTTCCACGCCTTCATGAGCAAACGATTAAACTCCACCGAGTTGTAAAACAGGTTGGGGCCGTTTAATATCTGATCCTCTCCTATCGGGTTCATGGTTCGCCGGGCTGATACCGGCGCTTCCTTGACAAGATTCTCAAATGCAAAATCGAGAACCTCCGACGGATTTCTTTTTTGACACGCGCTTTTTAACTCCTCGGTGAATTCAATCATCCCGTAAGGATGGCGCATCAAATCGCCGACCCGCGCCAGGCGAGACCCGTCTTTTTCGGTGTAATCATCGCGGAAATGCAGATCGGATGGCTTCAGATTCAAAAGCGAAGTCAGCTTTTCCAATCCTTCATATTCATAAACCGAATCCGGCGTTGTCTGCGCCAAACCGGGCAAAAAAACAAAAAGCAGTAATAATGAATAAGCGAATATTCTCATGCGGAAAATAAACGATGGTTGAACCATCAGGTCAATTACTTTTTAAGATAAATGATATGACTTATTTACGTTTTATCAAGATCCACACCCAGGCCGGTAACAGCAGATAAACGATTCTGAACAAAAATGGGGGCAGTTTCGAGATAAAATTATTCGGTCGAACGACATCGTCGGCGCAAAAGCTTTCCGGATTTTCAAAGATCATTTTCGTATAATCGTGACGCCAGAAATCCCGCGTCAATCTCTTTAATTTGCCCAGCGATAAAAGCCTGACGTCGTACTTGCCTTTTTTACCGACGAGTTTCATGTAGAAATCGGCCAATCGGTGCGGCAGCCAGGAAAGAAATGGCAGAAAATAGTGCCCCTCAATAATAACGTACCGATTGCCGGCGCCGAAATAACAAAAGCCGTCATCTTTCAAAAGACGATATATTTCCGAAACCAGCCCTTCCTGATTATCGACATGCTCATAAATCTGGTTGCAGATAATGACATCGGCACATTCATCCGCCAGCGCCGCGGCGGTTCCGTCCGTGCAAATATATTCAATATTCGATCTTCGGCTGTTTTGCCGACCCGAATCCAGGCCGACCCGATCAACGTCAAGCGCAATTACTCTTTTGAAATGCTCGGCAAACCGCTCGGTCATAATCCCGGTCGAAGCACCCAGGTCAAGACAGACCAGTTCTTCAAGCGGCCGCATTGAAAAGTGATGACAGACCGCCAGTGTTTTATCAGCTTTTTTCAGTCGACCGTCGATATCGTACAGGACCGGGAACCGCTCCGAAAAGGTGCCCATCGACTCATTTATTCTGGTTCTCTCATCTGTTTTCATGATTTTTCCAAAGTATAAATCGATGATATCGCTAAAAGCGACGGACACATCTGCGCCAATGGTCTGAATATCATCGAAATTGTTTTCCACTTCGGTGGCGCAATCGGCACATATAATTTATTGATAATTTTCAAATTCGCATTTTCGAATAATTTTTTATCTCGCGACGGAAAAAATAATCTAATATGCGAATGGCTGAAATCTCCCAGATGCGACCGGCCAAACAGTAATTTCAACCGTGAAATAATGTGAAACTCGTTGGGCATCGAAACAACCAGTTCACCGTTTTCATGTAATGCAGAAACAAGTTTTCCCAAAACAGCGACCGGATCATGCAACTGCTGCAAAACCTCCAGGCAAAGGATAACATCGTATTTTTCGGAAATTTCTTCCTGCTCCAGATCCAGAACCTGCACCTTATGTCCGTTTTGTCTGACCATTTCGACCGCTTCGGGCGATATATCAACACCGGTCACGTCATATCCGCGACCGGCGAAATAATCCAAAATCAGACCCCGGCCGCAGCCGACATCCAACAAACAACCCGAGCGTTTTTGCAGGAGTCTATCAACGGCCTTTGCTCTTTGAAGTGAGCGCGGATCGACTCTCGACTCCGGCTGCTGCTTCCAGTAATTATCGAAATATATTTTCTTCTTTTCAACCGTTTGCATTGACGGTACCTCTGGCAGCCTCTGTTCCCGTCACCGAATCCAGCCACCGATTTACTGTTTTAGCCGAGTTATTAATATCCAGTTCCTCCAGAACATTGGCACAATTTCCGGATAACTCAACCCTGTTTTCAGCCATCATTTTCATCGTCAGCGCCAGCTCCTTTATATTTCCGACATGGTAATAATATCCGACATCATATTTATCGATTAAAAACGGCATATCACCGATATCGGAGCAAATCACCGGAACATTAGCCTGCATCGCCTCCCCGAAAGTCAACGGCAGCGAGTCGGAGTGTGAAGGTATTACCGCTGCGACGGCATTGGTCAGCAACCGGTTTATTCCGCGGCGGTGCAGGTAGCCGAGATATTTCACCGAATCACCCAGTTTATATCCATTAATTCGCCGTTTCAATTCATTCTCCACTCGTCCCGTGCCTACATAGTACAAACGCCAATCCGGATTATCTTTTATAAAAATCCGGAACGCCTCAAGCAGGTCAAGAACGCCCTTGCTTTTTTCGATTCTTCCGACAGAAATGAAATATTTCCCGTATTCCTCCGATGACTTGATCCTGCCTTCATCGATACCGATGGCATGATAACTGGGAATAAAATCGCATTGTTTCCGGGAAAGCGCCTGAACTTTTATGGCCAGTTTATACCCGTCGGCAAAAAGAATATCGGCTTTTTTCAGGACTTTCAAAATGATATGGCCGATCAGCGGCAACGTCGCCCAGCGATTGATATCCGAACCCAGCGCCCAGACGGCGTAGGGGACATTAAATTTTTTTGACAACTTATAAGCGATATATCCCGAAGGCGCCGCCCAGAGCGCGATGATACCGTTGTAGTTATTTTTCTTCAGTAATTCTTCACCAGTTTCTAAACCGGCCTTGAAAAATTTTCTAATTTTGAAAAATGTCGCCGGGTTATAAAACGGCAGCTGCGAAATTACTTTTAAGCCGTCGGACCATATGAATCGATGCACGCTCGTATCCAGGTACTCATTGTTTTCTGAGGTCACTTTATAGTACGGCGTTACGACATCGATCTCGATATTTTGACTTTCAAGTGCCCGCCGAAAATCATAAACGAACGGCGAGGCGGTATCGTCAGGTCCGACCGGATACCGATTACTGATTATCAATAGACGTTTTACCGACGACATGGATTGGACCGACGGTGATTTTCTCCGCCGAGGTTACATTTTCTCCGGCGAAATCATTAATCGCAAAATTATCCAGCTTTTCATTGGCACGATGCAGATTCGTCTGCATCTTATAAATTTCTTTTCTCAGGCCGACCATTTGCGTCCCCAAAAATCCGAAAAGAATAATCTGCAATCCGGCCACAAGAAGCAAAATCATCAATGTCATCAGCGGTCGATTGGGATTAAGCGTCCCCGTCTGCCAGAGATATATCATATAGAAACCGACCCCCAGACCCGACCCGATCAGGAACACGCCGACCATTCCGAATAAAAGCGATGGCCGCTCGAAAAATGAAAAAATCAGGTGCGACAATGCCGTCGCTCTGAATTTGAACTTTGATTCCCCCTTCTGGCGCGAAGTCAGCACTGCCGGGAATTCCAGCGGCGTGTACCCCGAAGCCAGCGCTTTGGAGAGTATCTCCAGATGAATCTCCTTTCCGTCCGATTCCAGATCCAGCCGCCGGACAACTTCCGCTTTATAGCCCCTCAGGATACCTGTCGACGTCCTGATTCGACCCCTCATCGCCAGGGATAAGATTAAATTCCCCAGCCTTGAAATCCACAGACGTTTGGCTGATACGTTCTCGGTCGTACCCTCCTGCATGTACGGCGACCCGATTACGAAATCAACTTCCGGATTATCTTTTAGTAAACGATACATAGCCGGCAGATACTCTTCGGAATATGAAAGATCACAATCGATTGTCAAAATATATCGTCCCCGCGCCGCTTTAATTCCGGTTCGAATCGCCTTGCCCCGCCCGCCGTTCTGTTTATAACCGACATACCTGACACGATGGTCCTCCTCGGCCATTTTTCTTATTTTCGCCGAGGTTTCATCGGTGGAACCGTCATCGACCGGCAGGATTTCGAAATCCCGGCCGGTTATGTTCAGGGCATCGATCATTCTTTGGATATTTTGCGGGATATTCTCCGCCTCATTATAGGCGGGGATTATGACCGAAATTTCAATCATTTTGAGGCCACCGCTTTTTGTCTTTCGATAGCCTGCACGATATGCTGACCGAGTTTGAGTGCGTTCGGATCCTGAGAATCGATTTCCAGCGCCTGATGGACATATTTCAAAGCATCGGTATACAGCTTTGCACGGGCCAGGGCCGACGCCAGGCGGATACGCATATCGATATTTTCTTTATCGATTGCCAGGGCGGCGTCGAATAGTTGCCAGGCGATTTGCGAAAGACCTCTACGATCACAGTAAACTCCGATAGTGAATAACCAGCGTCCGCAAAAATCAGCCGACCCGACGTCATCAGGATTGCCCTCCAGCATTTCTTCGACCAACGAAATATGTTTCCGATAAAAATCGGGATCGATTTCGACCTTTTTGTCTTTTCCGATATACTTAAATAATATACCATCCGGGACAATTTCCTCGTGACTTATACCCGGAACACCGAATTGAACATAAATATCATGCTCGCCCGCATTCAATTGACATATCTCCGTCGCCAATTCTTCCGGCGTCACATCCTGCGTACCATAAAACTGCTTGGGATATATCAAATCGGGATAGTTAATCGTAAGTTGTTTTCTGTAAGCCTGGTTAACCATGGCCCCGGGTGAGAGAATACTTATTTGATCGGCCATCGAATTGACATAGGCGGCGTACCATAATGGCAGCAAAAAATTATCTTCGGCCGTCAGAATAATCGAGCCGGGCGGAATATCCTCTAAAGCCTCCTGACTGATTATCTCCGGACCATTAACATCGGACATATCCGCATGCGCGTAATTGTCTTCGACTGCAACAGCCGTCAACCCTGTAAAAAGAACGGTAAGGGCGACCGCAGAAAACTTGATCGGGAATTTGAATCGCATCAGGCCCATCATTCCGGCCGCCCCGACAATCAAAATCAAACCTGTCAAAGGCGCCAGGTAGTTTATCAAATCATAATTTTTCTGGTCAAAATCGGCGGCCCAGAGAACGATGGCGGCGTTAAATATCATCGCCAGAAGGAAAAACAGGGCGCTTTTTTTGGATACTTTGAGTAGACCGATAAAACCGAGAAGACAAAATCCGACAGACAGCCAGCCGATCTGCCCCACCAGAAAATCAGCTATTTTTTTAGACCTCAGAAGATAATCCGGGGCCATGAGCATTGCCGAAAAATTGGCCATATCCCCCGAACGTGTAATCGCCGCCCAAAATGATTTCAGATTATCCGGTCTTCCCCAGTTAATCGCCGGCTCAAAGGCGGCCCGGAGCGGCAGATAAAAATAGACCGAAAAAGCTATCACAAAAAACAGTCCCGAAATGGCGATTGTTCTGATCTTCCAGTTGCTTCCGGAAAGATTCGCGAGTGTCAGCCAGAGAAAAGCCGGTGCAAATGCCAGCGCCAGCAATGGATGATTGGTGAATGATAATGCGTACAGCCATATCCCTGCAAAGAAAAAGCGCTTCATTTCATCATTTTTGCCTTTAAGACATAGAAACAAAGCTGCGAACGTCAAACATAAATGCAGCGAATAGACTTCGGCCCGGATCGCCGAAAGCCAGACCGGAAGCGATACCGTGAATAAGGCCGTCGCGGCCAGACCGACAATCAGAACAAATGTCGGTCGAGGCATCGGTTCATAATTCGTCCGGAACTGATCACTCTTTAAATCGGGATTTTCCATGGCCGCCTTCTGGTTAGCCAGAACTTTCTTATACTCTTCCGGCAGAAATACCGGTACATTTATCAATTGTCTGAGAACGAGATAGAAAAAGGTCATCGCCAGGGCAGCAAAAAAAGCGGACATTAAATTCGACGCAAATGCCGGCGTAACTCCCGGCAAGAGGTTGAAGATACGTCCTATAAGCGTATACAGCGGGAATGAAGGCGAATGCGGGATACCGAGAATATGATTACTCGCCGCAAAAGCGGCCGAATCACCCCAGAAGATCGACGGCGCCAGCGTTTTTATATAAAGCGAAAAGGCCCCGATAAAGACCAGCGAGGGCGCCAGCCAGAGCGAATAATGGTCGAATTTCGTCGGCCTCACATATTGAAAATCGGTTTCATGCTTTACCATAATAAATGCCCCTTTATAAAATACCTCCCGTTAAATCCCGATAAGCATACTGTTAAAACCGCCTTTACGGCATATGTCTATATTTCGGCTGAATTCGTGAAAATCTGACAATTATTTCCGATTTTCCGGTATTGTTTCCCTGGGTCTTTCCTCAATCATTTAGCGTCCGACGATTAAAAGTAGGTCAAGCCTCGCTGAGGCTTGACGACTCAAATCTCGGAGAGATTTGAACTACCCTCTATTATATAACAACCATAAAAACCAAACACGTCATCGCGAGGAGTCCCGATGTCCCGATTTATCGGGACGACGTGGCGACGGGACGACGTGGCGATCTCTCCTCTCGTTACAAACAGATTGCTACCCCCTTCACGGAATGCAAAGCATTCCCCTCAGGGCTGGCAATGACGAGTAAAAGCAGATATGCCAAGTCCTTAACATGCATAACTACCATTCAATTTAACAGGATAAAAAAGGCGGCCCGAATCGGGCCGCCCGTGAAAATCAAGCCTTTATCAAAGCCTTAAAGCACGACGTCGTCGCTGGTGCAGGTCAGCGCGCCGGTCTCGGTTATTTGCCACGTATCAACCGCGGCATCATCATCAAGAATACTGCAGGTACCGGATACAGTAAGGTTGGTAGCCGTCGCGACTGAAATAGTGTAGGTATAGATAGCCGTCGCAGGTATTTCGACACCAATCTGAGCAAAAGCGCCGCCGGCGATGGCCGTGGTTCCCTGTCCCCAGTAAGTGTTATTCTGCTGACGATAGGTTCTTTCCATCGTGTAAATCTGCTTCAGGATTCCCTTAACTTCCGACTGCTTGGATTTGGTGGTCGCCGTCATGAATCGGGGAATGGCCAGAGCGGCCAAAATACCGATGATAACGACAACAATCATCAACTCGATAAGGGTGAAACCCTTCTGGCGATTGTGAAACTTGGAAAACATTGAAACCTCCTATAGGTTTTTTGGGTTAGTTGTTTTCTTATTCTCGATACAGCTTTTGCAAATCATCTGCCACAGCTTTAAATGAAATCCATACAGGCCTTCAAAAGCTCGTAAATCGAAGCTAATCAACGAGAAAAAAATAATACGCACCGACATATGTGGTTCTCCGCCAACAGGTTTGGCTACGTCCCCATAACTGGTGATTTGGTGTTTTGCCATTTTTCTTGCATTCTGCATCGTAAGACCTATTGGACAAGACCCATATTTTGGCTTTTTCCGCCGGATCGGTCTGCTCCGGTAAAAAGCATTAAAAATGGGCGCCATCTTGGCGCCCATAAGTTCTTAAACAATATAATCTTATAACTGGGAATCATCGGATGTACATAACAACACACCCAGGTTATCGATTGTCCAAGTATCTACCGCTGGATCATCATCCAGAATACCGCATGTGGCCGTCGCCGTAAAGGTATTGGCCGTGCCGGCAATGGTGTAGGTGTACATCGAGGAGACCGGTATCTCAACCCATATATTCTGAAACGCCGCCGGCTGGGTCGCACTGGCCGGCCCGCCGGGAATGAAATAGCCGGTTCCCTGCTGACGGTAAGTCCGCTGGTTGACATAGATTTGCTTCAAAATAAGCTTCGCTTCCGATTGCTTATTCTTGGTTGATACCGCCATATACCGGGGAATGGCCAGGGCGGCCAGAATGCCGATAATGACGACGACAATCATTAACTCTATCAGAGTAAAGCCTCTTTTCGAAGATATTCTCTTCATATCCCGCCTCACTGGATTAAAACCAAAAATTTTATAGGCCACGTAACTGCAATATATATACCCAATTCACTTAAAAAACTTATCCCTGCTCATTTCGCCCCTTTTTTGTTTTATCTTTCAAATTATAACGCTCCAATTTCCTATACAAGGTGGAATTATCGATACCGAGGAGCCTGGCCGCCTTTGATTTTTTCCCCCTGGTTTGATCCATTATATAATATATATATGCCTTCTCGATTGATTCCAGTGTCGGCGTCTCCGGCGTATCCGGCGAAATCACCGATTTCGGTTTGTTCTCGATTATTCTGGGAGGAAAATCGGAAACGTCTATCGTATTCTCGCGTGACAGCAATACCGCCCGCTCGATGCAGTTTTCCAGTTCACGGACATTCCCCGGCCAGCTATACTGATGAAGCGCTTTCATCGCCTCCGGAGACAGAAATTTAAGATCCACTCCGATTCTCTGGCTGTATTTATTCAGAAAATGGCTGACCAGCAGAGGAATATCGTCGGTCCGTTCGCGTAGCGGCGGAATATATATGGGAATGACATTCAGACGATAGAAAAGGTCGGATCGAAATCGCTCGGCTTTGACATCCTCCTCCAGATCGGCGTTGGTCGCGGCAATCAGACGCACATCGACTTCAATAGGTTTGGTATCGCCGACCGGCGTGATAATCTTGTCCTCAAGAACCCGCAATAGCTTTACCTGAATGGCGGGCGAAGTATTGCCGATTTCGTCAAGGAATAGAGTCCCGCCATCGGTAACCTTAAACAGGCCGTCTTTATCCTTCACCGCCCCGGTAAAAGCGCCTCTCTTATAACCGAAAAGCTCCGATTCAAGCAACGTTTCCGGAAGCGCCGCGCAGTTGATAGTCGTAAACGGCCCAGCGGCACGATTTGAAGCGGTATGAATCGCGCGAGCGATTAAATCTTTGCCGGTACCCGACTCACCGCGTATCAGGGCGGTCGAATCTGATGCCGAGACCTTTAGAGCCAGCTTCTTGAGATTCGTGACCTCTTCGGACTGGCCTATAAAATTGTCGAACGAGAAATTGTCCTTCAGTTGTTTCTTGAGTGATTCGTTTTCTTCCTTTAATTTCTTGCGGCTGATGGATTTCTGAATAACCAGTTTTATCTCATCGACCTTAAACGGTTTCGTGATATAATCCAGCGCGCCCTCTTTCATCGCCTCGATGGCCGTATCCACCGACGCAAATGCCGTCATCACGATAAAATCCTGAGTGGGGCGAGCCTTTTTTATTTTCTTCAGCAGATCCAGCCCGGTCATATTCGGCATCATCATATCGGCGATAATCAGATCATATTTTTCGGCCGAGGCCTTCTGGATTGCCTGATCTCCGGAAATCGATGTTTGAACCTGATACCCTTCCTTGGCGAGCATTATCTCCATGAAATCGCACATTGACTGCTCGTCATCGACAACAAGGATTTTCCCCGGCATTGGCTCTCCTGGCGCTGTATTTTTAGATGTAGTTTATCATAATATTATTCGGCATTCCGAAACCTCTCTGAATGATTGCGTTCGGCAATGTTCATAGATTACACACCGCCCAAAAGCGGCTTCCTGCCGTTCCCCATACGTGCCGCGCGAGTCCCGACGAAATAAATATTAGCCGTCTTCCTTGCGTGCCGTGCGAGTCCTCGTAGGTCAGGATCCCTGCCTGAGACACTGAGTTTCAGCGAAGTGTCGAAGGGCCCGTCGAAGATGCTGAGTAAAACGAAGTGAGCGGAGCGAAGGGCGATCCTGACAAACACACCCTCGCCGGGACCAATCATCCCGATTTAAACTTGTGCTACCGCAAACTTTTCCCGTATTTAAAATTGTAGCTGAGACTGAATAAAATCGGAGGAAACCATGGCTGATAAATATTCTCATAGGGAAAGAGTTCAAATGATAATGGTCGGAGAAAAACCGGACCGCTTTGCCGCCTCAGCCTGGAGGCATTTCTATCATAAGGAATCGACCGCGAAAGGTCTGGCCGAGGCCATGCTGAATTTCCAGAGACGATTCGACTGGGATTTTATGAAAATCAATCCCCGCGCCAGCTATCATGCCGAAGATTGGGGCAATAAATACGACTGGTCAAACGATGAATTCAGGAAGCACGGCAATGTTCATTTTGCCGTTAACAAAACAGCCGATTGGGATAAAATCGACGTTCTTCCCGCCGGAACGCCGGTCCTGACCGAGCATCTGAAGGCGATTGAAATCATAAAAAAATCTTCCGATCCGGGTTTACCGCTTTTGATGACCGTATTTAATCCGCTCGGAATTGCCCGTCATCTGGCCGGCGGAATCAATAAAATGCTTGAGTATATAAACAACGAGCCGCAAAAAGTACTGAATGCGCTTGAAAATATTACCGTCACTTTTGAAAGATATGTCACCGAAATCAGAAATGCCCGCGCCGACGGTATCTTTTTCGCCACGCTCGAGTGGGGCTCGGCCGATTTACTCACATACGATCAGTACGAAAATTTCGGCCGCCGATACGATTTACGAATCCTGAAAGCGTCCGGCAACGATTCGCTGAATATTTTGCATGTCTGCGGCAGCAATAATTATCTGAAGCAGTTGTCCGATTACCCGGTTAAGTTATTTAACTGGGATGCCTGTGATCCGACCAATGTCAATATCGACCGTTGTTTTGAATTTCTCGAAAATAAAACGGTCATCGGCGGGCTGGATCATAAGGGATGGTTGCGGCACGGCAAGCCGGACGAAATCGCCGTCGAAATAGGCAAGATTAAAGAAAAGATGGCCGGCAAAAGATTTATCTTCGGCCCCGGCTGTTCCATCGACGCCGAAATCCCATTCGCCAACCTCGACGCCGTCCGCCACAATCTATGAGTTTGGGTACCCCTAAAATTCCTGACGTCATTGCGAGCCCGAAATCTCGATTCCTCGGGATGAGGGCGTGGCAATCTCCGCGCAACAATTTCCAGGGTAATCGTAGGGCAGAACCCGAGTCCCGACTCTTTAGAGGCAGGACGATGTGGTTCTGCCATATTTATTCTTCATTCAATGCCCCGCTATATCGTGCCGGGAAGATGTCCACATCTGCCTGGAAGCGCTGCACATGCGGACATGTACCGCGCACAATTCATTGTCAAATTTATTCGTTCCGTCAGGTCCTGCCCGAGACGAAGTCGAGGGTGTGACCTGACGGATTTATAACCGGCACATTTATATTGACATAGCATCCGGCGGCAACCATATTTTTGCAAAAACATCGAGGGAGTCTGTTATGTTTATCGGCTTTGCCTTGCTTGTCGCCGGGATATTACTTCTCCTGGCAAAACTGGATATAATCACCGGCGGCTTCTGGGATTATTTCTGGCCCATATTATTGGTGGCGCTGGGCGCCAAAATGATTTTTGACCATAAAAAACCGCGCGAATGAAAAATAATCCCGACATTATTTTCACTTTTCATCCCGACCGCCCCGGTCTGGAGAAATTTTTCGGTAAACTCGAAGTTGAAGTGATGGAAACTCTCTGGTCCGGCGGGTCGATGACGGTCAAACGGGCGCGCTACTTTTTGAATAAAAAAAATAATTATGCTTACACCACTATTATGACGGTCATGAATCGTCTGGCCGAAAAAAACATTCTGAGCCGTGAAAAACAGGGGCATTCGTTCGAATACCACCCGACATTGAATAAAAAGGAGTTTTTATCGCTGGCCTCGGATAAAATAATTTCCGGCCTTTTCGACGAGTGCCGCGAGGTCGCCAACAAAACCTTCTTCCGCCTCCGCAAAACCGCCAGGGAAAAAAAGTAATCGTAGGGAAGAACCCGAGTTCCGACGCTTCAGCGGCGCGACGATGTGGTTCTGCCATATTAAGCAAAAATAGGTCAGGATCCCTGCCTGAGACAACGAGCTTTATCCGGTCGCCGACCCGCTCTGCGGTGGGTCCCTTCCTGTTACAATTTACTAAACATGCTGATCATTTGCTGCTAAATTACATTTTCCGCACCAATTCGAAGTTAAATCCGAATATCCCCCTTTATTAAAAAAGGGAGAATACATATATGCCTGCATCCAAAAAACAAATTAAATCCAACCGGGAAAACGCCCAAAAATCCACCGGGCCAAAAACCGACGAAAGCAAAGCGGTTTCATCTCAAAACAATACCAGACATGGTCTCTATTCCAAAGACATTGTCATCAAATCGACCAAACTGAACGAAAATCCGGAAGAATACGAAAAACTCGTCGTCGATCTTTTTAACGAGTTCCGTCCCGTCGGCCGGTTTCAGGAACAGCTTGTCTTCAAAATTGCCAACTCCCTCTGGCGCCCACAACGCGTCATCCGCGCCGAAACCGCCCATCTCGAAGACCGCCTGAATGATGACTTCACCATCCGTACACCGGGCTATCAGAATCTTAAAGCCGTTCCCGACGATTATTATTCCAGGCTGATTCTCCGGTACGAATTACGCCTCGACCGCCAGCTGGCGCGTTTCTACCGTTTGCTGATTAATGACCGGAAACTCCACAACCGGATGGCCATGGAAATGATGGGTAAAAAGAATCAATGGAAAGACGAATAAAAAAAAGATGTTAAAATATGCGAAACGAACCCAATTCATTGGACTAGCAACAATCGCAACACCTTACACGGAATTTTTGCCGAAATTATGACAATAAATGACACTGTCTTGATACCCGTCGTCCCTGCGCAGGCAGGGATCCATAGAAGTAAATTTACGCTGTACAATCATACCTTAATAGATTCCTGCCTTCGCAGCAATGACAATTTTTTTGTCAGAATCGGAAACGAAGCCATTTTTCCCCCTTGTACCGTCAATGCGAGGAGTTCCGGCGCTTCAGCGACGGAACGACGTCGCAATCTCCGCGCAATAAATGGAGAAAATATCGGGTCAGGAAATATTTCCCTCACACCCTTGAGTTATTACTCCCATATCCCGATTACATGTATATGAAAAAGATTTTGATTATCGGCCTCGTCTTTTCGGGATTTTTATACCTGCCTGCCGCGGCCACATATACCCCGGACGACATGGGCTGTTCCTTTATTAAGCCGCCCGACTGGAAAATAGACTATCATTCGGATGAAGCGTTTCTGATGTCCGATAGCATGAACGAGGACACCAGAATCGAAATTTATAAATATTTGCTCGATGCCGATCACCAAATCGGATCGGAAGAAGAACTGATCGAAGCGGTTCATGGATTATATGAGGAAATCGGCGTCGATACCAGCACAAGGGCCAAAATAGTCTGTACTGTCGAAGACAGCCTGGTTTATTTCGAGACGGATTTTATCGATTCATCGTCGGAATCGAACATATATCACGTTATTATCAGAGGCATATTGGGACGGCTGGAAGGAGACGGGCAGGTGCTCTTTCTGATTAAAGCGGTCACACCGGAGGAGTTGTACGAACTTTCGCGAGCCGACCTGAATTTAATACTGTATTCATTCCATTTCACGGACCCGCTCGACGAAGATTTTTATGTCCGCACGAACCTGGCCCCCTATCTCTTGATGCTTTTGATTTTTCTTTTGACCGCATTCTTCTATGCACGCAATCGAAGAGTGCAGAAATCAAAAAATCCCCTCGGGCGCAATTCCGGTAATTACTGGCGCTGCCCTAACTGCCGGCTGGTCAATCACATAAATAATCAAAGTTGCCAGCGCTGCGGATGGCAAAACCGGATAATTCAGTCATCAAAAAAATAATTATTTTTCAGTAAGCTCGATTAAGATTCCGCCGGTCGACGATGGATGAATAAATGCGACTTTTTTGCCCCCGGCGCCGAGGCGTGGTTTTTCATCAATCAACCGATAACCCTTTGCTTTTAGCTCCCCGAGTTTTGACTCGATATCACTTACTTTCAGCGCCAGATGATGCAATCCCTGCCCGCGTCTATCAAGGAATTTTCCGACCGGGCTGTCTGTATCGGTGGGTGAGAGAAGTTCAATCCGCCCGGATTCGGGATTATCGTTGGAAACAAAAAAAATGACTTCGACTTTCTGATCCGGGATTTCCTCTGTACCGGTCGGCTCATGGCCAAGAATATCTGAAAAAATCCTGGCCGCCTTCTTCAAATCATCGACCGCAATACCGATATGCTCTATATCCGACATAATTATCTTTTATTACCTGTTTTCCTCCGCCGAAACCGCCGAATCATACTGCCTTATTTGTTCCAGATACTCGACCTCGTCCTCCCAGTGCGACAGATACGGTCTGATCCAGCGACCACCGCTGCGATATGCCTTAAGAAGATAAGGATGCTCCTTGGTATCCCCTTCCACGCCGGAATAGTGAACATTAATCCACAGCAGCGCCGAATCGCCCATGACATTTATACTGTCGACAACCACGGCGGCAAGAGTATCGTATTTATAATCCAGCACCTGACGGAATTCCATGTAATCATCCAGGGAAATATCATCGGTATAGTACGAAAACTCGTTCTCATAAAGCACCGTTTTGTCACCCTCCATAACCCGATCGAAATATTCCTGGATCATGGCTTCGATAGCGGCCTCGTCGCTGCTTTCGACCGGCGGCTTTTCGACATCGGTTTTTGTTTCCTGATTATCAGAGCAGGCCCAAATAAGAAAAGCGACCATAATCAGCAAAAATATTTTAGAGTGTTTCATGATATTCTCCCCATACACTTCGCAAGCAATCCGCTATTTCACCCAGTGTGGCATAATTTTCGACCGCCTCGATAATCGGCGGTACGATATTATCCTCACCCCGGGCAATTTCATCCAGATTATTTATACACTTTTCGACTTCATTATTGTCTCTGTTTTTTCGCAAATCGTTCAATTTTTTCACCTGCCTGATTTCCAATTCCGGATCGACTTTCAATATATCAGGCGGAGATTCCATCCCGGTTTCAA
The DNA here is from genome assembly GCA_964452645.1 of uncultured Ignavibacteriaceae bacterium. Classification (GTDB taxonomy): domain Bacteria; phylum Zixibacteria; class MSB-5A5; order GN15; family PGXB01; genus CAYXTW01. The sequence continues at coordinate 70,559 of CAYVMO010000006.1, forward strand.
AGCGATTGACACCCACCACAGTCGTCTCGTCTTTCTCGACATTTTTCTGATGCTGATAGGCTGATCGCGCGATTTCATTTCTGAAATACCCGTCATCGACACACTTTACCGACCCGCCCCGCTGCTCGACAATATCCATTATCTCATTGATTTTATTCTCCAGTTCATCGGTTATATATTCGACCAGGTATGACCCTCCCAGCGGATCGGCCGAATCGACTACACCCGATTCATAACCTATAATCTGCTGCGTCCGCAGCGCGATTTCAGCCGCTTTTTCCGAGGGCAGCGCCAGCGCTTCATCGAACGAATTGGTATGCAGGGATTGCGTTCCGCCGAGCACGGCGGCCAGTGCCTGTATCGTCGTTCGAATAATATTATTTTCCGGTTGCTGTGCGGTTAACGTCGAGCCTCCGGTCTGGGTGTGAAAGCGAAGCAGCATAGACTTCTCCGATTTGGCGCCGTAATTCTCTTTCATAATTTTCGCCCAGATTCGACGCGCCGCCCGAAACTTGGCGATTTCCTCGAAAAGATTATTGTGCGCCGCGAAGAAAAACGATAATCGCGGTGCGAATAAGTCAATATCAAGACCGGCCTTCAGTGCGCTCTCGACATAGGCGCAGGCATTTGACAGTGTAAATGCGATTTCCTGCGCCGCCGTGGCGCCGGCTTCGCGAATATGATAACCGGAAATGGATATCGTGTTGAATTTTGGCAGATTATTTTTGGCGTATGCAAAAATATCGGTGATAATTCGCATCGACGGATGCGGTGGATAGATATATGTCCCCCTCGCAATAAATTCTTTCAGAATATCATTCTGAACCGTTCCGGATATTTTTTCGGGCAGTACATTTTGCTTTCTGGCGGTGATGATATACATCGCCAGAAGAATAACCGCCGTGGAGTTAATCGTCATCGACGTCGACACCTCACCAAGTGGAATCTTGTCAAACAATGTTTCCATGTCGGCCAGCGAATCGATAGCGACACCGGTGCGACCAACCTCTCCCTTAGCCAATGCATGATCGGAGTCATATCCGATTTGCGTCGCCAGATCAAAAGCAACCGATAACCCGGTCTGGCCGCGCTTTAGAAGATAATGAAATCTTTGATTGGTCTCTTCGGCGGTACCGAAACCGGCGTACTGGCGCATGGTCCACAACCGCCCGCGATACATATCCCTGTAAATCCCACGGGTAAACGGATATTCGCCCGGCTTACCGATATCTTTGTTTTTTGTATTGCCTTTATCCGCGACAACCGGAATATCTATACCCGACGAGGTTGTCTTTTTTCCGGGCATCTATTCCAGCTCCACCAGATTATCGCTTTTATCGACCGCCTGACCGGCCGTAACGAATATCTCCCGGATAATTCCATCATACGGCGCTTTAATCATATTTTCCATTTTCATGGCTTCAATGATTAGCAATGTTTTGCCTTTTGCAACCTTATCACCCGACTTTACTATCGTCGAAAGAACCATCCCCGGCATCGGTGCCTTGACGATTTTATCCCCGGGATCATCGGCCGATGATCCCGCCTTTTTCCTCAATTCGGCCAGGTTGTACGGTTCAACGCGGACATTCAAAACCTTGCCGTCGATAAAAACTTCCAGGCCGCGACCATTACGGGAAATGCTAATCTCAGTTGAACCATCATTGACTTTGAAAAGAAATTTATCCGTCGCCAATTGATCGACCGCAACCTCATATCCGGCGCCGTTAAACTCGATCAAGAAATCTTTATCCCGCGGAGTCAGTTCGATATCGAACTCGTGATCCTCGACCGTTACGATGTATCTATCTTTAAACTCTTTCCTCATCTTCTCTTATGTACGATACAATCGTTTTACACCTTCAGTGCGATAATGCTGCACCCAGCCGCTGCGTTTTTCAGCGCCCTTTTTAAAAGTGAGCTTTACCCGTCGGCTGTTAATATGGTTATAGATTATCGCCGCAATCGCAGCTTTTATCATTTGGTCGGATTCGGTCGTTTCAAAATTCCGGTCAGGGAACTCGGCGTCGATAAAATCGGTCGCATAATCGCCGCTTTGAAACAATTTCGACCGCATCACGGCGCGGGCGAAGCCGATCGTCGACTGAACACCGGAAATACGATATTCCTTCAAGGCCCGCTCGGTGCGGTCGATCGCCTCCTTACGATCTTTTCCCCAGACAATCATCTTCGATATAATCGGGTCATAGTACATCGGTATTTCCGAGCCGGTCACGACCCCCGCATCGACCCGTACGCCCGGGCCTGATGGCTCCCGATATTCAATAATTCTCCCGGTCGACGGCATAAAATTCCGGTTAGCATCCTCGGCGTAGATACGACACTCGATCGCATGACCGCGCGGCCCAATATCTTTTTGTTTAATCGACAACTTCCGCCCTTCGGCGATTTTTATCTGTTCGCGGACCAGATCGATACCGGTCACCATCTCGCTCACCGGATGCTCGACTTGTAATCGTGTATTAACCTCCAGAAAATAAAACGAACGGTCCTCGTCGACCAGAAATTCGACGGTACCGGCCCCGACATAACCGGATTCGAGGGCGATATTCACCGCCGCCTCCCCTATCTTTTTACGAAGTTCCGGTGTCACGGCGCACGACGGTGATTCCTCGATTACTTTTTGATGCCGCCTTTGTATTGAACATTCGCGCTCGCCAAGATAGACGGCATTACCGTGCTCATCGGTGAGAATCTGAATCTCGATATGTCGCGGTCGTTTGAGATATTTTTCCATATACACACGGCCATCACCAAAAGCCGACCCGGCCTCGCGCGCGGCCGATTCGATTGATTCAATAAGTACATTTTCCGATTCAACGACCCGCATCCCTTTACCGCCACCACCAGCGGCTGCTTTAATGAGCACCGGGAAGCCAATCTTATTTGCCTTAGAAAGTACATTATCTTTTTCTTTTATGTCAAATTCGGCTCCGGGCACAACCGGCAAACCGGCCTTAAGAGCCATTTTGCGCGCGACTAATTTATCACCTAATAGTGCAATCGTATCCGATTTCGGCCCAATAAAAATTATCCCATTATCCTTGCACAATTTCGCGAAAGTGGCGTTCTCGGCCAGGAAACCGTACCCAGGATGCACCGCCTCGGCTCCTGATTTTTCTGCTATCTCGATAATCTTTTTCTGATTTAAGTAACTTTCTACTGAAGGTGCCGGTCCGACATTGTAGACTTCATCGGCCATACGAACATGATAAGCGGTGCGGTCGCAGTCGGAGTAGATGGCGACCGATTTAACACCGGCGTCGCGGCATCCGCGCATAATCCGTACCGCGATCTCCCCCCGATTCGCCACCAGTATTTTTGTGATTCGTTTATTCATTTTTTACTACAACGGTATATTTCCATGTTTCTTTGGTGGGTTGCTGTCTTTTTTGGTCTCCAGCATCTCAAAGGCGCGGATCAATCGCGGACGAGTCGTTTTCGGTTCGATTATATCATCCAGATAACCCCGCCCGGCCGCAATAAACGGATTGGCAAACTTATCACGATATTCCTCGGTTTTCTTTTCAATCTCTTTTTCTGGATCCTTAACATCGGCGATTTCCTTACGGAAAATAATCTCGACCGCCCCCTTGGGACCCATCACCGCAATCTCGGCCGTCGGCCAGGCGTAGTTCATATCGCCGCGAATATGCTTGGAATTCATAACGTCGTACGCCCCGCCGTACGCCTTACGGGTAATGACCGTCACTTTCGGAACCGTCGCCTCACAGTACGCGTACAATAGCTTCGCACCGTTTTTAATAATTCCTCCGTGCTCCTGATCGGTGCCGGGCAGAAATCCGGGGACGTCCTCGAAAGTCAGAATCGGAATATTGAAAGCATCGCAGAAACGAATAAACCGCGCCGCCTTATTCGAGGAATTGATATCCAGGCACCCGGCCAGTACCGCCGGCTGATTGGCAATAATCCCGATCGACCGACCGCCCAATCGTGCAAAACCGACCACGATATTGGTCGCAAAATCGGCATGCACTTCCAGAAATTCGTTATTATCGACCACATGATGAATCACATCTTTGATATCGTACGATTTATTCGGATTATCCGGCACAATTGTATTAAGTGCCTCTTCCGTTCTGTCAACCGGGTCATCGGTTTCGATAAGCGGCGGATCTTCGAGATTATTCTGCGGGAAATAGCTGATTAATTTTCGTAACGTCGTGATGGCATCGGCCTCGTTTTCACACGCAAAATGCGCCACGCCCGATTTGGAGGCATGCACTACCGCCCCGCCCAGGTCTTCGGAAGTTACATGTTCATGCGTTACCGTCTTGACCACGTTCGGTCCCGTGACAAACATGTACGATGTCTTTTTGACCATGATCGTAAAATCCGTAATGGCGGGGCTGTACACCGCACCGCCGGCGCAGGGACCGAGTATAACCGACACTTGCGGCACCACGCCCGAAGCCAGCGTATTGCGCAGAAAAATATCGGCGTAACCGCCCAGCGAAACGACGCCTTCTTGAATCCGCGCCCCGCCCGAATCGTTAAGACCGATTACCGGCGCACCGACCTTCATCGCCATATCCATAATCTTGCAGATTTTTTCCGCATGAGCGCCGGATAGAGAACCGCCGAATACCGTAAAATCCTGCGAGAACACAAATATCATGCGGCCGTCAATCGTCCCACAACCGGTGACAACACCATCGCCGAAAATTCGTTTTTCCGCCAGCCCGAAATCATGACTGCGGTGAGTGACAAACATATCGAATTCTTCAAAAGAATCCTTGTCGAGAAGTAATTCCAGCCTCTCGCGGGCGGTAAGCTTTCCCTTCTGATGCTGGGCTTCGATTTTCTCTTGGCCGCCACCCAATCGCGCTTTATGGCGCATCTCGTTTAGTTTTTTTAATTTTTCTTCAAGTTCCATAGGCCTTGAATACTCATTTAATTTTAACAGACAATTCTTTAAACTACAATTCGCAGGGGCGATCCATGCGGTCGCCCTCGTTTAAAGAGGGCGGGGGCAAGCCCCGCCCCTACGCTATTTTACTGACTGCTACTGTACCATCCTCCTGCGTTAATTTCCCGATTTTTATATTTATATCATGGTCAAAAACAATCGCGTTATCCAGTTCAACTAATCGTTCATACAATTGACGTTTTACATCCATCGTGCGCGTCGGGTCAAGATCCAATCCCGACACATAAGGTACTTTCAGGAAGTACGACGATGGCAATATATCGGCATAGTACACGACCGTAACACCGTCGGAAACCGCCTCGATCGCCTGATGTCCCGGCGTATGCCCGCCGGTTACGACGGCTTTGATATCCGGCATAATTTCAAAATCGCCATCTATCAATTCCAATTGACCGGATTCTTCAAGCGCCGACAATCGCTCCGGGATGTACACCGCCGCGGTTCGTTCGTTGGGATTCATGGCATCATCCCATTCTCTTTTTTGCACGATGTACTTCGCCTTCGGGAATCTCGGTACGTACTTACCATCGACGCTTTTAACCGCACCGCCGACATGATCGGTGTGAAGATGACTTAAAAACACGATATCGATATCATCTGGCGTCAGACCGATTTCTTTCAAACCGGTTTCCATCGCGGTATCACCCTTGATCGCATAAATTTTCTTTTCTTTATCACTCAGACAATCACCCAGACCGGTATCGAATAGGATATTTTTACCGTGTGCCTTCAAAACAAACAGGTTCGTCTCCATCGCAATCAGATTATTCTCATCGGCCTCTGTAAACCGACTCCAGATTTTTTTGGGGACGATCCCAAACATGGATCCCCCGTCAAGTCGGAACTGCCGTTCGACAAAGGGCTTAATTTCAAACGAGCCGAATTTCATAATCTAACGCAAATAGTTGCCGGCAATCACGAGCCGCTGCACTTCGGATGTGCCTTCATAAATTTCCAGCACCCGCTGGTCACGATACAATTTTTCGATTACCGAAAATTCCCCGATATACCCGTAGCCGGAATGAACCTGCATCGCCCGATCGACGCAAAAACCGGCCGTTTCGGAGGCAAACAGCTTCGCCTGAGCCGCTTCGAGCGAAAAGCGCACACCGGCATCCTGCATTTGCGCCGCTTTGTACGTCAGCACTCGCGCCGCCTCGAGTTTTGTCCCCATATCGGCAATCATCCACTGAATCGCCTGCAATTTGGCTATCGGCGCCCCGAACGCGATTCTGCTTTTGGCGTACTTAACCGATTCATCCAGCGCTCTCTGCGCAACGCCGAGAGCCTGTGCCGCTACACCGATGCGCGCCCCATCGAGTGTGTTCATGGCAATCTTGAAACCCTTACCGGTTTCACCCAGCTGCTGTGATGTTCGCACCCGAACATCTTTTAACTCGATCCGTCCCGTCGTCGCCAGACGCATCCCCATTTTATGCTTTAATGTAAAGCTTTTCCAGCCCGGCGTCTTGGTTTCGACCAGAATCGTCGATACTTTCGGACGTCCTTCACCCGACTCGCCGATTCGACAGAACAGCACCGCCAGATCAGCGGCATCGCCATGCATGATAAAAATCTTCTCGCCGTTGATGACGAAATCGTCGCCGTCAATCATCGCCACCGTCTGCTGATTGGCCGCATCCGATCCGGCATTGCGTTCGGTCAGTGCAAAACAGGGTATAATCTCACCGGTAGCGCATTTGGGGACGTACTTCTTTTTCTGCTCTTCAGTACCGAACATAAATATCGGATAGGTCGCAAGCTCGGGCACCGCCGCCAGAAGCGCCGTCGGAGCATCATAGTACGCCAACTCCTCGATTAGCGTGATATATTCAAGATTGGAATATCCGCCGCCGCCATATTCCTTCGGCATCATAAAACCGACCAGACCGGCCGCCGCCAATTTTCTATAAAAATCATACGGGAATGATTCCTCTTTGCGATCCAGCTCCTGGCAGACTGGAAGAATCTCCTTTTCTCCAAACTCTTTGACACGATCCCGAACCGCCTGCTGTCTTTCGTCTACGTTATAGGGCATCTCTCCTCCTGAGAAAGAAATTTATCGCCGCCGATTGCACTATAAAAACAATAAGTTCAATCGAGGCCGTTACATTATTTTTTCATCGCGTTTGCGCCCGGCCACAGCCTCACGCACGTATTGCACCGTCTCCTCGGTCGTCGCGCCGGGCGTGAACAGTTTACTTATACCCATCTTTTCCAGCGCCTTGATATCCTCGTCGGGGATAATCCCGCCGCCAAAAAGGATAATATTGTCCGCTTTTTTCTCGTTCAGCAGTTTCCGGATAGCGGGAAAAAGCGTCATGTGCGCGCCGGAGAGAATCGACACCCCGACGGCGTCAACATCTTCCTGAATAGCGGCGTTGACAATCATCTCCGGGGTCTGTCTCAGACCGGTATAAATAACCTCGAAACCGGCGTCCCGGAAAGCCGACGCGATAACTTTAATCCCGCGATCGTGCCCGTCCAGTCCCGGTTTGGCCAGCAAAACTCTGATTTTTTCCGACATACAATCTCTGTATTAAAGAATATATTAATATCTATATTATCGGCGGTTCGATGTACTCACCGAAAATCGGACGCAGAGCGTCGATTATCTCACCCTCGGTCGTATACACCCGAACACACTCCAAAATCGCCTTCAATGTATTACCATCACCTTTGGCGGCCGTCTTTAAATCTTCCAGCGTCCGTGCAACCTTGTCATTATCACGATCATCGCGAACTTTCTGAACAAACGCAGTTTGCTCGCGCTCGACTTTTTCATCAATTTTCAAAATCGGTATCTCGATTTTTTCATTCTCCATGACATAATCATTGACACCGACAATAATCCGCTCTTTCTTCTCGATTTCCTTTTGATACCGATAAGCGGCATTGGCAATTTCGCGCTGAAGATACCCCTCCTCGATACATTTCACCACCCCGCCGCGACGCTCGATTTCGCTGAGATATTCCTCGGCGTCGGCCTCCATCTTGTCGGTAAGAGACTCCACAAAATATGACCCCGCCAATGGATCAATAGTATTCGTCACGCCGGTTTCATGGGCAATTAACTGCTGGGTTCGTAAAGCCAGTAAAGCCGCTTTCTCGGACGGCAGCGCCAGAGTTTCATCCATCGAATTGGTATGCAGCGACTGTGTCCCACCCAGCACACCCGATAATGCCTCGAATGCGGTTCGGATAAGATTATTTTCCGGCTGCTGCGCCGTCAGCGAACATCCGGCCGTCTGTGTATGGAACCGTAACAGCCGGCTTCGCTCTTTTTTGGCTTTGTATTTTTCCTTCATCCGGCGCGCATAAATTCTCCGAGCAGCCCGATATTTGGCGATTTCCTCGAAAAAATCCTGATGGGCATTGAAGAAAAACGATAATCTCGGCGCGAAGGCATCAACATCCTGCCCGTCTTTTATCGCCGCCTCAATATAGGCAAAACCGTCAGCCAGCGTAAAAGCCAGCTCCTGCGCGGCGGTCGAGCCGGCTTCGCGAATATGATACCCCGATATCGAAATCGTATTCCACTGCGGGACATGGTCGGTGCAGAAAGCCATCAGGTCGGTGATTAATCGAATCGATGGTTCCGGCGGAAACACCCACTCTTTCTGCGCAATATATTCTTTTAAGATGTCATTTTGAAGCGTTCCGCGAACCTGATCGAACGGGACATTATTTTTATCGGCCACCGCCAGATACATCGCCAGTAGAATCGATGCGGGCGCATTAATGGTCATTGAGGTCGACACGTCACGCGGATTGATTCCGTCGAAAAGTATCTCCATATCGGCCAGCGAATCGACCGCCACCCCGCACTTGCCCACCTCGCCCAGCGAACGGATATGATCCGAATCGTAACCCATCAAAGTCGGCAGATCAAAAGCGACCGACAGCCCGGTCTGACCGTTTTTTAAAAGATAATGATAGCGCTCGTTGGTCTGTTTCGGCGTACCCATCCCGGAAAACTGGCGCATCGTCCATAACCGACTGCGGTACATTGTGTGATGAACGCCGCGCGTGTAGGGATATTCGCCGGGAAAACCGATTTTTTCGAAAAATTTCGAGCCGTTGACATCCGACGGCGTATACAACTCTTTGATTTCCTCACCGGAGACAGTTATAAATCGGGGGCGCGATTTTTTAACGCGTAATTTTTCGGCGTCTTTATCCCACTTCTTTTTTCTATTTTTCGATTCCTCGATAAACTTTTTATCAAACATGGTTTTCTCCGAGTTTAAATAACTAAATATAGTAACAAATTTACGTCTAAAAATCAAGTGCGGATGGGAGAATAATTGTCGGTGGGCATTTCGACAGCGTAATTCCAGCTTTTTATTGATTCATATTGACATAGATAAATTGGAAGGCTACAATAATAAAAGAATGTATTGTGTAATATTATATCGGGTTTCCGGTTTAGCCTATGAACAAAATCGAGTATAAAATCCAACCTGACATATCCGACGAATCATTGAACAGACTCTTTGCCAACGCGTGGAAAAATCATACTAATCGCGAATTCGGGCCCGTGCTTTCAAAAAGCCTGACCTATATTTGCGCGTTCGATGATTCGCTTCTAATCGGTTTTGTAAATGTTGCATGGGATGGCGGTTTACACGGTTTCATTCTTGATACGACCGTCCACAAAGATTATCAACGCCGTGGAATCGGTACCGAATTAATGAGGCTGGCAGCGGACGTTTCTGCGGGACGTGGAATCGAGTGGCTTCATGTCGATTATGAGCCATTTCTGGATAAGTTTTATTCCGGCTGCGGTTATCGGAAAACAGAAGCGGGGCTACTCAATCTACGCAAGATATAAGTATTCAACCATAAACCGCCGATAAAAATGTTTACCCCGCCACATAATAGAAATATGACTTTTCCCGATAACCTGAATATGCATACGGATTATAAAAATATAATTAATATCGAATGTCTTTTAATTTGAGATGATGCCGAAGGAGGAATAAAAATGGTTACCAGACGTTCAACCGCTTATGCGCCGGGAACCGGTACCATAGACCGCTATCGGACGCGAAAATACACGGTTCCCTTTAACAACATCAATGAACCCGGCACATACTACTTTCATCCGACCGGAATGTTGGTCAGAATTCCGCCCAATGCCGTCATTCCGGGCCACAGCCCGACTATAAATCTATGCTGGGTGGAGGAAACTTATTGCACGAAGATTTCCGATGATCCATGGATGCCGCTTGGAAAAGCGCGGGAGACCTGTGCCAATTGGGATCTCGAGGTCAACTTTTAAAACACTCACCTGCGCCCGCACGCGTCCTTCCGCACCGGGACCGGATTTCTTTTGTCACCGATGACCTTCAATCCCGTAATTAGGCTTTTATTTACGGATTAATTTTCGAGGTTATCAGGTCATAGTTGTGGTCTTTGACGATAACTCGCAAATCATATTGCCGACCTATTTCGGTGTGTGCCTGTGAAGACGGTTTAAGATGATCCTCAGTCGATTATAACGATAGAGACCGATAAAAAAGGTCATAATGCCGATTGGCATAAATATCCACCCGATTATTTCCACCAGCGTCGTTTCAAAGAAACGTACGAACGTCACACCCGCGACAAACAATGTCAATGCCGTTCGCACATAGGCCAGAAAAGTATTTTGATTCGACAGCGTCGTCCGGTCGGCCGCCAGATGGTCACGAAGTATCATTCTCGATACGTCATATCCAGAATAAATATTGCTTTCATGATTGCTTATATACCCGAATATTCTCATATTTCCTCCGCCGGTTAATAATCCATAAAAATTAATAAGATATATATCAATCCAGCTTCGATAGTCTGATAATTTCCTCGCTGGCGGTATGCGGATCGGATTTGCCACAGTAAATATCCATTGCGATTTTATCCAGGTCAACGATGCCCGATAATTTTTCTCGAATCAACTCGTTGACATGAAACTGCAAAATCTTTAAAATCTTTTTCTTTATCTGCTCCCGGCGATGAATCTCGAAGTGCCCGGATTCCTTTGAATATTTAAGATGTTCCTCTATCTCTTCGAGCAATTTATCGGCATTCTTGTTATTGATCGCTTCGGTCGCGACGACCGGCAACTGCCACTCCGATTTTTCCCGCTTGATATTTAAGGTCGCATCCAGTTCAGCGAGCAGACTATCCGAGGCGGGACGATCCGCCTTGTTGACCGCAAAAACATCGGCAATCTCCATCAGACCGGCTTTAAGCGTCTGGATAGCGTCACCCGACTCCGGTACCAACACGACTACAACCGTATCGCACGCATCCACGATATCCAGTTCAATCTGCCCGACACCGACCGTCTCGATCAGGATATAATCGAAACCGAAAGCATCCAGAACGGTAATGACATTTTCTGTCGCCGCCGCCAGTCCGCCGGTCGAACCGCGCGTGGCCATGGAGCGGATAAAAATCGAACCGTCGGTCGGCATATCAGTCAGGCGAATACGATCTCCTAAAAGCGCCCCTCCGGTGAACGGTGATGTCGGATCGACGGCGATGACCGCCACCCGCGCCCCTTTGGCCACCAGCATTTTTGAGATATTATTCACCAGCGATGATTTCCCGGCTCCGGGCGGCCCCGTAAAACCGATTCGTATCGCCTTTCCCGTCCCCGGATAAATCTTTGCAAGAACTTTCTGGTAACCTTCTTCGCGATCTTCGACATAAGAAACGATTCTGGCCAGCGCCGCTTGATCGCCGTTTTGGAATTTTTCCAGTACCGTCATGAGATTTTCTTAAAACTGGGGCAGGTCACCGGCCCCCAGTCTTATATCTTTTAGCCTTAATTGGATCCTCGTATGCCCTTCCCATGAATTATACTCCACGACATAGACGAGATCGACCAGACTGCCGCGACCGGAAAGCTGTCGCGCCCAGTCACCGAATCCGAAACCGATAATATCGAAAACCGAATCGCCTTTACGGACTTTCATCTTGAGATGATTCTTGCCCACGCAATATGGCTGACCAAGCACCTCACAGTTGCGCGTCAGAAATATCGGCCGCATATTTTGCGGACCGAAAGGCGCAAATGATTCGATGACATCCAGAAGCTTAGAACTTATTTGAGATAACTCGATTTCACAATCGATATGCAATTTCGCTACCAGATCATCATCGGTTAAGAGATTGCGGGAGACATCCTTTAACCTTTCTCTGAACGCATCGATTTTATCCGGTGCAATCGTCAGGCCGGCGGCATATTTATGCCCGCCATAGCGCAGCACCAAATCCTCGCATTTCTTTAAGGCTTCGGTCAGATGAAAACCGGGTATCGAGCGCGCCGATCCTTTGCCTTCGCCGTTATCGATGGCAATCATGACGGTCGGCAGGTGATATCTTTCCACCAGTCGGCTGGCGACGATTCCGATGACACCCGGGTGCCACCCTTCCGAGGCCAGTACGATGGCGCGATCATTTTCCAAATCAACCGTCTGCCGGATCTGCTCGAGCGCTTCACCCAGTGTTTTTTCATCGATATTTTTCCGCCGCTGATTTTCATGGTCAAGTTTGCGGGCGATTTCGGCCGCGACTCTTTCATCGCGGGTCGTCAGCAGTTTTATCGCCAGGTGAGCATCGCCCAACCTCCCGATAGCATTAATCCTCGGTGCCAGTATAAATACGACCTGACCCGTTCCGATTTCCTTGCCCATTAATCCGGATACAAATGTCAATGATTTCAACCCCGGTTTGGTCGTGCCGGATATCTGCCGTATACCGAACTTCGTCAGAATTCGATTTTCTCCGACAAGCGGTACGATATCCGCCGAGGTGCCCAGCGCCACCAGATCCAGATGCTCCTCGAGTTCGGCCTGATCTTGTTGCAGCCTTTGATACAGAGCCTGAGCCAGTTTGAAGGCCACCCCGCCGCCCGAAAGCTCCCCCCCGGCATAATGGCAGTCTTTCTGTTTCGGATTAACCAACGCCACTGCATCGGGAAGAGTCTCACCCGGTTCATGATGATCAGTCAGAATACAATCGATACCGAGCGAGCGGGCGAATTTCACTTCCTCCACCGCCGTAACACCGGTATCAACCGAAACAATCAGCGAAATCCCCTTGGCCGAGGCTTCTTTGATTCCATCCGTGGAAAGACCATATCCCTCCACCAGCCGATTCGGCAAATAATACATAACCTGAGCTCCCAGTTTATTCAGAACCAGGTACAGAAGCGATGAGGCGGTTATTCCGTCGACATCATAATCGCCATAAACCATTATCTTTTCGTTTTCCCGAAGAGCATTAAGGATTCTCTCCACGGCCTTATCCATGTCATACAGGGTAAACGGATCCGGCAGGTCCGACATGGTCGGATTCAGGAATTGATTAATAGCCTCCGGTGAACTAATCTGGCGATTAAAAAGAATCTTGACAACGATCTGGTCAAGTCCGGTCTCTATACAGATTTTCTGAAGAAATTCAGGATCCGGATCAGGAGCCACGACCCACTTAAGGGGGGCAGATTTACTTGCCCAATTCATTGTTGGCATCCTTCTTTTCAGGAAGTCAGGAAGAGGAAAATAAGCCGAGTTCTGTGTCTCCGCGGACGGAGATACGGCCATTTATCTTGGTCTGTCAGTTACCTGACGACTCTATGCGGCCTACCCGGAAATCAAGCGGGACGAGCCGGTCCCTCTTTCCCTATTTGGCCTTGCTCCCGGTGGGGTTTACCCCTGGCACAGTTACCTGTGGCAGGCGGGGTCTCTTACACCTCGTTTTCACCATCGCCGCTGTCCGCCTTTCGGCCGACAGGTAGGCAGTCTGTTTTCTGTGGCACTATCCGTCGGATCACTCCGCCCCGGTGTTATCGGGCACCATGGCTCTGTGGAGCTCGGACTTTCCTCACTTTACGTCATAATAAAGCGCGACCGTTTTTCCTCTTTCTGAACTTACGTTTTATTCTATAGTTAACACATACAATCGATTTTAGTTCATACGCCGGTAATTCGGGGCCTCTTTGGAAATTGTGACCGAGTGCGGGTGGGATTCGATAATCCCGGCGTGAGATACCCTCAAAAATCCGGCTTTTTGCTGCAACTGGCCTATGTTGGCGGCGCCGCATATCCCCATCCCGGACCTGAGTCCCCCCACGAGCTGGTAAACGGTACTGGCCAACTCTCCCTTGTAGGGGACTCGACTTTCAATCCCTTCCGGAACAAATTTCGAAACTTCCTCCTGGTGCTCCTGAAAATACCGCTCGCTGCTCCCGGCCTTCATCGCCTCGACCGATCCCATACCTCGATATGTTTTATACGTCCGGCCCTCATAAAGAACTGTTTCCCCCGGTGATTCTTCCATACCGGCAAGCAACGAGCCCAGCATAACCGCTGAAGCCCCGGCCGCCAGCGCTTTGGTTATATCGCCCGAATACCTGATCCCGCCGTCGGCAATTATCGGAATATTGTGCTTCGATGCTTCCTCGACGCTTTCCAGAATCGCCGTAATCTGCGGAACACCGCAACCGGTGACAACCCGCGTGGTGCAAATCGATCCCGGCCCGATACCGACTTTTACGGAGTCGGCCCCGGCCTCTATCAACGCTCTCGCTCCCTCCTGCGTGGCGATATTTCCGGCCATTACGGGAACTGCCGGGTATCTTTTCTTTAATGATTCAACCGTATTTAATACTCCCAGCGAATGCCCGTGCGATGAGTCAACCACCAGAATATCGACCCCTGCATCCACCAGAAGTCCCGCCCGTTTTTCCATATCTTCCGTGACACTTACCGCCGCCCCCACCCGCAGGCGACCCAGCTGATCCTTGCTGGCGTTGGGAAACAGCAGTTTTTTCATAATATCTTTAACGGTAATCATACCTTTCAAATTATTTTGCTCATCGACTATCGGCAATTTCTCGATTCGATTTTTATGCAGTAATTCCTGCGCCGTATCCAGACTGGTTCCTTCCGGTGCCGTCACCAGATTTTTTGTCGTCATGACTTCCGATATAAGAGTCCCCAAATCTTTATGAAAACGCAAATCACGATTGGTCAAAATCCCGACCAGCTTACGCCCTTCGGTTATCGGTATTCCGGAAATGGAGAATTGCTTCATTACTTTCAGGGCATCGCCGATCGGCCGATCCGGCGTCATTGTCACCGGCTTGACAATCATACCCGATTCGGAACGTTTCACCTTATCAACTTCGTACGCCTGCTCTTCCGGCGTTAAATTCTTATGAATAACGCCGAGTCCCCCCTGACGAGCAATGGCTATCGCTAGCCGGCATTCAGTGACCGTATCCATCGCCGCGGAAATAATCGGTATATTCAGGCTGATATCCGATGTTATCCTTGTTGTTATATCGACATCGCGCGGTAAGACTTCCGAACGGGACGGTATCAGAAGGACATCATCGAATGTCAGACCTTCATTGGGAAAAAAATGCGTCATCGATTTTAATCGCTTTCTCCATTAACCCAGATTAACATCCGGCCGCAATTGTCGCAGGTAATAATTCGGTCACCTCTCTTGATTTCCTGAATCAAATGGGGCGGCAGCGCCTTATAACATGCTCCACAGGCTCTCTTTCTGGCCGGCACGACGACATCGCCCCCGCGATTCTTGCGGACTCGTTCGTAAACCGAAAGAGTTCGTCTCGCAACCTTTTCAATTATATTATTCCGCTCGGCTTCCTTTAAATCGATTTTGCTCCCGACCGAATCCATTTTCTCCTGAAGAATGGCCAGCTGTTTTTCGTTTTGCTCCCTGGTTTCCTCCGATTTCACTTTATAATCATCGATACTGCCTTCTATCTCCTCGATTTTCTGCATTAGTTCCAGGATCGCGGTTTCTTTTTCGCTGACATACTCCTTAACCGCGTCGATCTGTGAAATCAAAGCGTCGTATTCCTTGTTCGTCTTAATCGACATCATCTGGCCCTGGAGTTTTTTCAGCTCTTCATTTTTACTCTTTACCTCCAGCTCCATACTTTTCATGGATACCCTGGCCTCCGATAAATCTCTGGCCGTATTATCGTATTTTTCCATGGTATCCTGGATTTCCTTTCTCAGGTTATCCATCATATCGGGAATGTATTCCTTCGAGCGCTCCAATTCTCCGAGATCATAGTCAATTACCTGCAATTTTAGCAGCATCTCGAGATCACTTAGCATTTTTCGCTCCTCATGTTGTACAACAGTCATAATAAAAAAAGCGCAGTCTCTAATTTGACTCAGGACTGCGCTTAAGCTCCCTTAATTTTATCGAGCCGTATTTAATTTTTATTTCTTCTCTATGCGTCAATCGCATAAAATATCTATCGGTCATTTCCCCGGCTTTCTTCAATTGGGCAATACTGGACTCGAACCAGTGACCTCTCGGATGTGAACCGAACGCTCTAACCAGCTGAGCTAATTGCCCCGAAAACTCCAATATCCGCCTTTCAAACAACATCCGGGTTCATTTTATTATGAACCCTTTTACCTGGGCCCATCAGGACTCGAACCTGAGACCCGCTGATTATGAGTCAGCTGCTCTAACCAACTGAGCTATGGGCCCAAATAGTTAAAGTCTTATATTATAACATCAAACTTTTTAACCGTCAAGCTCTTTATTTTTTTAACAATAAAATAATTTGCCCGGTTCCGCGTTATTCTGTATTAAAATTTAAACTACAAGCCCCACAATAAATTAGGATATTAATCTCCTGAATCCAGACGTTGCGAAGGAATACTCAATAATTCTGTTTACAAGCGATAATCAATCTCGTATATTTCCGGCAGTCTTAGGATATATTATGTGAGAGAAAGATAAGTATCCATATATTCTCTGAGGGAGCGTGCTATGAAAAAAATATATAGCATCTTTAAGACTCTTGGGCTTATTGTTGCATTTTCATTAATTCTATTAAACCCTTTATTTTCCGAGACATCGCCGCAAGTCACGGTCATGCGAAATATAACCTCCATGCCGTTGACGTTTACGGAAAATTGTGGTCAATGGGATAGTCAGGTTTTGTATCGTGCTGACGCCGGGCGTGCCGTTGCCTGGTTTACTACCGGCGGTGTAACCTATCAATTTACCCGGCCGCTTGACGGGCAAAATATTTTTGACCCGTCCGTGCCGAATATGGATCCTGAACCAATTGAAATCAAATATGAACAAATGACGCTAAAGGCCAGATTCGAGAATGCTAATTCAAATCCGAACATTGTCAGCCAAAAGCAGCTTGATTATAAGTGTAATTATTTTCTCGGAAATGATCCGGCAAAGTGGCATACCAACGTTCCCAATTTCGAATCCATAACCTATCAAGATATTTATCCCGGTATCGATTTAAAATATTTCGGTAACACCCAACGGATGGAGTATGATTTTGTTGTTTCCCCGGGGGCGGACCCCTCGCAGATTTGCGTGCATTATAAGGGCGCGAAATCATTATCGGTCGATAATAATGGCCAACTGGCCGTCGAAACCGAATGGGGCACGGTCACCGAACATAGACCGGTCGTCTATCAGTCGACAGGCGCCGAGCGTCTACCTCTATCTGGTGAGTACGTTATTTTGGGTGAAAACAGCTTCGGGTTTAAACTGACCGGCGAATACAAATCCGAATTAGCGCTGGTAATTGACCCGGTTGTTTCATTCAGTACTTATCTGGGAGGATCAGGATCCGATTACGGTTATTGTGTTGCCGTGGATGATGCGGCCAGTGCCTATATTGCCGGCGCAACTTTTTCGACGACTGATTTTCCGCATACATCAGGTGCCTATGATACGTTAGGGGATGCCGGCTATGGAGATATTTTTGTTACCAAATTCTCACCGGTCGGCAATTCTCTTATGTACAGTACATTCGTCGGCGGAAGCGAATACGAGTCGGCATTCGATATGGATTTAGGCAGCGACGGTTCGGCTTATTTTACCGGATATACTAGTTCTAACGACTTTCCGACCACGCCCGGTGCAATCGATGGCGTTTACAATACGAGCAACGATATTTTTGCTATCAGATTATCGCCGTCCGGAGACAGCCTTATTTACGGGACTTATTTTGGCGGATCTAATACTGATTACGGCTTTGGCATCGCGGTTAGCAGTGATGGTGATGCGGTATTGACCGGATATACCACTAGTAGTACTGATTTTCCGCTTGTTAATGCATACGACAATAGCTTTAATGGAGGCAGCGATATATATGTTGCGAAACTTAATCCTGCCGGTGATTCGGTAATATTCAGTACCATTTTGGGGGGAAGTGATAACGATTACGCTTGTGATATCTCCATAAACGATCTTAACATTATCGATTTGGTTGGATATACATTTTCCTCCAATTTTCCTACTGTGAATCCTTATGACAATACGTCTGATGCCACTGACGGTGATGCCTTTGTCACCCGGTTTTCCGCGGCCTGTGATACGGTTTTATACAGCACATATTTAGGCAATGCCGGCTCCTATGATTACGGATTTAAAGTAAATAAGTTCAGACCGGGAATTAACGATAATCGTTATATCTATGTTGCCGGATATACATATAATTATTCTGGCTCTGCATTCCCTACCACTCCGGATGCATACGATCGAACTCCAAATGGGTATAATGATATTTTTATCGCAATACTGGCACCTTCAATAGGGGGAAGCGGATCGCTTGTCTATAGTACACTTTATGGCGGCTCAGGCGATGATATGGGGTTTGGGATTGGTGTCGACGAAAATGGCAACATCAGTTTTGGCGGTGATACTTACTCCACCAATCTTCCCATGGCCAACAGCATTTACAATGCCAATAGCGGCAACGGTGATGGTTTTGTCGCCAAATTCACGCCCGGATTGGGTCCCGGAAACAGCCTTATTTTCAGCACCTATTTTGGAGGCACCGGTTCCGAATCGACGCGAGATATGGTCTTTGATAAAAATAATAATGCTTATTTGGTACTTTATACTAGTTCCACTAATATCCCGGCTATTAATGCCTATGATAATACAGCCAGTACACCCTCCGATGCCTTTCTGGCCAAATTCGGAGTCTTTTCGGCTGACCATACCGATATTGCCGTCGGAACAAGCAACGGTAATTACAGCTCAATGAGTGTGACATACAGCGGTGAAACCGTCGCTCCGACAGGTAATATCTATTATCGTTTGGGCGGGGATGTTTCTTACACTTCGGGTGCTTTCATACCTGGCAGCGGGACATTTACATTTAATTTCCAGGCCGGATGGACAGCGACGCGGGCGCTGGAATATTATCTTGAGTTACATAGTGGATCATACACAGAATATGTTGGCGGTGCGGTCAAACCGATGGTTTACGCGCCACTACTTACAAATGTTCAGGCTCGGAGACCCGACACAACCGAGGCGCGGCGTTTTAAGATGGTCGGGGTGCCGATTGCATTGGCCGGCGACAGCGCTTGTTCCTCGGTATTCGCCGATGATCTGGGCGGTGGATATAAATCGAACTGGCGCCTGGCCAATTATAATACCGAAACTCACAATTATGCTGAGTATCCCGGTTCGGCGCCGGTAAAGCCCGGGCAGGGCTATTGGCTGATTACAAAAGAGGCGGCAAAATATGGTGCCCCCGGTCGAGCTGTCCAGCCTAATAGAATCTATAATTCGCAATATTATTATGAAGTACGCCTTGATTCCGGCTGGAATTTACTGGCTAATCCGTTTCCATTCAACGTCGGCCTTACCGAGATTCTTCTTGAATATAATGGCACCATAATCAGTGGGTTGCCCGACTCACTGTTGGACCCACAGGCCTACTGGTATTCCGGAACCGGTTATGTCAGTATTTTCACGATTCCCGGCTGGGACGGATTTTTTGTAAACGTAAAGAAACACAACGTCAAAGCGTTGTTCCCTTACCATAGAGCGGGTGCGACCAAGAAGGTTTTGCCTATGGCGATTTCGTATCCGCGCGAGACCGGTTCTTCCGATTGGCAGGTGCAATTCGGGATGAAGGCGGGGGATTATATCGATGACGGTAACTTGGTCGGCGTTCGCAGGGATGCCCTGGAGGGGCTCGACCAGTACGATTATGGTGAACCGCCGCCGCCTCCGGGAGGCCCATCCCTGGCGCTCAAATCAACTGAGACTGATGCATATTTAAAAAGATGTGATTTCCGCCCGCCATTCAACGACGGTGCCGAGTGGTATTTTATATTTACGAAAATTCAGGGCCGGGTACTGAGTGTCAGCGGCATCGAAGAAATACCGGACAATATGATTGCCTGGTTAATATTGGATGACGGCTCGAAGATAATGCTCGAAGACGGAAGCGTAATTAATTTGACCGATAGCGTAGAATCGGCACATCTTCTGATAGGAACAGGAGAATATCTGGACAGCAAAGGTACTCCCGCGTTGCCTGTGGAGTTTGTGCTGAAGCAGAACTATCCCAATCCATTCAACGCCACGACACGTATTCAATTCACGCTGCCCCACGCCGGCCCGGTCCGGCTGGAAGTATTTAATATGCTGGGACAACGCGTCTCCACACTTATAAATAAGGAAATGCCCGCCGGATACTATACTTTCGAATGGAACGGCCGGGACGGATTCGGCAATAATGTGGCCAGTGGTATGTACTTATATAAAATTAATGCAGGAGATTATACCGATAGCAAGAAGATGATTTTACTTAAATAATGAATTTAATAACGAAATCTCAATTGTATTGCTGCAAAAAAGAGCCTTGCGGATATTTATGATTCACTGAATTTTTCGTTGTTTCCGAAATAATAACGTCTCTACATTATCGGTCAATCTGATCGATGTGAAGCTATTATGGACGGCGGCAATTAATCCTTGACAATAAAAGATAAGTAGGTATATTTTCTTTTAGATGGACACCATGTTCCACATCTGGAAAGAGAATAGAAATATCTATGGAGGATTATCATGAAGAGGCTCGCAGAATTCTCAATTTCATTGGGATTTATTATATTATTCCCCGTTCTTTTATCAGCCAATACAATCTTTGTCCCCGATGACTCGGCGACCATCCAGGCCGGTATCAACGGTGCTTTTGAAGGCGATACAGTCCTGGTTCGGCCGGGCATCTATTACGGTGCGGGCAACATCGGGCTTGATTTCAATGGGAAAAATATCGCGGTCGTCGGTGAAGCCGGTTCCGCCTCAACCGTTATCGACGGTCAATATGGTTACCCTGGTTACGACCGCGGTTTTTATCTTCACAGCGGTGAGAATGCGACGTCAATAATCGACGGTTTTTCATTCTATAATTGCGTCCCTTCCCTGCCTGGCGGGGGCGGCGGCGGTATTTGCTGCGAAGGCGCCTCACCACAAATAAAAAACTGCTATTTCCAGCAGTGCAGCGGCTATATCGGTGGCGGTATCGGGTGTTTTAACGGCGCTTCACCCATGATAACGAATTGCACTTTTATCGGCAATGGCATGGCATTCGGCGGCGCCGTGGGAGCAAATTCAGCCTCGCCGATACTCGAAAGCTGCCTTATTGTCAAAAATGTGGTCGCCTTCGGGGGCGGTGGTGTTGCCGGTTTTCTTTCATATATTCAATGTAACAATATTACTTTTTCAGGCAACTATTGTGGCGAAGCCGGAACGGGAGGAACCGTGCATTGCGACAACTCGGCTATCGAACTGACCGACTGCATTATAACCTTCGGGCCGGCGGGCGAGCCGGTTTCGCTGGTCGATACGTCTATCGCCTACATGAGCTGCTGCGACGTCTATGGCAACGCCGACGGTGACTGGGTCGGCGATATCGCCGGTCAATCCGGGGAAAACGGGAATTTTTCGGTCAACCCGCTTTTCTGCGACACGCTCGGTTACGGTGATTATCGTCTGGCCGCAAATTCACCCTGCCTGCCCGATTATAACGATTGCGGAGTCCTGATCGGCGCCTACGGTGCCGGGTGCTATACTCGAATTTGCGGTGACATAAACGGCGATTATATAATCGACATCTTCGATATAACCCACCTGATTTTTTACTTATACATGGATGGTCTGCAGCCGGTCGATATTCAAATGGCTGATGTCAACGGCGACGGGGCGCTCAACATTTTTGATATATCTTATCTTATATCATACCTCTACCTCGGCGGTCCGGCACCCAATTGCCCGTAAAAAACCGAATTTTCTGCCTTTCTCAATCCATAAAAAAGGCTTATGAGTTGACAGAGTCTTTTGTTTTTGTAAATTAGGCAAAAACATAATTTGCCCGGATGGGTGTTCTATTATGAAAGGTAACGTGGAATGAAAGAAACCGGAAAAGTCTTGAAAAAACTCGAATATGGAGTCTATCTGGTCAGTACCGGAAAAGGTCATAGCGGCAACGCTTTTACGGCCAGCTGGATCACGCAGGTAAGCTCAGAACCGCCGATGGTCGCCATTGCCGTTAAGAGCTCGCATCAGTCCGCCAAAATTATCAAAGAGCACGGAGCCTTTGTCGTCAATCTCCTCAAAGACAAATGGGTCGATGTCGCTAAAACGTATTATGGTCCGGCCGAGTCCGGCTATGAAAAGCTCAAACATTCATTCATACAAGATTCGCCCGCGACCGGCACGCCGATTTTCGAGGGTGTCCCCGGCTATCTCGATTGCGTCGTGGTCGAGACGGTTCCGGCAGGCAATCATACGATATTTATCGGTGAAGTCAAAGCCGCCCAATTGAACGACGACATCCCTATCCTGACCACGACCAACAGCAAACTGCGTTACGCGGGTTGAGATAATTAATTCGACCGGGGAGTCTGAGTGATCCACCGCCTGCTGTGCGTTGGTGAATTTAAATAGTACCGACGCCCTTACAATCCCACCCCCCGCCGCTTGCGGCGCGGGACGCACATATATTTGCCCTCGCTCCGAACCGACCGGGCACGCATACTTGGCGGCTCAAAGCTTTTATTTGCCTAATACCCGAAAACCTCATTAAGTGTCAGGTATTTTACGTCTCCATATTTCGCCAGCACTTTTTTATCGAGCTTGGCGCGATCACCAAGGACAAGAATAGTATATTTTTTGTTTTTAAAGTGCTTATCGTGAAAAGCTTCGACATCGGCCATAGCAAGACCGGGAACACCTTCGTAGACGTCTTTCCGAATATCATGATTGTTACCCATTTCTTTGGCATGTTCATAGTTAAAAAGAACGTCCGATTTGGTAATCCGCTCGGCTTGTATCTGTTTGATAATGGCATCCTTCGAAGCATCAAGCAGCACTTCCGATTCCGGCATATTTTCAAGCAGGTCGGTCATGCCGGCCATCGCTTCCGGCAATTTATCCGCTTGAGTCCCTATGTACGACCGAATATAATGCGCCTTATCCTCTTTATCCGGCGTCGAATAGCTGGCCCAGGTCGAGTAGGCCAGCGCTTTGGCCTCGCGCAGCGTCTGGAAAATAATCGAGCACATGCCGCCACCGTAATACTCATTGAATAATCTCCGAAGCGCAGCGTTATGGCTGTTATATGGTTCGTCTTTGGAAAGCATCATAATTTCAGCCTGCTTCATATCATAATCGACAACATAGACCTGATTTTTTTTCATCGGTAACTGCTCGAATACAACCGGCTTCGGAATAAGATTGAACTTATCGGGCACGTTATGATATTTATTCAATGAAGCGATCAGACTATTTTTATCGGCCGGACCATAGTACAGTATACGATGTTCATATCCGCTTAGACTTTTTACGATATCGATCAATTCCTCCGGCGTCAGCGAATTAAGCTCTGCTTCGGAGAGAATATTCGTGTACGGCGACTTGGGTCCGTACATACCATAATTCACCATCGCGTCACGGAGGATGCGCCGTTTCGATTTTTTATTATCTTCACGCCTTTTTAAAATATCCTTAACGAGATTTTGCAAAGCTTCTTTATTGGGTTGGGCATCGGAAAGAAGTTCTTCCAACAACGGCAGACCTTTTTCAAAATTTTCAGCCAGGCCGGAAAGCGATATCCAGATTTGGTCATCGGAACTGGATACCGAGAAAGAGCAGCCGACCTTATAAAACTCCTCTTTCAATTGTACCGGGGTGAATTTCGATGTACCGAGATAGCTGAGATAGTTTAGGGCGATTCCCAGCCGTCTGTCGTTATTTGTGCCCATATCCAAAAGATAATAAAGACGGAATAGCTCGTTTTCGTCATTGGCCTTATACAAAACCGGGATATTGTTCTTGATATTAAATCTTTCAATATCTTTGTCGTAATCCAAAAAGGCCGGTGAAATTTCCGGGGCTTTTTCTGCCATAATATTGGCCGCGAATTTCGAGCGGACATCGCGATTAAGCTCGACCGGCGTGATTTCAGGCTTTTCAATCTTCATAACATTGTTGTCAACGCCGACCCGTTTATAAACAACGACATAATTGTCACCGTAATTTTTATTGGCGAAATTGACAATATCCTGTTTACTGATTTTCGAAAGGCGGTTGATTTTGTTGACGTAATCTTCCCACCTGGTATCGTTGATAAAGGCATCGACCAGAGCCGCATCGCGCGCCCAGTTACTTTCGTAATGTTTTATCTGCCGCAATTTCAAATCATTGATAATCGCCGGCAACAGCCAATCGGGGAAATCGCCTTTTTTCAAAGATGCAATCTGATCCAGAAGCAAATCTTTGACTTGCTCCAGCGTTTGACCTTCTTTGGGACGACCGCGCAGGACATGCACCGAATAGTCCTTCATAATATCCGGATATGAATCGGCGCTGAGGACTTTCTGGCTCTGGTTGAGACGCAGGTCGATCAGTCCGGCATAGCTATTGTTGAGTATCATATCTATCAATTCCAGCATGTCGGCATCATGGCTGTTGGCGCCGCCAAAACGGAAACCGAGCTCCACGCTTTCGGCTTCGGGTCCGACCACTTCTTTGACAATCGGGCGCTCGATAGGATCCTCCCGGGGCGGGACATAAGCGGGAACATCTTTGGCAGGCCACGAACCGAAAGTGCTGTCAATCATTCTAATGACCTGATCGGGATTAAAATCGCCGGAGAGACAGATAGCCATGTTGTTCGGAACGTAATAGGTTTTGCGATAATCGATGAGTTTTTGAAGGGACGGATTTTTCAAATGTTCGATTTTGCCCAATGTAGTCTGGGTGCCGTACTGATGTTTTTGAAAGAGACCGGAATATAAAGCTTCCTCGACTTTGTCTCGATCATTGTCCAGGCTCCTGTTTTTCTCTTCATAAACCGCCTCCAGTTCTGTATGAAAAAGCCGCATGACCGGGTCCTTGAATCTTTCAGCTTCGATTTGAAGCCACTTATCTGTTTGATTGGAAGGGATATTATTAATATAAACCGTTTGTTCTACCGAGGTGTAAGCGTTGGTTCCTTCGGCCCCGATAGCACCGAGCATTTTGTCATATTCGTTGGGGATGGCGTATTTGGCGGCGACACCGGAAATACTGTCGATCTGATGATACAGTTTTTTTCTTTCGGTCGAATCGGTCGTTTTAAAACGCTTCTCATAAAGGGCGATTATTTTATCGAGTTCGACTCGTTCCTTAGGATAATCGAGACTTCCGAATTCATTGGTTCCCTTAAAAAGCATGTGCTCCAGATAATGCGCCAGACCGGTGGTACTGGCCGGGTCATACTTAGACCCGACCTTGACCGGGATGGCCGTCTGGATGCGCGGTTCGTCTTTGTAGATAGTCATATAAACCGTTAGTCCATTATCGAGATGGTATATCCGGGCGTCAAGCGGATCCCCCGCGACTTTTTCGTATGTGTATTTTCCATGAGTGACTCGCGACGTTTTGGAGCAGCCCAAAACGAAGAGCAGTATCAGGAAAATCATGATTATTATCAATCCTGAGATAAAATGTCGCATGAATGTCTTCATTTTCAATATCTCCTTTAATTAAGATCATTTGCCTAATTGTTACGATTTTTATTCATTGGTCCGGAAGATTTTGACAGGTAGTGTATTCTGGAATGTCATTCTTCAAATCTGGCAAATAATGGCAGAATTGTCAATAGCCGAGTTAATGAATTGTCGGTTATCGTTTTAACAAATTTGGTATTAAAAGGGCAATCAACTTTTACCTGTAATGAAATTGACAGACTCGACAATTATCGCTATATATAATCGGATTGATTTTTATGTTTATGTCTTCGTTGAAAAAAAACGCCCTGGAGTTTAAATCACTCCATGAATGGCCTGATAACGCCAATGATGCCATAAAAATCCAGCGTAAACTGAGCGTGAAGGTAATAAATGACGAAATGTCTTTAAAACCGGAAACGGTCACCGCCGTAGATACGGCGTTTGACGGTAATAATAATTATCTTTTTGCATCCGCCGTGACTTTTGATTTCCCCGGATTAAATGAAATGGAGTTTACGACTGCGAAAAAAAAGGCGAGATTCCCATATATACCGGGTTTGAAGGCTTTTCGCGAAGGGCCGGTAATATTAACAGCGCTTGCAAAACTCAAACATACACCGGAAATCGTAATTTATCGCGCGCATGGGATTGCTCATCCGCGATATTTCGGGCTGGCATCACATTTGGGCGTTTTAACTGATATTCCCTCCATTGGCTGTGCGCTGAAAATTCTGGCGGGGGATTATAATATGCCGCCGGTAAATAAAGGAGGGTGGAAACCGTTGTTTGCCGATGGCAATGAGGTCGGCTGTGTTTATCGAAGCAGAACCGATGTGAAACCGATTTTTATATCTCCGGGCCATCTATGTAATATAGAGGATGCGGTTAATATTGTTGCCGGGTGTCTGACCGTGTACAGAATACCGGAACCTCTGAGAAAAGCACATCTGTATGCCAACCGGTTTAAACAGTTTCCGGCAGACCAATCCAAGGCGTAAAAAGAATAAATGAATTATTTAAAAATGAATTTATCTGTAAAACCTACATGAGATATTTAATGGATAAAGAATATATATTAAAACGTGCCAGAGAGCTGCTGCCGCAGCAGATAAAAATGCGGCGGGAATTGCATAAAAATCCGGAGATAGCTTTTGAAGAATTTCGGACCACCGGATTTATAAAAAATCATCTTAAACAGCATAAAATTAAAACCAAACCTCTTAAGATGAAAACCGGGATCCTGGCGATTATTAATGAAAATAAAAAATCGGCGGTCGCGATTAGAACCGACATCGATGCCCTGCCGATAACCGAGCAGAATAGTCTTGCTTTCAGGTCGAAAAGAAATGGATTTATGCATGCCTGCGGGCATGACATTCATATGGCCGTGGTCGCAGGTGTCGCGGTGCTTCTCAACGAAATAAAAAACGATTTGCCGGGATGTGTAAAGTTTATTTTTCAGCCGGCGGAGGAGATGGCGCCGGGCGGGGCACAGCCAATGATTAAAGAAGGTGTTTTGAAAAAACCGGGTGTCAAAATGATTTTCGGGCTGCACGTCGATCCGACGCTTCCAGTCGGGAAATTCGCATTAAGGGACGGCCCGACGATGGCCTCGGTCACCGATTTCGATATAACGATTCATGGCCAGGGGGGTCATGCCGCCTCACCGCATCGAACGGTCGATGCTATCGCGGTGGCGACCGAACTGGTCGGCTCGATACAGAAAATAGTCTCAAGGGAAACCAATCCGCTAAAACCGATTGTAATCACCTTCGGACTTATAAAAGGCGGTACGGTTCGTAATGTCATTGCCGACAAAGTCCTATTGCAGGGGACGGCACGGACTTTGCATCCGGAAAATATGAAGCGTATACCGCGTCTGATAAAACGAACCTCTGACGGTATCTGCAAGGCGCGTAGCGCGAAATACGAGTTGAAAATTCTCTCAGGTTATCCGGTGCTGCACAATCACGGAAAAGCGAACCGAATTCTGGCAGGTGTGGCGGAAGAACTATTTGGCCGTCGGTCGGTTTCTTTGACTCCGCAGTCGATGGGCGGTGAAGACTTTGCATTTTATCTGCAAAAAATTCCGGGGGCGATGTTCCGACTGGGTATCAAAAACGATAAAATCGGCACCTATAAGCCGTTACATTCACCGAAGTTTATCGCCGATGAAGAGTCTATTTTTTACGGGACAGCATTGTTGGCTATGACGGTCTCAAAATTTTTCGAAAGTCTGCCTGATGCATAAAAAATATTGGTTTGTGATTCTATCGGTTCTGCTGCTTCCGCTCGGTATTGCGGCGGATCAGTTTATACCCGATTTGATTTTAAATTACTCCGACTTTTCATATATAACTTCCATCGCCGTCGGCTACCATTATGTTTATTACGGCACAACCAATGGTATAACCCGATACAATATCACCAAAGGTCAATGGGGTGATCCGATGATGGTCATTCAGGGTCCGGGTAATAGCGTTATCCATCAAATTGAAGCGTCATTTAATGATGAAAATGTCTGGGTTCAAACCGATCAGGGCATATTTGAATACAGCGACGTAATGGAGCAATGGACACAGATAACCGAGATGCCACAGGTCGAGACGAATGCCCGTCATCTGGCCCCGACCGAGACTTATTTCCCGCCGTGGGGTTACAATTATCTTCCGGGAGGGGTTCTGGCCGATAATCATGACCGGCGGTTTCCGTTGACCGACATTGTCGACGATGGTTGGGGCAATCTCTGGATAGGAACATGGGGCCTGGGTGCGGCGCGCTCCGATAATGCCGGTCGCCGAATCGAGCTTTTGCCGTTCGGGCTTTTGCAAAAAGATGTAATGGCAATACATCGGGACAATGACAATTTGTGGATAAGCGGCGAGGCTGCCGGTTCTTACCGTACCGGTATAACGATATTTAACCCGAAAAATAACAGCTTTGATTATGTGGAGAGCTTCGGCGGATATATTTACACCGCCGATGATGTGTATGATATTAGTTCCAATAAAACTGATATTTTTGCGGCCACGAATAATGGTGTCTGGGTCGTGGATAAAAAAAAGAAAACGATTCGTGATCAGCTAAAAAGAACCTCCGGCCTGCCGGACGATCAAATATTGACGGTCCTGACGATAGGCGATACGCTTTTTGTCGGGACGAAGTACGGTTTGGGCATAATCGATATTTATGCCGATTCAACCAGGCGGATTTCGAGAACGCTTCTGCCGTCATTGACGGTTCTTTGTCTGGAAAAAGCGGGTAATGATTTATGGATCGGGACAACTTCGGGAGCGTATCGTCTCGACCTGGAGACCGGGGCGATCGGTTTTCTTTCGGCCGATGAAATTACTCAATCGGGGAGTATTCATGATATCAAATATGTTGGCGGCAAAATATGGCTGGTGACTGATTATGAGCTGGCATCCATAGATGCCGTTACCGCCGAAATTAATCTTTATCCCGAGGTCAACAACTATGGCGGCGCTGTTGCGGTAGCGGTGAACGATACTCTGATAGCGGCGGCGACCATTCAGGGATTACTTCTGATCCCTCTCGACAAAAATCGGTATTCCCGGAATTACACGACTACCGATGGTTTGCTGTCGGATAATATCCGGGATTTAATATTCGATGATGATTACCTCTGGTTGGGCACGGATTCCGGTTTAGTTCGTTTTTGGTATAAAGACCCGTCACTGTAACATCAAGGGGCGATATCCATACATTAAAAAAAGGGCGTTGGGGGCAAAAAATCGCTTTTTTTAAAAATAAAATTTGTTACATTAAGCCAAACCCTACTAAAGCGAATTACGGAAGGTTGCGTCATAATTATCATTTTACTCAAGACAATATGGAGGAAATTGTATGGTATGATACGCGGACAGTTATTATTCATCAACGCCTCAAACTATAAACGGAGGGTCGAATGAAAAAATTATTAACTCTTCTTGCCGCCTTAATCGTGATTTTTCTGATTTTCGGCTGCAGCGAAACGCCTCAGGTGACGGACCCGATGGACATCAGTTCGCTGGGAGCATTAGTACAGCGGCCGGAGTACATTGAGACACGGCCGCCTGAAGTGGTCAGCCAATTCATTATGGAACCATCCCCGGAATATCTTCCCTACAAAAAACCGCCGCCTCCACCGCCCGATTCCGGTGATAATGAAGATCCCAATCCCAATCCGGCACATAAATATGCTTATGTGGTCGGAATTTCCGACTATGAAGGCACCGCTAATGATTTACAATATTGTGACGACGATGCCCGGGAAATGAGAACGATGCTTCAGGGCGAGGGCTTTACGGTTCAGATGGACCTTGATCGCAGCGCCACCGCCGATAACATCGTGGCCGGATTAAACTGGCTTGTATCTTCGGCGCAGCCGGGTGATGAAATCGCTTTCTGTTATTCCGGGCATGGTATGAAAGCGCAGGGTTATGGTTCGAGTATTATTTCGACCGATTTGTATTATATTACGCACGGATATGTGATGCAGATATTCAACGCCGCCAATTGCACCAAAAAACTGGTCACGCTGGATGCCTGCGTTATAGGCGATTTCCTGTCCGACGGCGAAAGCGGAACGATAGTCGCGACGGCCTCACGTAACACATACTCATACGATGCCCCGGATCTCCAGAACGGCGCCTGGACATATTATTTCCTTGAAGGAGCCGGTAGCTTGATTTTTGCCGAAGATGTTGCATCCTACGCCGAGGCCGGCATGAAAGCTTGGGCCCGACCTTATCATCTGCGGGTTACTCCCTCTCATAACGATAAATATACCGGTATGTTCGACATTTAAAAAAGAACATATATTTCGCCATAATGGCCCCCGATAAAATCGGGGGCTTTTTTTGTGTTTTTCGTAGACCGAAAAGCGCTTTTATTTTCCGGGAAATATATTATATTTGGATTGATACAACCCTTAATGGTGTGGACGGGCTGTAAAGCCCGGAAATTCACACCGCAGTTATTAGATGGTAGCCTGAGGGAAGAAGAAGGATAGTTTTGATATTCATCCAATGATGTGGAGGATACTATGAAAATCCCGGTGATACTGAGCGTTCTTTTTTTAATATTATCCGGCACCATGATGGCGCAGGATTATTCGACCCCTTACGTTTATTCCGCGTCAAGCGCGCCCGCGGCAACAACATATTTCAATTTTGATATTACCAACTCTATTTTTGTCGATCCGGCGGCTGTCCATGAGGTCATTTATCGGGATGCGCCGGCGAATACATGGAACAGCGGGAGTATATCCCTGTTTTACCAGGCCTGTTCGTCATATACATATTCCGGTTCGATAAGTTATCAGCCACCGTCGGATCTATTGGAGTGGTATTTCCGGTCCGAAAACGATACGGTTGTCGTTAGCCAGTCGCCGAAAAATAGCGCCGATCAATTTCCGGTACCGGCATATTTGATGGCGGATCTGGGGGCTGATCCGGCCGGTGATACCGAAGGAGGAGGCAGCAATCTCGATATAACTCATTTTTACGCTTCTTATTCGGATAATAAGCTTTATTTCCGGCTGGATAACAATGGCGGCGGATTTCCCACTAGCGGCGGTTTGCTAACCTATTATATGTATGCGGTCGGATTATTAAATCCGAATATGACCGATTCGACCGCCTATCTTTTAATCTATGCCAGCAATCCGTTGTTCAGTACCGGATTATTCGCAATGAACTTAAGCGACAGCAGTTTTGGCAGTATCGGATCTGTCTCGGCCCATATATCCGGGAATTCACTCAGTTTGTCGTGCAATATTTCCGATCTGGTGGCCCAACCCGGATGGCCGGATTGGCCACCCGCCGCCGGGTTTGTGGGAGCCGCGCCGGTCACGGTGACGACGGTTATAGCTAACCTTACATACAACGATTTCGGGAAAGCGGCGATTTTAATTCCGTCGTCGAATCTGCTTGATTATAGCGCCGTTAACAATACCCCGACATTAACTAATCCAATAGTGATTTATGATGATACCGGATTGGTCACGACCGAGATAACTTATACCGATGTGGATAATCATCTGGCTGTCGTAAGAAGTTTTTACTTCGAAGATGCCCCCTATGATATGTTTGCCTGCGAGAAGGATTATGAAAACGGAGCCGTATTCAGCACTGACCTGGCTGTCACAGGAACCAAATGGTATAAATATTATTTCGAGTTTTCCGATGGTGACCAGACAGTTAGTACATCACTGGATTCGATTTACATTGATTTAACAACATTTATCTGTGGCGATGCCAATGATGATAGTACTGTCAATATATTCGATGTTACTTTCTTAATAAATTTTCTGTACCGCGAGGGCCCATCACCGGATCCGATAGAAGTTGCCGATGTGAATAATGACGGGGCGGTTAATATATTCGATGTAACGTATTTAATAAGCTATTTATACCTGGAGGGCCCCGAACCGGACTGCCCGTAATTACTGACCAGATCGGATCATACTGTTGAGAAAAACCGACGAGTTATTGCCCTGATCAATAAAAATTAATTTTTAAACAGATCGTCGAATCGCTTTTTCTTTTCATCTTTGGCTTCGATCGGATCGGCCTTTTTGCCGTGGCTGTGAAATGCCTGTCGCACCTGAAAATAATCACAGAAATTGGCTTTTTCCTTGATTGCGATGGGACCGTCAATCGACCTCCATTCCCGACACTGGAAGCGTTGTGTGGGGTCGAAAAACCGACATCCCCGGCAGCAGCGCAGGGCTGACATGCAATGCGGACAATTATCCGAGCGCATGACTTTGTCTTCGATTCCCGTCCCGCGACCGCAATTCCAGCAAATAAGATCGGCCATAGACTATAACTCCCCGCAAAAAAACAACAAAACTTATAATAATATAATAAAAAAACGTGATGATTTCAACCTGTTTACCAATTTTCTCAGGTTATTTAACGGTTCTTCCAAATAATCAGGATATCGACCAAGCGTTCTTACCACGCCTCTGCGCCTATCGATAATCGTTTGAATCGGCATTGATTTCTTATTTTTTTACTGATAAGGGTCTGATATCGGCCATTGAGGTCCAGGCGTTTTTGTTCTGTTTGGCCAGAAAAACGACCGCCTCGGCAACCTCATCGACGGTAAGTTTTCGAGCTGCTTTTGAGGGCGATTTTGATTTTCCCGACAGGTTTGACATAAAATTCGTGTCTGTCGACGCGGGCGATAGCACACAGATTTTGATATTATCATTGCGCACCTCACCCCCGACCGCTTCGGATAAAACATTCAGTGCCGCCTTCGACGCCGAGTACGCCGCCAATCCGGCGACACCCATTCTTCCGGCCAGCGATGAAATATTGATAATCTGCCCGCCGCTCGATTTTTTAAGAATCGGGATTAGTTCAAGAAATGAATAGTAAATCGCTTTCAGATTGGTATTAAAAATGGTATCGAATTCCTTTTCGGTCGTTTCGATCAGCGGTTTATGAATCCCGACTCCAGCATTATTGATAAAAATATCGATATGTCCGAATTTTTTTATGGTCGAATTTATGATTTTTTTCATGCCGCTTCGGACAGTGACATCGGAAGTAACCGCCAAAAGACGGTCTTTCTTTATATTCAATCTTTCAGCGATTTTTTTCAGTTTTGGTTCGGTTCGACCGGCCAGGACTATTTTCGCGCCTTCTTCGGACATGTGCTGGGCGATGGCTGCACCGATTCCCTGCCCGGCGCCGGTTATAACAATTACCAGATTTTCTAAAGACCGCATACAAACTCCACGGTTTTAATCAACGGCTGTGAGATAATGTAAGAAAATTCGACCTGAAGATAAAGAGTGATAATTATAAGTTATAAAAATTTATCGGTAAAATTTAGAAAGCCCACTTTCCCCTCAGAAGTGGGCTTTCTGCCTCGAGAAAAGAAGATGACGACTTAGAGATTTCGCATCAACTTTTTGGTTCCTTAGCATTCAAGCAAAGAAACAACTGCCATTCTTCCTCGCTAAAGGCAGCAACTAAAATGCCGAGAATCCTGGCCTAGCTTGTGCATAATGCTATCCTGTTGATTATCAGGGACATAAAGCGCGACGAAAGTTGTTTCCCTTTTGTAAAAACGGCTTTAATTCGTAAAATTTTACGACATATTAATCAATTTATGCCTTAATATTGTGCAAATCAATCGATTACAGATTGAGCCGGGAACCGCATAAATCGTATTCCCTTACGAATTAAACACATGGGATAAATTTTGTCATGGCTTTAGATATTCAGCAAATCGGCCAGTCTTTTAATCGTCATTATATCTTTTAATGAATATATTGCATTCCCGTCTGCTGTTAAATCGCTTCTGTCAGACCTGAAATCCATTGCGTCACGATTGTTACTCATCCGGTCACGCCGAATCAGAATGGGCTTAAATCCTGCTCCTTTGGCGCCACAAATGTCTTCAAAGGTGTCGCCAACATAAACCGCTTGCTCAGGTCTAAATTCAAAATGATTAAGGGCGTAAAGGAAGATTCGTTTGTCAGGTTTTTTAAAACCGACCTCACCTGAAATAACCAAAACGTCGAAAAAGTCAATTAGCCTAAATTCGGCAAGTAGGGCATAAATATGCGGCGGGTGATCAAAATTGGTTATTAGGCCGAGTATTTTGTTCTGTTTCAGCCTTTCGAGTGTCGGCTGCGCATCAGGATCCAAGATTATATGTCGGTACCATGATTCAATGGCGGATTCGACCGTACTTTTGATTTCCGTGACCTGTAAATCCAGGTTTACATCATGGCTGAGTCGCTTAATACGTCTTTCAAAAATAGTCAATCCGTCCTTTTCTATTGGCGGTTCTGGCCTCTCGAAGAAACCATTGCATTTAACAGAAAATCGGTCTTTAGCCATCGACAGGCCGTATTTCTGAAAAGAATTATATACGGATAAAAACCAATCAGTCCAGGCTTCGCCCATATTTCCATAGATTAACAGCGTTCCGTACAGATCAAAGAACACTGCTTTGATATTTTTGGGTATAATTTGTTTGTTTAGAGCCGCCATTGATGAAATTTATACAAAAATGTCCGATTGGCAAGTAAATAATATCGTCAATACACGATGTCGTTTAGGTGGCTGGCTTGACAGCGGTAATTACCGGATCGTTTTCGATCGGTGCGGCCATATTAACCGCGATTTTAGCCAGCGGCCGGACACGCGTGTCGACTCCGTCGATATCTTTGGGTCTCTCTTCTTTGGGAGTAAGATCGAACAATTTTCCGGCGGCATCCGCGCCGTTATGTGATGGAAAGATTTTTTCGAATCCGGCGCTTTCCAACCATCCATATAGAGTTTTCCCCGACGGATGAGGAATCGAACACAATTTTGATTCGATTACAAACGAAAGAATGTTTTCAAGTTTCTTGATTGAAATATTCTCGAATCTCAACGATTGCTTGCCATTTGAAAAACGCTCTTTGATATTTTCCTTAGACATATCAATGGTCACGCCGTACATATCGATTCGTTCGTCATTTATTAGACGATTACTTAGAATCAACAGGCATCGATTTTTGTCCAAAGGCTGAATCCAGAGATCATATTCGCGGGAGTTTTTGTACTTACTAAGACCGTCATAAAAAATGCGCAACCGTCCGCCGGGGCGAAGCACTCTATAAAATTCATTGAGAATATCCTTTGGATTATCCGTTTCTTCGACCGAACTGGCCGCCATGATGCCGTCAAAGCTATTGTTTTCAAAAGGGAATTTTTGTCCCGGCTCGTAATGTATGAATTCGGCGTTGGATATTCTTAGACGTCTGGCGTTTTCGGTGCATATTTCGACACGCCGCCGGGAAGCATCAAGGCCGACCACTTTATCGATGAAGGGAGCGACAATCAGCGAAGGCCAGCCATCACCGGGCCCGAAATCGAGAAGTTTTCCGCCGCCGATGGCATATAAAAAATCGAAGGCCCAGCCGCGGTCACGCCAGTGCGTGCCGTTGTTGACATCGAACGGTTTATAAATCAACGGCAGGCAGTAATTGGACTGGGAATCCATTTTATCATAGATAAATTCAGTCGAGCTGCATGATGTCGGATTTAGTTCTTTCTTAATCCAATCGAATATGCTCATTAATTCTTTCTTAAAAACCATGCCAGCTCTTTTCTCTCGGGTGCGACAGGAATGTCACCTTCGGGATAACCGAGCGGGGTAATGGTAGTGATATAATGATTCCGGTTTATTCCCAGGATTTCCTTGACTTCATCCCGATCCATATCAGCAATCCAGCAGGTCCCGAGACCATAATACCAGGCCGCCAGCAAAAAATGATAGGCGGCGATGCAGCCATCCTGAATGTATCTTTTGGAGATGTCGGGATCGCTTATTATAGCGACCGCCATCGGCGCCCGGTCGATCGGTGAGCTGTTCTTGCCGCGGATTTCGGAAAGTCTGTGTTTGAGCTCTTTGTCTTGTATTATTTTAAAGTAGTAAGGCTGCAGATTCCGGGCCGTGGGAGCGAAACGGGACAAATCCAAAACCCGATTTAGAATACTGTCCTGGATTTCCTCATCGGTAAAATACCTGATACTTCGCCGGGTAAGAAGAAGTTCATCGCCGCCAAGACAATTATCTATCCGATGTTCAAAATGCTGGAATTCCAGTTTTCGTCCTTCGGGGTCTTTGGCAAAGAAATTGTAGATGCGATATTTTTCATTTACCGATGGCGCCGATTCGACGTGCGCTTTAAGTATATTGTAGTACATGTCAACCTCCGCGTGGCTGTCACAGAAAAAAGTAATAAGTGCTTCTACATCGGCTTTATTTTGCTTATGCAAACCAAACAAAAGATTGCCCTTTTTCAAAATAATATAATCGCCCTGATCGAGCCATAAAGTACAGCTGATTTGACTGATGTAGAATTCTTTTAACTCTTCAAGTTTTCGTGTTTTGAAAAATATTATTCCGTTCATAATTATCTCCCGGCAAGATCAATCCGTTTAACAACTGTCACTTACTTATAAGCTTTAATAATTAAAGTACAGATTCGGCCGGGGTCAAGGCTGTTTATGACAATGTAAAGTCAATCAGATGCCTTATTCGTATGCGAAAAAAACTTGTATCAAATCGGTTTTTCGATTATCTTTATTATATAGGGAAAATATATCCGGCGATTTATGACGTGCCCGGCATAGAACGTTATTGAATCGTCAGAAGAGCAGGGAAAATATTTAAAGCTACGAGGTGATTATGCGATATTTGACTTTTTTAACCTGTTTTTTGTTAGTTCTTTTTATAGCCGGATGCAGTCATAATTCTACCGCACCGGATCAATCAGAAAAAAAGGTAGCCGATAATCAAAAACTTCCGGAAAATGCCCGGAAAATTCTGGACCAATATCTTCCTGAGGGACTTGAATCGGAAAACGGCGAACAACCCGCATATCTGGATTCACTTCCGGCTGAATTAATTAATAACTGCGACATTTATTCGGTGACATTTCTATGGGGTGATGTCTTTAATACCGCGATACCGTCAAACGATACGACCGACTGGTCGGGGACACTTTCGATGAATGCCGACGGGGTCGTTTATGTATTGTACGAAATCGATTTTGAATCCGGCGAGGATTCGGTATTGATTCACAATAATCCGACCTTTGCTATCTGGATTTCGAAGACGGCTAATGATCTGGATGGTTTAAGTTTCCTTGTGTTTATACGAAGGGATATGGATTATTTGGTCGTTCCGCTTCTAACCTTTGAAACCGGCCCGATAACTTTATCTTATACTTTCGATGAGCTGGTTGATTTAACCGCTTTTTACCCCGTCGATGAAAGCAATGGTCTTATCGTTTACTCCCGTCTGATATGGGAAAACGCCTGTCCGGGCGGTGCGATCAAAGGAACCTGGGTCAAGGATGGCTGGCTGAGCGATTCGGGCAGTTTTAACGGGTACTGGATGGATTATCTGGGCGATACGGTCGGATATATGAACGGTATTTTCTGGAGTTGCAGCACGAATGTGTCCGGGAAATTCACCGGCTCGGTTTCGGGCCTGTATACCGATCAGGTGATTGCCGAATTCGACGGACACTGGTATTATGACGATCCGCGGATGTGCCCGATGTGCGGTGAGGGGCATGGCGTTTTTCATGGCCAGTTCCGTAATCTGATGGATGGGCGTACCGGATTTATGGCCGGGGAATTCGGTGATTATTCTCTTCCCCCGGATGATATCGAAATGCCGATGACCGGTATCTGGCGTTTCCACTGCCCGTGGAATGATGTGGCGACGAACAGCCAGTAGGCCGATATATTACACCTAAGCTCATGAGCCATTTAAGGGGCGAATTTCGGCGCGCTATCAAGGCCAACCCGCATCTCGACGCTCCCGTCTCACGGGCAGCGGTCAAAAGATTTGTCCGCTTTTTCACCACGATACGGGAAGACTGGCGGAAAAATATTCATTGATATAAGTACTAAGGGCGGTACTGCTTTTAGGTTTCAAGCAATTATCCCGACCGATGCGTGAGTGTGCATAATGTTCCATACGAAAGGGCGAACATTTAATCTATTGACAACAAATTGATTATGCATATATTCATGGTAGAAAAAACCTGCACCGTCTGCACTTGGAAACGCCCGACTTTGATGAGGAAGTTATGCGTAAAAATTTAAACCGCCTTTTAAAAACCCCAGTTTTTACTTTGATAGTTATTTCGATGATTTGTCTTCCGGCGCTGGCCGAAATCGCAACCATTGACGAGGCTCAATTGGTATGTCACAACTGGTTGACTTATACGGTATTTCAGAAGGGTAGCTGGGCTGGATCGGATAGCCCGAAGATTGTCTCCTCTCAGGAAATCAAAGCCAATGACACTGTCCTGGCCTGGTATTTCGAAATCGACCCGGCCGGATACGTCGTTGTTCCGGTCTTGAAAGACCTGCCCGCAATAAAAGCCTGTTCTCAGGAATCCAGATTGGATCCGGATGCTGCTGACGGATTTGCCGCCATGCTCAGGGAAGTTTTGCAGAATCGGACGCGTGCGTTTGTAAATGTTTACGGACGTCTGGAGGCGGAGCAACCGAAAACGGGCGACGTTCTTCTCGGCCGCAGGCACCGTCTTCTATGGGATAAACTTCTTGTCCCGGAGGAATCATTTTTAGGAAGTCTTTTGCCCGAGGATACTGAACGATATGAGGAAATTGGGCCGCTTTTGACGACCCATTGGGATCAGGGCGATCCATATAATATGTACTGCCCCTGGGGCGATGGTGGCCGTTGCGTTGTCGGTTGTGTGGCCACTGCCGCGGCGCAGATTCTGGCCTATCACAGGTGGCCACCGGAGGGAACCGGGACTCATGAATATTATTGGGCCGGTGATTATTCCTGCGGCGGTAGCACACCTCCCCAGTATTTATCGGCCGATTTCTCGGATCCATATGATTGGGATAATATTGTCGATTATTGCGGTTCATGCACGCCGGCACAGGAGGCGGCACTGGCCGAATTGAATTACGAGGTTGGTGTAGCTTTTGATATGAGTTATGGCCGATGCGGTTCGGGGGCATATGTTTTCAGCGCCCAAACCGTGTTCCCCACATATTTTCGATATTATGACCATATAGAATTACACGATCGTCCCGATTATTTCCTTATTGATTGGTCCGATATGATTAAGACTGAAATCGAAGCTAACCGGCCGATCCAGTACCGAATTTATTCGCATTCGATTGTCGCTGACGGTTGGAGATACCCGATGGCTAATTATCAGGTCCATATGAATTATGGCTGGAACAGCGGCCATAATGCCTGGTATACGATCGATGAATTATACTGCCCCTGGGCTGGTTGCACGCCTAATGTTGAGATGATGGTTACGCACATAGAGCCCGACCGGGGAGTTCAATTTGAATCCGATACCGCCTGGGGAGATGTCCCGCTTACGATCAGCTTTACTGGCAGCAGTACGCTTGATGTCGACAGCTGGGTGTGGGATTTCGGTGACGGTGATTCGGCTTTTATTCAGGCACCGACGCATACCTATACGCAAAACGGCCGCTATGATGTCAAACTCCAGGTGTGGTCGGGAGAAGAAACGCGCTCCTATGTGGCCACCAATTATATTACTGCCCTGGCCGATTCCATGTGCGGAAGCGATGTCCAGGGTGAGGCGGGCTCAACGGTGGAAGTCGAAATCTTTGCCAGGAATTCCGTCCCGTTGCGCCGATTTATGATTCCTGTCGAATATTCGGGGACTTTAAACCTGAATCTGGATTCTTTTACGGTCACCGGCTGTCGGACTGAGTACTTTGACTATATTAACAACATTGCGCTGGATCCGGTTAACCGTCGCGCCGCGTATTCGATACAAAACATTAATGCCTCTACCCCGGATCTCGAATTGGGCTATGGGCCGATAATAAAGCTGTATTTTACCATACCGCCGTCAGCCACCGCCAATCAATATGCCGATATTGTCCTTGATGGATTCTATTCATATTATCCGATGTTTTATGGTCCGGTCCTGAATTTTACACCCAAGCTCGCATCCGGTCGGGTTGGTTTGCCTTTCCTTTGCGGTGATCCCAATCGTGACGGAACCGTCAATATTTTCGACGCGACCTACATTATTAGTTATCTCTACCTCGGGGGACCGCCACCTTATCCTATGGCTTCCGCGGACGTTAACAATTCGGGCGAGATAAACGTTTTCGACGTCACTTACTTAATAACATATTTATATAATTCCGGGCCTCTACCGGAATGTCCCTGATCGATAATATATTGAATTTCAGGGAGATAGACTTTCTTTGCCTCCTTTTTTTCCGATTTCGGCCGATGTAGGAAACATGCCTTGTGATAAAATCTTGACATTATCAGGATTCTTTGTATATTTTAGTAAAACAAATATTCCTCACCGTCCGCCTGAAACGCCCAATTTTATGAGGTTGTTATGCGTAATTTTTTAAGTTCTGCGATAAGGCTGCTCGGCCTTACGTTTATGGTAATCTTAATTGCTTCATCACAGATATTAGCTGAAACCGCTACCGTCGATGAAGCTCGCCTTGTTGGTAGTAACTGGTTAACTTACATCACCTTGCAGAAAGGGTCATGGGCCGGATCGACCCAACCGGAAATCATTGATATGCAGGAGCTATCAATTAATGGAACTGTCTATGGCTATTGCTTTTCTATTAAACCACAGGGTTTTATTCTGGTTCCGGCTCTGAAGGAATTGGCTCCGATAAAAGCTTATTCCGATGAGAACGATTTGGACATAAATTCGGATGCGCCGCAGGGTATGGCAGCATTACTGCGAGATGTTCTTCAGCGGCGGACTCAATTATATGTCGATCGTTATGGAAGCATGGATGCTCGCCAGCCGCAAACCGGTGACGTTCTTTTTGGTCGCGAGCAACGACTGCAATGGGATAATTATCTGGTTGATAAAGTTACTTTCGACCACAATCTCAGCCAGGGAGAGTTTCGTGATGTTACTGACGTCGGTCCGCTACTGACAACCAAATGGCATCAGTTCGACCCGTACAATCAGCTTTGCCCGATGGGTGATGGGGGTCGTTGTGTCGTGGGCTGTGTAGCGACGGCTGCGGTACAAATATTGGCCTATCATCAGTGGCCTATTTGCGGAACCGGAAGCCATATATACTGGTGGGCGGGTGATACTTATTGTGGCGGAAGTACACCGGGTGCCTATCTAACTGCAGATTATACCGACTTGTATGACTGGGCCAATATGGCCGACAATTGCGATTACGGTTGCACAGCCGCCCAGCAAAACGCATTATCCGAACTCAGTTATGAAATGGCCGTAGCTTTCAATATGGATTTCAGCTATTGCGGTTCGGGGACATACACTTATATGGCTCAGAGTGTCTTGCCGTTATATTTCCGCTATAAGAGCCAGATACAGATGAAGCAACGGAGCGATTACTCGCAGACTGCCTGGTCGGTTGCTATTCAGGGTCAGCTTTCCAATAATCTTCCTATTCTTTACAGCATTTACTCTCACTGTATCGTTTGTGACGGCTGGCGTGCCGCCGGTCCGCCGGACCAGGTTCATATGAACTATGGATGGGGAGGATCCCAGAATGCCTGGTATACAATTGATAATTTACATTGTCCCTGGCCAGGTTGTGACACAGATGTAGAATATATGATGATTAACATCGAGCCCAATAGACTTGCCTATTTCACGTCCGATACGGTTTGGGGTCTGGTCCCGATATCTGTTAATTTCTTCGGAAACAGTTCGGAGTCGATTGACAGCTGGGAATGGTCTTTCGGTGATGGCGGCGATGCTTACATTCAAAATCCCACTCACAATTACACTACGCCGGGTCGGTTTGATGTTACGCTGTACGCAACCACTTCCGGGAAGGCGACTTATCCGTACACAGCAACGACCTATATTACCGCTCTGGCCGATTCAATGATTGGCGAAAATGTAACCGGTGATGCCGGAACACAGGTCGAAGTAAATATTTACGCCGCTAATACGATTCCTATTAGCGGTTTGAGAATCCCGGTCGATTATTCCGGAAACCTGAATCTTACACTTGATTCCTGGACAACCACCGGCTGCCGAACCGATTATTTTGACTATGCCAACAACGTCGCCGCCGATTCGAAAAAGGCGGTTTATTTGATCTATAATACAAATCCCGCTACTCCTGACCTTGATCCCGGATCGGGACCGGTTTTGAAGCTATATTTCACCATCCCGGGAGGTGCCACGCCGGATCAGGGCGCTCAGGTCAGCGTTGAGGAATTCTGGACCTATGTCCCGCAGTTTTTCGCAAAAATCGTTCCGAACTATACACCCCGGTTGGTTCCGGGGTCGGTCGCCTTGCCTTTTGATTGCGGTGATGTAAATGGCGATGCCGCTATCAATATTTTCGATATTACGGACATTATTTCATATCTTTACCTGGAGGGTGATCCGCCGGATCCGATGAAATCAGCCGATGTTAATGCCGACTGTACTGTCAATATTTTCGACGTTACACGGCTGATCTGCTATCTCTATCTGGATTGTCCCGATCTCGATTGCCCCGGCGCATGGCCCTGCAAGTAATCAGTAAATGCCTTAAAAACCCGGAGCGGCAACGCTCCGGTTTTTTTGTACATTCAGTTCGATAAATGGTCGATAAGGGATTAAAATCGATTGAATAATTATTTTTTTGATTTAGGCCATTGTCTTGATAATAATCGTATATATTATTAACTTATGAAACACAAAAGCGATGGAGCCGGTGGAAATATAAGAATAGCGGTTGTCCTTGCACTTCTTATCGCCTTTCTTTTTCTGGCATTCTCATGTTCATTTTCCCAATCTTATTCGGAGGATGAATATACCGATGTCATTTTGCTGAAAAACGGCGGTGCTTACCTGGGAGTCAAAATCACCGAAGTCGTACCCCGAAAAAAAGTCGTGATTGAAAACATGGACGGAGTCGTCATCGAAATCCCTTTTCGGAAAATATACGCTATCACCGATAAAGAAAACTACCCGGCAGTCAGAAAAGAATTTGAGGCCAGTCGCCCGCCGCGGCAGAAGGATTTGCTATCGGAACCGGAATACATCGGCCTTCTCGGTATAGCTTCCGGCGATGGATTCAGTTCTTTATCCGCTTTGCTTATTAACGGTTATGACATAGGCAACTTCTACGCCGGCGCCGGTCTGGGGTGGACTGATCGACCGGAGCGCGGGTATTTGTCATTCGTGATCGATTTTAGAGTCTATAGCAGCTTCGGCAAGGTCAAAAGTTTCGTTTATTCGGAAATCGGATTTTTCGGAGGGTCCAGCGTGGGATTAGGAATCGGGTTCAAGATCCCGTGGGGCGAGCCGGTGTATGTCATGATTCAAAGCGGTTTCAGGCGTCAGGGTAATCCTGAAGGAGACAGCTATAGTTCTTTAAACATTATGCTCGGCTTTTCATTCAGGATATAATCGGATAATAAAGAACCGGCGACCCGTGGGAGGAGCAGAAAAAGGTCGCCGGTTTAATCCATAACGCGCCGTAAAGCGCAGAGCACTCTGTAATGTAAGACAACTTTGTCCACAGGTCAATGAGAAAAATTCCTGAAAATGTAAATATGGAGCCGGTTTTATAATATTGAAGTCGGTGCCGTATATTTCCGATAATCATATGAGAGACTTTTAATTGACCTTCGGTTATGGTGAAAGCAACGAAAAACAAATATCAATTCTCCGACCGGATTGCAATCCTCGGTGTCGGCAATATCGGGCAGGCGATGGCCGAGGGATTGATCCTGGCCGGCGGCTATAAACCGTCGCAGGTTTATCTGACCCGTCGGCGTGTTCGGACGCTGGAGGACTTCGGCAAACGCGGTTTTATCGTGACCGGCGACAACGCCGACGCGGTAACCAACTGCAAAACGGTTATTATCGCCGTCCAGCCGGATCACCTGGACACTCTTCTCGACTCCATCAGAAATTCGGTCCTGCCGGGCAAACACCTGATATTGTCGACCGTCACCGGTGTCCCCACCTCCGAGATCGACCGACAGTTGGGCGGAAATATTTCCATTATCCGTATCATGCCCAATATCGCTGTCGCTATCGGCGAATCGATGACCTGTCTGGCCGCCGATAACCAGAACGGCCGGCCGCTTCAGACGGCGGTCAAACTGTTTAATAAGCTGGGCAAGACGCTGGTCATTCCCGAAGAGGATATGATTGCCGCGACGGCGCTTTGCGCCTGCGGTGTCGCATTTTTCCTGCGTTCGATACGAGCTTCTTCGCAAGGCGGCATCCAGATCGGTTTTCATGCCGAGGAAGCGCTCCGGATGGCGGCCCAGACCGCTCGCGGGGCGGCCTCGCTCCTGCTGGAATCGCATATTCATCCGGAATCGGAAATCGACAAAGTTACCACGCCGCGCGGCTGTACCATTGCCGGATTGAACCGGATGGAGCATGAGGGATTTTCCTCGGCGATGATTCAGGGCCTGGTGACCGCAACCGAAATCGCCGCCTCGCTTTTTTTAAAAGATAAGTAAATCATCTGCGCGTACATGGCTGGCGTGCGTCCTCGTGAAATCCTGACAAAGGAAGGGTGCACCAACGAAATGGCTTCGTTTTTAATTTTTGATT
The DNA here is from genome assembly GCA_964452645.1 of uncultured Ignavibacteriaceae bacterium. Classification (GTDB taxonomy): domain Bacteria; phylum Zixibacteria; class MSB-5A5; order GN15; family PGXB01; genus CAYXTW01. The sequence continues at coordinate 115,449 of CAYVMO010000006.1, forward strand.
TTTTTTTGCGGGTCAAGATTGAAATGGCAGAACCACATCGCCCCATAAGAACGGGGCTCGGGTTCTTCCCTACTTTTAATATTAGATTTCGAGGCAATAAAGATGTTGGGTTGTTCGCTCGGCGTGAGGAATTGCACCCTCGCTCGGAATATCGTCCGAAACAAGATGAAAATTCGCGTAACCGGTTGCGGGAGATGCAAGTCCAATGAATTGGCTTCGTTTCGCATATTTTAACATCTTTATTTTTATTCTTTCCCCCCGAGAAACGCGGTGAGCATAAGTCCACGTGCGCCAACAAATTGGCTTCGTTACGAATTGCCCACAATGATTTTATAAAACAGGTTCGTTCCATACCGTTCCTTTTTCATATTTCTATATAACCGCCGGGAGACAGGATTAACACTGATTTGGTGCATAATTTGATTTAAAGGTAGGTCAGGATCCCTGCCCGAGACATTGAGCCTTGGCGAGATGTCGAAGGGCCCCAAGGGATTCCATCCCGAGGGCGATCCTGACAATCGCGAATTTATGATGTTGCAGGCATATATCAAAAATCGAGATTGGAATAAATACCGCTTTTAGCCAATGGATATTGTTGGTTATAAACAGATTTATAGATGACGTCTAATACTTTGATTATTGCCTCAATATATTCCCGTGCTTTTTTTTCACTTATTTTGACTACTTGTTTCGGGTGCGTTAGCCTATTTCGATATTTAATACCTTCTCTTAACGTGATCCACCATTGGGTATCATAATGGAATTTACGTTTCCTAAAACTATTCATTAAAAACATTATTCGATCTTCAAGTTTATATATTTTTAATTTGTCAGATAATTCGAACTTCCCTTTCACCAACTCTATATTCTTTTCAAAAAAAACGGATTGTGTCAATAAAGGAAGGTCCTTTCTTTCAGAAAAGTCATCGGCAATAGCGTTCAAGTTAGCCTCGAGACCTGCAAATGCCAAAAGAATCGCGGCATGTAGATAAGCAGTCTTACCATCCGCATCGGATTCGATGGCGGCTTTTTCAAAAAATCGCTTAGATTCTTCAAGAAGTGATTTGCAATAATCATCTACTTCATTCAAATTGCTATATCCTTTCCTCAGCTTCTTTCGCTTCAATAACTGCTTTTTTTGCGTGGTATCTTTTGATTGCCGTATCGGCTATTGCCTTTTTTATACCTTCGCCCTTTTCGGCCTGTAAATAGAATAACTCTACGAATCGGCCTCTCTCTTTCGTGTCACTTCTTGTGCCCAATCCTCTGTAATTATCCGGGTCTGTTTTATGTTTTGCTTTTGCAAGAACTTTGGCATTTAAAGGATCTATATTTTTTTGCATTCTAAGGTTAAAATGTCTCTTTAATCTTGTTGGATTATTTTTCAGTAAACCAGCAACAAATGGCCATGAAGATATAACGGCAAAAGTATATACTTTTTCAGCAAATTCAGCTTTCCTAGTATTATCAGAGGTTTTATTTTGGTAGTAATCTCTTTGCGCCTGGCCTAACAAAACGAATTCTCTGCCAGCCTTTTCCAAATCTTTGTCATCCCAAAGGCTTGGAGTATCTGTTTTTAACGAATCCCAATCGGAGTCGACCCCGCCACTTTTTGCCAATATAGGGGTAGTTTTCGTGTTGGAAAATTCTTTGGAATCAATTTTGCATCCCGAATAATAATTCATAATGAACGTGCGTGCATCTCTTACTGTGATTGCATGACCCTTTTGTCTTCTGCTGGAAAAATCTGAGCCCTCCTCTAGAAAACCTACTTTTTGACACCAGTTTCTTAATTGAGGCCCTGATACGGTTTCATACATTCTGTCCAAAAGGTCGGATGATACAGCAATATTGGTATTCGATATGAGTTGTACATCCAGCCTTTGATCGGTATCAAGATTGAAGTATATTTTTAATCCATGATATACATTCATATTCTTTTGCAATGCTTCTTTAATCGCCAGGAATCTATGTTGTCCACCAATAATTTTCAAAGGGTGTTTGGGATCGAAATTATCCGTATACTCAGCAACAATATTGCTGAAAGTCCGACCGCCCAAAGCATCGCTTTGCATCCTTTCATATGCAACATGATCCTCTTCTATTTCTCTATTGGCCCTATATTCAGGCTGCTCTTCGGGATCAAGTGGGACGTCAATAGTCCCAAGATTTACAATGATTTCCGCGAGTAAATGGCATTCGCAATAAATGGCGTTTGTTCTGGAGTCCGCCAATAAATAGAGACTATTAATTTCGAGCGGTTTGCATATAGTTGCGAAATCTTCTAACAATTGCTCAATTTCATCTGATCTTTCGGAAAGTTTTTTGGGCAATTCGTTAATAATTTGTAATTTTTTCATAATTTACCTGATTAAAGTTTAGTAACGACTAATTTTTATAATATAAGTATTCGCTAATAGTCATTGTATTCCATGCCTTGCATATTTAAATTGTAAACGAAGGGGCCTTTCATTAATCGTTTGCTGTGTAGCCCATCCGCGCTGCGGTGGGTTTCTTACCCGTTACATTTTTTCTCCAAAAATCACATTTACAGCGCCGATATCAATGACGTGATGCGAATTCTCCAATGGCGCATTGATAATATGCTCCATTACCTGAATAAAATCAACACCATTCTTTATTATCTCGCGTTTATGCGCAATATTGGCAAGAATTTTTGGGGAATTGTGACAGGAATTGGCACTGGTTTGTGGTTTTGGGTATGGACTGACAAATCGTGAAGATAGATTGCGACGCAATGTTATTGCCACGCCCTCAATAAGGGGCAGACGAGGGCGTCTGCCGCCCACAATACCCCGAAGAATCGGGATATCGGGCTCGCAATGACGTGATACGATTTCGTTGGTGCACCCTTCCTTTGTCAGGATTTCACGAGGACGCATGCCAGCCACGATATAAGGGGGCAGACGAGGGCGTCTGCCGCCCACGCGGATTGTCAGGAGCGCCCTTCACTATGTTCAGGACCTTCGGCAGGGCTCGCTGGCCTACGCCACCCCACCGGTGTCAGGAGCACCCTTCACTTTGTTCAGGACCTTCGGCAGGGCTCCATGACCTGCGCCCCACCCCGCTTTGACAGAAACGCCGTAAAGGATAACCGCCCGGCGAAATATCCATTGCGTTTGTTTTTAACAATCGGATATTATGGATAAAATAAACGTCGTTTAAAGCGTTCGTGCTGTAAAATGTAAGAATTCGAATCTTATCAAAGGAGGATCAAGATGAAGCTGAATGTGAAAGCTTTCGCTCTGACGAGCGGGATTATCTGGGGAGTCTGCCTTCTATTTACCGCCTGGTGGGTGATGATATTCGAGGGCGCCACCGGTGATCCGCTGGCCATCGGGCATATTTATCGCGGCTTTAATGTCAGCCCGCTGGGGAGCATTATCGGCCTGATATGGGGTTTTGTCGATGGTCTCATAGGCGGGGCGATATTTGCGTGGCTTTATAATCTAATAGCGGGCGGAGCGAAAAAGCCGGAATAGATTATAATTGATAAAACGATTCAATCGCCGAACCGGTTCGTGATTTCGCCGCGGCCAAGAGTTCACAGGTACAGAGGACCGACGAGGACGTTTGAGGGCCACAATGTTTCGCGCTTCGCGCGATCGGCAGGAGCGCCCTTCACTTTGTTCAGGACCTTCGGCAGGGCTCCTGCCCTATGATTGCAGCTGTAGTCCCACCCTTCTTCCCGTTCCGGCGAGTCTGAGGACTCGCACGGCACGGATCAGGCTGGGATTATCGGCTCGATAAATCGGGAATCGGAGTATGCAATTGCGCAAAATTGCACTATAAAAAAGGCGGTGCCGAGCACCGCCTTGGATAAATTAAATGCACAAATTAAATTATTTTTCAATCATATTATAATTTCATCATCAGATTATTTCTTCGACCGCCTTTTTGAATTCATTATATGTCCGCATGCCGACATATCGACCGGTTTCGTTGCCGTCGCGATCAAAAAATATCGTCGTCGGGACTCCGGCGCCGAGTTTGAAATATCGCGCCGCCTCGCTACTGGCCATCAACATCACCCAGTCATAGCCACCCTTCTCGACATAAGCCTTGACCTTGCCGGGGGTATCATTGACGGCGATTCCAACAATCTCGAGACCTTTGGGACTGTATTCTTCATATATCCGCTTCAAATCCGGCATCTCGTGACGGCAGGGCGGGCACCACGATCCCCAGAAGTTTATAATCATAGGCTGTTTGCCTTTATAATCGTCAAGATTCCACGGATTGCCGTCGATGTCGCGCAGGTTCAAAAAACCGGTAGAAGACGCCTGCACCTGTCCCTGCGCCACGCGCCCGGTTTTCTGAGTATCGTTATCATTCGAAGATGAGCAGGAAATCATCAAAAGCGCCAGAGCAAAAAATAATGCGATTATGTATATATCCTTTTTCATTTGTCCTCCGGATTATCCCTTGGCAAGCGACTTGCGACCGCCGTTTTTCATATATTCGTCGAATTTCATTTTATCATAAAGCGCTTCTTTCATAAAATAAAGCACATCCATCATCACATCCGGACTTTGATAGCCGGGCAGCACGCCCAGTTTTTCGCTGTCCGGTTTCAAAAACCAGTAGGCCGGATATCCGCGGATGCGGTATTCGGAGACGGCCAGATTGCGTTCGGTTATTTTGTAACCGTCGATATCGAGTTCTTTCCTGGATTCGGCATTGACTTTGATAGCGACAAAATTCTCATTAAGCATCTTGACTATCTCGGGCCGGACAAAAACCTCCTTGTCCATTTTCTTGCAGTAATAGCACCAATTGGTATAAAAATCGACCAAAATGTGTTTCTTTTCTTTTTTGGCCTTTTCCAGCCCAACATCGTAGGGAAGCCAGTTTATTTCGGTCGAATCGATCGATTCGGTTTTTTTGCCCGGATTATCCTTCTTCTCGGCCTTTTCGGCACTCCGAACACCCAGCGCCGAAACCAGTAAAATCAACACCAAAGCCAGAATATTAGTGGAAATAATTTTTTTCACTGTTCACCGCCTAATCAAGTAAGTTGCAGCTATATCTATTATTACAATATACAACATAATCCGAACAAAAAAAGTTCTTTTTTATTTATCCGGTTTATTTATCCAAGGGGCTGCAGGAATACAGAAGAATCGCCGAGAATTTCTTTCAATTTAATAAGAAGATCGTTTTTGGGCTCGATGACAAAGCGTTTGGATTTGATATAATATTCATCGCCGTTCTGGCGCGCCGCAATCATCACCGGGATTTTGCCCTTATTTTTTTCCAGGGCGTTTTGGATGGCCGCAAGTTTTCGTTCGGAGGTGTTTTCATCGATTCTTATAACCAGTTGGCAGTTAAACTGTTTTGCCAGCGATTCAAGCGGAAAGAGGTCGTTGACGATGATTTTGGCCGCCTCCTCCTCGCGGGTCGAAACGCGACCGCTGACCATGATAATTTCGTCTTCACGGATATATGCTTTGCCTTTTTCGTACGAATCGGAAAAGACGATCAGCTCGACATGACCTTTAAAATCTTCGATGGTGACAAAGGCCATCCGGTTGCCGCGTTTATCGTTCATCAGTTTGACCGCAGAAATTATCCCGCCGAGACGCACCTCGCGATTGTCATTGACAGTCGCCAGTTTTTCGGTATCGACCGTTCCGAAATTGACCAGTTCGGAGCGGAAGCGGTCGAGCGGATGACCGGAGACATAAAAGCCGAGCATCTCTTTTTCGCCTGACAGCTTTTTGGTGATAGACCAATCGTCCTTATCAGGCATCGTCGGTTCTTTGCGATCGATTTTGGTACCGTCCGCGGCAAAAAGGTCGTTGGTCTGCGAGGAGGATTGCACTTTCTGGCCGAATTCAAGCATCTCAACGACCACCGATGTTTTCTGAGCCCGATTTCCGGGCAGTGTATCCATAGCGCCGGCGGCAATCATCGATTCCAGCGTGCGGCGGTTGATATTTTTAAGTTCCACACGGCTGACGATATCGGCGAGACTGGTGAATTTGCCGTCGGCTTTTCTGGAGCGGATAATCGCTTCCACGGCCCCTTCGCCGACATTCTTGATAGCGAGAAGCCCGAAACGGATTTTTTTATCGCGGACACTGAAGCCTATCTCGGATTCATTGACGTCGGGGGGCTGCACGATGATGTTCATGCGGCGGCATTCTTCCATCAGGATAAAAATGCGGCCGGCGTCATCCATTTCCGAGGTCATTCCGGCGGCCATGAATTCGAGAGGATAATGGGTTTTCAGATAGGCGCATTGATAGGCGATGAGGGCATAGCCGGTGGAGTGCGCTTTGTTGAAGCCATAACGGGCAAAAGTCTCAATCTGATCGAAAACCGAACCGGCGATTTTGGGGTCGATTTTATGCTCCCGGCAGCCGTCGAGAAATTCCTTTTTCTGCTCGGCCATCAGTTTCGCCTGCTTCTTGCCCATGGCCTTGCGAAGAATATCGGCTTTGCCCATCGTGTATCCGGCGAGGGAATTGGCGATCTGAAGGACCTGCTCCTGAAAGACTATCACACCGTACGTGTCTTTCAGGATTTTTTCCAGTCGGGGATGCTCGAAAGTAACTTCCTGTCTGCCGTTTTTTCTTTCGATATAGATATCAATCATGCCGGAATCGAGCGGTCCCGGCCGATAGAGGGCGTTCATGACGGTCAGGTCGGTAAGATTTTCCGGTTTGAGCTTGCGCAGATAATCGCGCATGCCGCCCGATTCAAACTGGAAGATTCCAATAGTCTCGCCGCGTGCGAACAGTTTATATACTTTTTTTTCATTGAGGTCGATAGCATCGATATCGATTTTTTTGTCGTGGTTTTCTTCGATCATCTTCAGGCAATCCTGAATGACGGTCAGAGTACGAAGTCCGAGGAAATCCATTTTCAGCAGGCCGATTTCTTCGACCATTTTCATGTCGAACTGGGTCGTGATTTCGTCTTTATTACTCTTAAACAGCGGGACATAGTCGGTTAAATCGGATGGTGCAATAACGACGCCCGCGGCATGCGTGGAAGCATGACGGGCCAGGCCTTCGAGCGGTCGGGAGAGGTCGATAAGTTTTTTGACGCGTTCGTCCTTATCGTACAACTGCTTCAATTCGCCGTTATCTTTGAGCGCCTGTTCCAGAGTCATCCCGACCGCGAAAGGAATCATCTTGGCGATTTTGTCAACTTCCGAATACGGCATGCCGAGAACGCGGCCGACATCACGCACGACACCGCGGGCGGCCATGGTCCCGAAAGTGATAATCTGGCAGACATTTTTTTCGTTGTACTTCTCAACGACATAATCGATAACTTTATCGCGGCCGCGATCGGCAAAATCAATATCAATGTCGGGCATGGAAATACGTTCCGGATTTAAGAAACGTTCGAAAAGCAGCGAGTATTTCATCGGATCGAGATTGGTTATGCCCAGACAATACGATACCAGAGAGCCGGCCGCCGAGCCGCGCCCCGGTCCCACGGCAACACCGATCGACCAGGCATGATCGATAAAATCTTTGACAACCAGAAAATAACCGGCGTATTTCATCTGCCTGATGACCGACAGTTCATAGTCGAGACGTTCGTTAATCTCCTGACTAATTTTGCTGAATCGTTTTTTTAATCCTTCCACACAAAGATGACGAAGGTAGCTGTCGGGATCGGTATAGGGAGACGGAATGGGAAAATGCGGCAGATGCAATTTGCCCATCTCCATCTCGAGATTGCACTTCTCGGCGATCTGGACGGTGTTATCGATCGCTTCGGGATAATCTTTAAAAAGTTCCGCCATCTCTTCGGCCGATTTGAAATAAATCTGATCGGTATTGTACTTCATCCGGTCGGTATCGGAAATCAGCTTGCCGGTCTGAATACAGAGCAGGGCATCATGGGCCTCGGAATCTTCCTGTCTAAGATAATGGCAATCATTGGTGGCCACGATAGGAATCCCGGTCTGCCGATGGACGGTATAAATCATCGGCAACAGCAGCTCCTCTTTATCAAGGCCGTGGTTTTGCATCTCGAGATAGAAGTTACCGTCACCGAAAATTTCGTTAAGTTCGCGGGCGGCTTCGACGGCGCGGTCGGGATCGCCGCGTAAAAGATGCCAGTTGACTTCGCCTTTCATGCAGGCGGTCAGGGCGATCAATCCCCCACTGTGTTCGCGCAGCAGCTGTTTGTCGATACGGGGACGATGATAAAAGCCTTCAAGAAAACCGGCGGTCGAAAGCTTGATAAGATTTTTGTAACCGGTCTGATTTTTGGCCAGAATAACCAGATGAAAGCCGCCGCCGGGAAATTTGCCAATCGGTTTTTTATCGAAGCGGGAACCGGCGGCAACATATGCCTCGGTTCCAATAATGGGTTTCACCCCGGCCTGGGTCGCTTTTTTATAAAACTCGGCGGCACCGAACATGTTGCCATGATCGGTAATGGCCAGTGCCGGCATTTTATATTCTTTGGCCGTTTCGATAAGCGGCTCAAGTTTGCAGGCACCGTCAAGCAATGAGTACTGACTGTGCGTATGCAGATGAACGAAGTTGGCAAATTTCATTTTTTTAATGTCTACGTTACTCTTTTCATATTTACGCAGGACAGTATTATATTAGCGAATTTCAAATAAATTTAAAAGTCGAAAATTTCAATCACCCGGCGTTTTTTTAAATATGTCTATAATGCATTGCATATCAAAATGTTATAGTGTTATTGGGACGATGGCGGCCTTCATTCCGGGAATATTGCCTGATTCTTCCACTTTAGGAAATAACGGCCGAGGCCGTAATTTATCTCTTGCTTTTCGATAGGGATTCAGTATATTGACGACGTACCCGCATTTGCAAGCAGGGGGGCACATAAGCCAGAGAGAATATCAAGTTTTTGATATAGATACTGGTGTGTACCTTTCGGTAAAAATTTAAATTAGGGAGTGTACAGATGAGCATCAAAGCTATCGTTTTGATTGTCGCCGGTGTACTGTTGTTATCGGCCAATGTCATGGCCGAGAAACCGACGGGAACTGTCCGCAATGTTGATTTCGAATTGCGGGTATTGGAAGAGCCGAAACAAATCGGCGATATTATGCGGGTGTCCTGGTCATTTACTCTAAGAGAATCGGAAGATCCTGTTTTGCAGATTTATCAGAATAAACAGGAATCGGCCATGTTTGCCAGGGCCTATTTAAGCGGCATTAATACGTCGGAAGTCATTGAAGGAGAGGCTGTCTGGCGGGGGGAAATCGAATATAATAAAACATACGAATTCATGGTATCATCGACGGTTGAAACGCCGGGCAAAATTTGTATCAGGCCGGTCGTTGAAATTTATTCGGAGCCGAACAATGAGAGTTATAGTACTCGTCGGTCTCGAAATGTCGGTGAAATGACTACCATAAATGTCGAGAGTGACATAGTCGGGCATGAAAGTCCGCGGGAATTCAGTAAAGACCAATTTCAGATTACCTCCGATCTTGTCCCCGCCTCCATCAAAAGATGTGCCGAGTTAATCGGGGATTCCACTTTTATTCGTGTCAATAATTCGAGGGAGATGATGCCGACCGACGGTGTGTCCGGGGATGATTCGAAACAGACCTGGTCGTTGAGCGGCGAATTCGATTATGAAGATGCTTTTGGCGGCACGTCGAATCCAGTTGCACGAACTCTCTGCTGGCTATATCAATGGTCCGGGGGAGATCCATATTATCAAGCTCTATCGGGATTATATACCGATTCGGATGGCGGTTTTCAATTTTATACCAATGTCGACTCAATTACAATCGTGCTATTTGCGATCGATTCGTTTTCAAATGTCTTTTATGCAACCGATAGTTGTCTTGATTATAATAAGGGTGAAGCTCTCGACTACCATTCGGTTTCTATCAGCCTGGCCAACCCGTCGCATAATAACATAAGTGTTCCGTCAGCTTATACACATATTGACGATTTGAGTATGGCGGGCGTCTTTCATATCCAGGCTATTCTGCGGAATGCGCATGATGAAATTGGCTTTCCCGATTTTGAAGCACCGGTTTATTTCCTGGATAAAGATGAATGCGCCGAAAATAGCTCATTTGGTGACTTTGATGTCGACGATATCCCGTGTATCAAAATCAGAGGTTCCTATGATGAACTGGATTGGGACCAGTGGGATACGTCGGTGGTCGATCATGAGCTGGGGCATCTTTATCAATGGACCAACGCTTCGATGCCTTTGTATTCGGGCGGCACGCATTACTTTAATTCGCCAACCCCCACATCGGGTGTGAATGATTTATACCTGGCCTTTGTGGAAGCCTGGGCGACGTTTTTCTCATGCCGCGTAATAGATAATCCGATATACATCGACCGCGCGTATGACATCGAGGATACGATTATATGGATTGATCTGGAGCAACCCTCACCGGATGTTCCGTTCACGCTGGATATGCCGCAAACGGAGCCGTCGGATACAGTGCCGTACTATGAAGGGGCGCATGTTGAGGGTTCGATTGCATTGGCCCTGTGGGATTTATACGATGATGTCGACGACGGCGATTATTATATAGGTCAGGATCTCTGGGGGCATAATAACGACTCGAACGCCAATGAAAATTGGCACGGGTGGGATGCCATCCATGATGTCCTGGTCAATTTCGACCCGAATCCATACGATGCCGATCACGAAAACTGCTGGAGCATCTATGAATTTATTCACGGCTGGAGGACGCTTGATTATTCCACCGACGCGACCTTTACGAATATTTTTGAAGCTCATGCAGTCCCTGTTTTTATCCCCGGGGACACGAACGAAGACGGTGTTATCAATATATTCGATATAACCTTGATAATCACATATCTGTACCTGGATGGCCCGCCCCCGAAGATTATGTCATCTGCGGACGTAAACGCCGATTGTATGGTTAATAACCTCGATATCACGTATGTGCTCGATAATTTATACACGGGCGGCCCGGCTTTGCTGGTCGGATGTTATAATATGTATCCGTAAGCGTCATACGGACAATCCGGGGATGCGATTTTATCGGCGGTGAAAATTTAAATTGAGCCGGTGATACCGTCATGGATAAACAATCCGCCGAGATACAGTAAAAACAGAGCGCAGAGCACGATCAGGATTTTATAGCCGGCACCGACGACAAGTCGCCGCCCGCGCCAGATTAAAATACTGACCAGGGTGTACCATACAAAATCGGAAAGAATATGCCCGATATAAAAAACGGGCGGGCCGATGGCCCCATGTTCCAGGGATCGAACCATAAAGGCTGAACCTGTTGTTGCCCACCAAACGTACCAGTACGGATTTGACAGTGACGTAATGATTCCGTCGGCGGTGAGCCGCGCGGCGCTTTTGCCGGTTCTTTCGGCTGCTTGAGCCTTGAGCCTCGATTTTATCAAATTATATAACATTCCCAGACCCATCAGAATCAGCATAATGCCGCCGACGATGCCGATACCGCTGTTGACGGCTTTATTATTCGAAAGCGACGACAGACCGAGGGCCAGCAGGATTACCACGGCCAGTTCGGCGATAGCATGACCGCCCACAAGAATCGGCCCGGTGCGGATACCCTTTGCGGGCGTTTCGGCGATGTCCACGGCCAGCAGCGGGCCGGGCATCAGCGCACCGGAGAAGCCGACTATAAACGCCGTCAGAAACAATGACCAGAGTTCCATACCGATATTACCTTCCGTCTATTGCTCCAGAATATCATAATCCGGATTGTACCGGATCGATTTTACTTTCATGCCGCCTGGCGGGCTATAGGAAAATTTATTGGTACCTCTTTTGATTCGATAAATAACGGTTTCTTCCGACCTGTCGGAAAAGACATATTTCACCGGATAGGCCGTTTCGAAAGAGGCTCCGACTTTCTCGACCGTAACGGTGATATCTACGGTACCATCATTTTTTCTTCCGTCCTTTTTCTTAATTTTCGGGACGCGCCAGTCAAATAACCATTGGTTAAAAAACTGATGACCGTTTTCGCCGAGAAATGTCTCGGCAAGGTCGACAAAATCATCGGTCGTGACCAGCTGTCCCGAAAAGATGCGCGCGAATTCCGATAACAAATACATGAAAGCACCTTTTTTGCCCTGACCCCTTTCCAGTTCATAGCGCAGCATATGCAATAAATACGCGGCCTTGTAATAAATTATAGTTTCAAAATCACCGGGGGACATTTCGGAATCCAGCCTATGCCCCAAGACAATCGCCCCGGCTTCAAAGCCGATCGATTTCCGGTCCTCCCACCGGCCGCCTCTGATCACCGCTTTATTCCATTCTTTCAGGATTTTTCTAAATGTCTTTTCGTCTTTCCTGATCAATTCGATATACATCGCCGCCGAATATTCCGCAAATCCCTCCGACAGCCAGGCATCATGATAACTCTTCGGATTAATCATATGACCCCACCACTGGTGGGCCACTTCATGCGCCCGGAATTTATCATCGATACCCTTTATCGAACGATTGAAGGTGATTTTCGAAAGATGCACCAGCCCGGGCGAACCCTGACCGAACCCGACCGCCATCGAGCAGACATCGAGCCTGTTCAACGGATATGGTGCCAGGCTATCGTTGTAAAACGAAAACGAAGCCGAGACATCATTGACGACATTGACGATATTATCATTGCCGAAAATCACCGAGGGTCGATCGCTCTCGAGGAAGTGGATGATTATGGGAACGGGGGCATTAAGAACTACGACCGAATCGAAGACACCGTAATTGAAACTGATATACGCCGTGGTCGGTGCGGTACGGTACTCCAGAAATCTCTTATCACCGCTTGTACTGTCTATTAATTTTTCACCGACGGCGATAAAATCAAAACCTTTATCGATTCGATAATCGACATCGTACTCCGACTGCTGACGATAGCCGTTATACGGATACCAGTGCGTCAGGTGTTCCTGAATCACGCCGTACCGCATATAGTGCCGGAAAAGATTGGTGCGGTAGAAAACCGATATTTCCGCCGTATCCCCCTTGAAGCGGAAATCGGATAATTCGACGGTCAATCCGGGCCGGTCTTTTTTCTTGATGAATGAAGCCGAATCGACAACATCGCCGTTGACGGAATCGACCTCATATTCCCGGGGAAATTCGAACTGGACCAGTTTAAGGCTGTCGATTTTGCCGATTAGATTCATTGTGCATGATATTTCCGATTTTCCGATGGTGGAAATATCGACGGCAATGTCATATTTGAACAAATCGAACTGCGAATCGATTTTTTTCGACGGATCGACTTTATTATCGATCACCGATGATACAATCTGCGGCGTTTTGAAGTTGGAAGTGTACTTGTACAGGGAAACCTGCTCGGTCGAATAAGGATCGTACACATAAATCGTATGAAAATAACGGTCTTTTAAAAGATTTATCCACAGATAATCGGATTGATTTTCAATCGAGGCTTTATAAATATTAAGCGGTAAATTGTACTTGAACTTTTTGTCGGGAACGTCCCTGATCGCTTTCAGAAAGCTCTTTATTCGATAGGCCGGTTCGGTAAACTCACCTTTGTCTTTTATTTCGTCAAGAATATCGGAATTCCAGGGAAAGGCAATATAAGCCTGGTCAAATATGATATCGACCGAATCGGTCAAATAAAAGCGACGCACCTGCTGGGTTTCGATAGCATCGGGCGGGTAGTACTTAAATCGACCATGCCCGATAAAAAAGGCGGCGGTCGGTAATCCATTATAATATCCGGTTAAATACAGTATCCCTCTTTCAAAAGAGACCTGACCATATCTGAGCGGAAGGACGAAATCCTCGACCGATATTTTTTTAAGGCTATCCAGCGGATAATCGGTCAGGGAGTCAACGGTCGATATAAAATTATCGGCGAGAATCGGCGACGATAGGACTGACAGAAGAATAATAACTCTGATTAAGGTTTTAAGCATATAGTATATAACGTAGGACTCATTTCTATGTTAGAGCTAAATTAGAAAAGGCAGGTCACAAGACCTGCCCGCGTCTCATTTTCATTCACCCTTAAACCTGGGCGGGCGTTTTTCCAGGAAGGCATTCAGACCTTCTCTGGCATCGCTGCTGCCATAAATCACACCAAAGCAATTCTTTTCAAAATCGCACCCTGCCCTGAGATTGACATCAAGACCGTGGTTGATACACTCTTTGGCAATCGACACGGCCACCGGCCCTTTCGCGGCGATAAGTTTGGCCAATTCCATCGCTTTGTCCATAAGCTCTTCGGGCGGATAGACCTCATCGGCCAAACCAATTCGATAAGCTTCCGCGGCATCAATCATGACCCCGCTGAATATCAGTTGTTTAGCCTTACCGCGGCCGACCAGACGTGCCAGACGTTGTGTACCGCCATAACCGGGAATAATACCAAGATTGACTTCCGGCTGCCCGAATTTGGCCTTTTCCGAAGCCAGCCGGATATCGCAGGAAATAGCCAGTTCGCACCCGCCGCCAAGGGCAAATCCATTCACGGCAGCAATCACCGGCCGCGGGAAATCCTCGATGGTACGCATCAAATAATGACCAACCCGGGCATTGGCGGTTCCTTTCAGGACGTCGCATTTGGCCAGTTCGCTGATATCGGCTCCGGCGATAAAAGATTTACCGGCGCCGGTGATGATGACACATCCGATCGAGTTGTCTTTCCAGGATTGCCGGAAGAAATTCAAAAGCTCGTTTATTGTCTCGTAATTGAGCGCATTAAGGACTTTCTCGCGACTGACGGTAACGATGACAATATTATCTTCTCTGGTGACGATAATATTTTTGTAATCCATAGATGTATCTCCATCCGTTAAATGTTTATTTTTTCGAATATGGTTTTATTCCTGCCATTAGAAAAGCGAATATAGGTAATTTTGTCCCATCTGGCAACAAAACGGCACCTTTTTCAACATAAATCCTTAATAAAAAAACACTTGGATAAAGGCTTTTTCGACTTATATTACAGATTGAACCTCATATACGATTTGCCGTTCACGCCTGGGAAGTGATGGGGAAACACAATTAAATTGGTTTTGGGTATAGATAATAATAAGCATCAGGGCAGTGGATGAATAAGATCTATGCTATCATTTTCGCGTTAGTCGTATTTATAGGCGGATTTGTCTGGATAAGCAGCCATTTCGAGTCGGAGGAAGAGGAGGCGGGCGAATACCATGATCCAATCTATTCCAAACTTAAAAAGGACGGCAAGATTAAGGGGGCCAAGCAGATGCCGAACCAATGGTTCTATATGCAAAGAGCCTATCCTTATAAGACAATTCCAAAAGGAAAATTCCTATCAGCGATTAATGAGGCTCGGTCTTTAAGAGAAAATTCCAAAGGCGGTCGTTTCCGTCAGTTGGTATGGGAACAAGCGGGCCCAACCAATATTCCCGGCCGGATAACCGATATAGCGGTCCGCCGCGATGATCCCTCGACTATTTATGTCGCCTCGGCAGCGGGCGGTATTTTCAAATCGACCGACAACGGTGGCAGTTGGACGGCGATTTTTGATGACGAAGGTGTCCCGTCGATGGGGGCATTGGCGATTCATCCCGATAATCCTGATATTATCTATGCCGGAACCGGTGAGGCCAATGCCTCGGGTGATTCCTATGAAGGGGTGGGAATCTATAAAAGCGTTGATGGCGGTGTCAATTGGGAATATAAAGGTCTTCCGGAAAGTTACTATATCGGACGGATAGTCATTGACCCACTGCGGCCGGAAACGGTGTATGTGGCTGCGACCGGATTATTGTTCGATACCAATCCGGAGCGTGGCGTTTACCGTTCCATAGACGGCGGCGATAGCTGGGAAAAGATGCTTTATATTGACGACACGACCGCCTGTATCGATATCGCTCTTCATCCCTCCACCAATACGCTGCTGGCGGCCATGTGGTATCGCTATCGAAGCACAACCAGCCGAAAGGTCGGCGGCGTTCAGAGCGGAATTTTCCGCTCGACCGATGCCGGTGAAAACTGGATCAGATTATCCGGCGGTCTACCGGCCCAGGCGGATACGGTGGGGCGTATCGGTCTTTCGATTGACCCCGAATCGCAGACAGTCTATGCTATCTATGCCAATCACCCCGGATATTTCATGGGTGTCTTTAAGAGCGCCAATCTGGGGGATAGCTGGATTGGAGTTAACGACGCGGCCCTGACTGATATTTACAGCAGTTATGGGTGGTATTTCGGGAATATTCGTGTCGCACCGGGAAGCCCGGACACAGTTTTTGCCCTGGGTCTCCGGCAATACCGAAGCACCGACGGCGGCAATAGCTGGAGCCTTGCCGATTATAATCTTCATGTCGATCATCATGCCCTGTATATCTATCCGGATAATCCCAATCTTGTCTATAATGGGAATGACGGTGGTGTCGGGATGTCGCCCAATATGGGCGCCAACTGGACCCAGTCGTACAATATGCCCAACACTCAGTTTTACGATATAACGATTGATGTCAATAATCCCCAGCGATTGTACGGCGGGGCGCAGGATAACGGCTCAATGCGGACATTAAACGGAAGCACAGATGATTGGCAGAGATTTTTGGGTGGTGACGGTTTCTATTGTCTTGTCGATTATACCAACGCGAACGTCATTTATGCGGAATATCAAAACGGCTATCTTTATAAATCAACCGACGGCGGTTACGGCTGGTATTCGGCTCTGGGAAATATGGACTACTATTCGGACCGGCATAACTGGAACACACCGGTGATAATGGACCCGGTCAGCCATAACACTCTGTATTACGGTTCCAATCGTCTCTGGCGGACAACCAACGGCGGTAACAGTTGGGTTGCAGTCAGTTATGACTTGACCGATGGATCAGGTGGCGGCGGGTTGGTTTACGGGACAATTACCACGATAAATATCGCACCAACCGATCACTCGTACATTTATGTCGGGACCGATGACGGTAATGTCTGGAAGACAGTTAATGGCGGTACCGATTGGAGCAACATCGGCTCGACCCTTCCCGTCAAGCGATGGGTGACCCGTGTTACGGTCGATCCCTTCAATCGTGATAAAGTCTATGTAACTTTGTCAGGGTATTACCAATCCAACCCAATGCCGCATATCTATTGGACCGATGATGGTGTCGTCTGGCATGACATTCACGGCAATCTGCCC